>NZ_VFMY01000001.1:0-307770 GCF_006715305.1 Arthrobacter sp. SLBN-100
GTACCGGAAGGCTCAAAACTGTTTGCCGGCGTCGAGGACGAGCGGTTCTACTTCGTGCACTCCTATGGCGTGCAGGAATGGAACTTCGAGGTTGTCCAGCCGCGGATGGCCGCGCCCCTGGTCACCTGGTCGGAGCACGGCGCTCCGTTCATCGCCGCTGTTGAGAACGGGCCGCTCTGTGCAACCCAGTTCCACCCGGAAAAGTCCGGCGACGCCGGTGCGCAGCTCCTGCGCAACTGGGTGGAAGCCCTCCGCAGGCCCACCCCCGCCGGCGGCGACGCCTAAATGTGGTCCGTCCTGCTGATGGGCCTCGCCGGCCTTCTCATCGGCGGCGGTATTTCCTTCCGGCAGCAGCGCAAACCTCTCTGGACCCAGGTTTCCTTCTACGTCCTGGCGGGTATGGCACTGCTTGCCGCCTATCTGCTGACGCTGCCGGCCAACTAGCCGCACACTGCCGGCCAACTGGCCGCAGCCTGCCCGTCCGTTCCCCCAACCTCGAGGATTTTGATGAACACCGCTACCGACCTGCCGGTTCTTGAACTGCTGCCCGCCGTCGACGTCGTCAACGGCCAGGCCGTGCGGCTGGTCCAGGGTGAAGCGGGCAGCGAAACGAGTTACGGCACCCCGCTGGAAGCGGCCCTGAACTGGCAGCAGCAGGGTGCGGAATGGGTCCATCTGGTTGACCTTGACGCTGCCTTCGGCCGTGGATCCAACGCGGAGCTGCTGCGGGAAGTTGTGGGCCGGCTGGACATCAAGGTGGAACTCTCCGGCGGCCTCCGCGACGACGCATCGCTCGAAGCGGCGCTGGACCTGGGCGTCGCCCGGGTGAACCTGGGCACAGCAGCTTTGGAAAACCCGGAGTGGACCCGCCGGGCCATCGAACGCTTCGGTGACAAAATCGCCGTCGGCCTCGATGTCCGCGGAACCACGCTGGCCGGCCGCGGCTGGACCAAGGAAGGCGGGGACCTCTGGGACGTCCTGGGCAGGCTCGAGGAAGCCGGGTGCTCCCGCTACGTGGTCACCGACGTGACCAAGGACGGGACCCTGCAGGGGCCCAACGTGGAGCTGCTCCGCCAAATGGTCGAAAAGACCGGCAAGCCCGTGGTGGCCTCGGGAGGTATTTCGAGCCTGGATGACCTCAAGGTGCTTCGGTCCCTGGTGCCACTGGGCGTTGAAGGAGCCATTGTGGGCAAGGCCTTGTACGCGGGAGCCTTTACGCTGCCCGAAGCCCTCGACGTCGCCGGCCGGCGCTAGGCAGCCAGGCCAACCCGGGCAACGCCATGGCCAGCACCGAAGCCGGATCCGGCACCCCTCCGCAACGCCACCTCCCCGGCCATATTGCCGCAGCACTCGCCGGCGCCGGTGGTGCCACTGACTCTGCCGGCCAGCCCTGGGCGGGCCGCAGCCTGGCGGGGGAGCACGCCAGGATCCACAACTTCGATAACGACGACGGACTGGCCGACGCCGGCTACCTCTCCGCCGTCGCGGCCCTGCAGGCAGGACAGGGGGACGAAGCAGCCGTGGTCGCCGCCCTCGCCACCGCCCGCGTCTTTATCCCGATCGTTGCCCAGCTCGCCGAAGAAGCCCAAGGCCAGGACGGCCTGCACGCCGACAAACAGGCGGACATGGCCCTGGTGACCCTCAAGGCCGCCGACGGCAGGACCGCCATGCCGGCATTCACCTCCGCGGAGGCCCTCAGCTCCTGGCATCCCGAGGCGCGGCCGGTAGCGGTCTACGCCGCCCGCGCAGCCCTTTCCGCCGTGGCCGAAGGAGCCGAACTGCTGGTCCTGGACCCGGGCTCGGCGGTGACGTTTGTGGTCCGGCGGCCCGCCCTGTGGGCCCTGGCCCAGCAGCAGGACTGGATCCCGTCGTACACGGATCACGCCCTCGTCCGCGAGATGCAGCATGCTGCAGCCGGCTTCCCCGCGGTGCGGAGCCTGGAGCTCCTGCCGGGCAGGGGAGTGGCAGCCCGCACGGCTGATGGCGCCATCCTCGCCGGCGGGGGCTCCGGCCCTGAGCTGCAGGTGGTCCTGTACCTTGAGGACGGCCTGGACGCCGCCGCCGTCCAGGTGCTCGTGGCCGGACTCCAGGCTGAGTGGTCGCGGAATGTATTGTTTGGTGAGCGGGTCGACTCCATCGAGATAAAACTGCGGCGCGCTGTCCACTAGCTGCGGCGGGGAGGGGGATCCTCGGCCGGCTGCGGCAGACCGAAGGATTCTTTAGTGAATTTCGCCCTCTACCGGGATTTGCTCGCCGTGCGGCCCATCAGGCGGCTGCTCCTTGTGGGCATGATCGCCCGTATTCCGCACTCGGCAGCCGGTGTTCTGCTGACCCTGCACATCGTCCTCACCCTCGGCCAGGGATACGCCGCTGCCGGCGCAGCCGCGGCCGTGATGACCATCGGCATCGCCCTTGGTGCGCCCTGGCGGGGCCGCCGGGTGGACACGGTGGGCCTGCGCAAGGCCTTGATTCCTTCGGTGGTGTCCGAGACCGTCATCTGGTCCGTTGTCCCCCACGTGTCCTACCAGTGGCTCCTGCCGTTAGTCTTCGTGGGCGGACTCCTCACCCTGCCCATCTTCAGTGTGGTGCGGCAGTCCTTGGGCGTGCTGGCCGACGGAGACCAGCGCCGCACCGCCTTCGCCCTCGACGCGATCACCACCGAAGTGGTGTTTATGATCGGTCCTGCCGCCGGAGCGATCGTCGCCACCAGCGGTTTCAGTGTTGCAGGCCTGACGATTGTGGGCGTTTCCACATCCTTGGCCGGCCTGTTCCTTATGTGGTTCAACCCGCCCACCCGCAGCGCCACAACCGCTGACGGCCGGGAGGCGGACCAGCAGCGCGCGGCCGAGGCCGCCGTAGTCGCCACCGCGCCCGCCCACCTGCAGGAAGCGGTCGCGGACTTGGCCCCGGCGGCTGACCGCACTGCCCGCAGCCCCGGCTTGAGGGAGAAAGTGGCTGTGAACTTCACGTGGTTCACCGCCACTGTGGCAGCACTCTTCGCGGTTGCCGCCGGAACAGGAATGGTTCTTAGCGGCACCGACGTGGGAATCGTCGCAGCGCTGGAAACAGGCGGACACCAGGCCGAAATCGGCGTCGTCTTCCTGTTCTGGTGCGCAGCCTCCGTAGTGGGCGGGCTCATCTACGGTGCCATGCACCGGCCCATCCCGCCCATTGTCCTGCTCCTGGGCATGGCCGCCCTGACCATCCCTATGGGCTTCGCCCAGGACACCTGGACCCTGGCCTTCGTTGCCATCCTGCCGGGGCTTCTCTGCGCCCCGGTACTCTCGTCCGCATCCGAGAAGGTGGCGGACCTCGTGGAGGAGGCGAGGCGCGGTGAGGCAATGGGCTGGTACGGTTCCGCCCTCACGGCCGGAGTGGCGCTCGGCGCTCCGCTGGCGGGTGTCTTCATCGACCAGGTCGGGCCGTCCGGAGGCTTTGTCGCGGTGGGTGCGGCGGGCGTCGCATTATGCGTGGGCGGGCTGGCCCTCCAGCGGCGCCGCAGGTCGGCGGCCTGACCCTCACGCTTCACCGATTGCCGCGTTACGGCCCTTACCGGGCCCCAGAACGGCCGTTACGGAGCAATCGATGGTCCTAGGATGCTGGTCGTGCCGTAACCAACGACGGCGGCGGGCGGCCCGTGTAGGCCGGCCCGCCGCCGTCGTCATTATTGAGGTGCGCGTGGCGTTCTGCGGCAGTGTCAGTTGACAGCGCCGGTGTACTTTTCGCCCGGGCCCTTCCCGGGCGCGTCGGGGATCAGCGACTCTTCGCGGAAGGCCAACTGCAGCGACCGCAGGCCGTCACGCAAGGGTCCGGCGTGCTGGGAGCCGATTTCAGGAGCCGCAGCTGTGACCAGGCCAGCCAGCGCGGTGATCAGTTTCCGGGCTTCGTCCAGGTCCTTGAGCTCCTCGGCGTTCTCTTCCGCTGCGAGGCCGAGTTTGACGGCGGCTGCACTCATGAGGTGGACGGCAGCGGTGGTGATGACCTCGATGGCCGGCACTTCGGAAATGTCGCGGATCTGCTGGGAGACATCGCCGCCGGCGCGGGCAGGCTCGAAAACGTGTGAATTACTGTCTGGGGTGCTCATACTGGTAAGCTTGACACAGACCAACTGGATGTCGTTATTTCAGAGATTGTGCCCACACGATCAAGGTTCCCAGCAGCGCCTGCGTTGTCGGGAATTTTTTCTGTAGAATGGCATGCAGTTTGCAAGCGGAGTTCTCTCCCACCCGCGTCAGCCGCTGTTCCTGAAGTCAGATGGGACGCAAGGTTGCCGGGTACCTGGTTGGCAGCGGAACCGGCACACGCCGGAACCAAAGGTGTTGTTCCTTTTTGGACGCGCCCAACCAGTCTTCGAGGCCTTCGATTGCTCCGGCAATTGGGGGCCTTCCCTATTTTCCGGATCCCACAACAACACAGGAGCTTTAACATTAGCGAGCCAAGAATCAATGAGCGTATCCGCGTCCCCGAGGTGCGGCTGGTCGGCCCTGCAGGTGAACAGGTAGGAATCGTCCGTATTGAGGATGCCCTGCGTCTGGCCGCGGAGTCCGACCTTGATCTCGTTGAAGTTGCACCTCAGGCGAAGCCTCCGGTGTGCAAGCTGATGGACTTCGGCAAGTACAAGTACGAGGCCGCGGTCAAGGCACGTGAAGCACGGAAGAACCAGACGAACACTGTTCTGAAGGAAATCCGCTTCCGCCTCAAGATCGACACCCACGACTACGAGACCAAGCGCGGGCACGCACTTCGCTTCCTCGGCGCCGGGGACAAGGTCAAGGCCATGATCCAGTTCCGTGGCCGTGAACAGCAGCGTCCGGAGATGGGCATCCGCCTGCTCCAGCGCTTCGCCGAGGACGTTGCCGAAGTCGGCGTGGTTGAATCCAGCCCCCGCATCGACGGCCGCAACATGGTCATGGTGGTGGGGCCGCTGAAAAACAAGGCTGAAGCCAAGGCCGAAGCACGCCGCGCCACTCAGCGGGCCGAAGCGAAGGCACAGAACGAAGCCAAGGCATCCGGCCGCATCGACGTTTCCGGCGACGACCAGGCACCCCTGACGCAGTCCCTGGCGGACCTGCTTCCCGAGGGATTCACGGTCTCGACGGAACCGGAAGCAGAGCCCGAGGCTCCCGTGCAGGAGGCGGCTCCGGCCGTCGAGACTGCCGCTGAAGAAGCTCCGGCCAAGGCCGCCGAAGCTCCTCAGGAGGAAGCCCCGAAGCAGGAAGCTCCCAAGCAGGAAGCCCCGAAGCAGGAAGCTCCCAAGCAGGAAGCCCCGAAGCAGGAAGCTCCGAAGCAGGAAGCCCCGAAGGCCGCGGCTCCGAAGCAGGAAGCCCCGAAGGCTGCTGCGCCGGCCTCCCGGCCGGCTGCGGCGAAGCCCGAAGCTGCCAAGCCGGCAGCTGCGGCGCCGAAGCCCGCAGCGGTCCCTGCTCCGCCGAAGCCGGTGGCCAGGCCCGCTGCACCCAAGCCTGCTGCCCGCCCTGCCCCCAAGGCAGTGCCGAAGCCGGCTGGCAAGAAGACCACTTAGTTCACAGCTGCCGGAGGTCGCCCTCCGGCAGTCCGCAACCAGCACGCCGCCCCCAGGGGCAGCTGCGCGATAGAACTGCAGGCCCCGCCTGCGGATACGTAAGGAGATCGGTTCCCATGCCGAAGATGAAGACCCACAGTGGTGCTAAGAAGCGCTTCAAGCTGACCGGCAGCGGCAAGCTGCGCCGCCAGCAGGCCAACCGCCGCCACTACCTCGAGCACAAGTCCTCCAGGCTGACCCGCCGCCTTGCCGGCGACAAGATCGTCTTCAAGGGCGACGCCAAGGTCATCCGGAAGATGCTCGGCATCTAATTTCCAAGTTCTTTGACTGGCACCACCTGGTGTAAGTCACCTGCCAAAAAGCCTTCTCAGGCCGCCGGAAATCCGGCAGTAGATGCTTGGGATCAGAATTTCGAAGGAGTACGCACGTGGCACGTGTGAAGAGGGCGGTCAACGCCCACAAGAAGCGCCGGGTTATCCTTGAACGCGCAAAGGGCTACCGTGGACAGCGTTCACGCCTGTACCGCAAGGCCAAAGAGCAGCTGCTGCACTCGTTTGTGTACAGCTACGGCGACCGCAAGAAGAAGAAGGGCGACTTCCGCCGCCTCTGGATCCAGCGCATCAACGCTGCATCCCGCGCCAACGGCCTCACCTACAACCGTCTCATCCAGGGCCTGAAGGCCGCTGAGGTTGAGGTTGACCGCCGCATGCTGGCCGAGCTGGCTGTCTCCGACGCCAACGCTTTCGCCGCGCTGGTCCAGGTTGCCAAGGACTCGCTGCCCGCCGACACCTCCGCCAAGAAGGTTGCCACGGCCTAGCAGCACCTGCCTTCCCTCGCAGGAGGGGCAGTTCAGGAACAGGTGGCGCCAGCCACTAAAGTTTCCTATATGAACGAAACCGGGCGCCCGCAGGATTTACCACTCTCCAACCCCCGAGCAGATCGGGTCAGGGATGTGGCAAAACTTGCCGGGCGCCCGGCCCGTTTAAAGCGCGGACAGTTCCTGGCTGAAGGCCCCCAGGCGGTGCGCGAAGCGCTGAAGCTCCATCAACAGCGCCTCGCCGAGGGAGGCTCCGGTGTGGTCACCGAGGTCTTCGCCAGTGAAACCTGCCTGGACCGGTTTCCGGAATTCGACGAACTTGCCGAAGGCACGAATGCACGGTTGGCCACCGATGACGTCCTGGCCGCCATGGCGGACACGGTCAACCCGCAGGGCATCATTGCTGTCTGCCGGTTCGTGGACGTGACCCTTGAGGAAGTGCTCGACGCCGGCCCGCGCCTCATCGCCGTTCTCTGCCAGGTCCGGGACCCCGGGAATGCCGGAACGGTCCTGCGGGCCGCGGACTCGGCGGGGGCAGACGCCGTCATCCTCACCGGCTCCAGCGTGGATATCTATAACCCTAAGGCGGTGCGTTCGACGGCGGGCTCCCTGTTCCACCTTCCCGTGGTGCTGGGCGTGGACGTCACTGATCTGGCCGCTGCCTGCCGGGCCCGGGGGATCGGCATCCTCGCGGCGGACGGCTACGGTTCCCTGAACCTTGACGTGCTGCAGGACGAGAATGCGCGGCGCCGCCTGACGGGGGACGCTACCCCGTCAGAGTATGACCTGGAAAAACCCACTGCCTGGCTGTTCGGCAACGAGGCGCAGGGGCTCTCCCAGTCCGAGCTTGGCCTGGCCGACCACCGGGTGGCGGTACCCGTGTACGGGGCAGCGGAAAGCCTCAACCTCGGCACGGCCGCCACCGTCTGCCTTTACGCCAGTGCCCGCTCCCAGCACCTGCCGGCAGCCCTGCAGGGATAGCTGAACGGGCTGCAACGGCAGCGAGGGCCCCGGATCAACCGGAGCCCTCGCTTGGGTGAAATGAAAATTAACCGGGGATACTCAGGGCGCGCGCGTTGCCTTGCCGCGTCCGGTGATGGCACCGTAGATGCCGGCGACCACCAGGCCGCCTACGATGGCGAGAATCCACGTGCCAAGGTCGAAGAAGGCCATATCGCCTTTGTTAAAGAGCAGGCTTCCGATCCAGCCGCCTACTATTGCGCCCACCACGCCCAGAACAAGGCTGGTGACCCAACCGCCGCCCACCCTGCCGGGCATCACGGCTTTAACGATGGCCCCCACGATGAGGCCAAGAATGATCCAAGCAAGAAAACCCATGTCTCCTCCTTATAGTGACCGGGATAAACCGTCCCGATGAGGTTCAAGCTAACATAGGGCCTCCTGGTTGTCAGCAGGCTTGGGGCCTGTCGCTGGTGCGTGTCTGCGGCGAGGGCGGGTACGGTAACTATGGGCGGAGCCGAGTCAGGATCCGCATATTCCGTAGTGTTCCGAAACCGTAAAAGAGGTGAAGCCCCTTGGCTGCAAGTGGCGGTACAAAGGCGATTATTGCGGCTCTGGCTGCCAACCTGACCATCGCCCTCCTGAAATTCATCGCGTACTTCCTGACGCGTTCGTCGTCGATGCTTGCCGAAGCCATCCACTCCGTGGCGGACTCCGGCAACCAGATCCTTTTGCTGGTGGGCGGCAAGAAGGCACAACGGGCCGCCAGTCCCGAACATCCCTTCGGTTATGGCCGCGAGCGGTATATCTATGCCTTCATCGTGTCCATCGTGCTGTTCAGCGTCGGCGGCCTCTTTGCCCTGTATGAGGCGTGGGAGAAGTTCCAGCACCCGCACGCCATCGAGGGCGATTTCTGGTGGGTTCCCCTGGCAGTGCTGGTTGGGGCGATCGTGGCCGAATCCTTCTCGTTCCGGACAGCGATCAAGGAATCGAACCACCTCCGCGGCGAGCAGTCATGGGCCAAGTTTGTGCGCAGCGCGAAGCAGCCGGAACTGCCGGTCATCCTGCTTGAGGACCTGGGTGCGCTCCTGGGCCTGGTGTTCGCCCTCGTGGGCGTCAGCATGACGCTTATTACCGGTGACGGTCTCTGGGATGCTGCTGGCACAGGCATGATCGGCCTCCTGCTGGTGGCCATTGCCGTGATCCTTGCCCTGGAGACGAAGTCACTGCTCCTGGGTGAATCAGCGTCCAGGGACGATGTGGAGCGCATTGCGCAAGCCATCAGGGCGGACGGCAGCCGGATCATTCACCTCAAGACGCTGCACCTTGGGCCGGAGGAACTGCTGGTGGCGGCGAAGATCGCCATCAACCGCAACGCCACGGGCGCGGAGATTGCGAAGGAAATCGACAGTGCAGAGTCACGCATCCGGTCAGCGGTGCCTATTGCCAGGGTGATCTACCTGGAGCCTGACCTCCACCGTTCGGATGCTGCAGGTGCCGGCCAGCAACCTGCTGCTGCGGCACCGAGGCCCTGACAGCGCCCGGCATAACCATCAACGCCAGGCAGCCGCTGGCCGCCTCTCATGAGGCGGCCAGCGGCTTTTTGCGCTCCAGCAGGCCGCTGGCGAAGGCAACGCCCAGGCCGAGGACGGCAAGGCAGGCGCCTACCAGGGCGGGTGCAACATAGCCCCAGCCCCAGGCGATCACCAGCCCGCCCAGGAACGCCCCAAGTGCGTTCGCCACGTTCAGTGCGGCGTGGTTCAGGGACGACGCCAATGACGGTGCGTCGGGGGAGGCATCCAGGAGGCGGGTCTGCAGCGCCGGTACGAGCATGGAGCCGGAAGCGCCCACCACAAACACCATCACCAGGGCCGACCAGGGCCAGTGTGCGGCGACGGCGTACACCACCAGGGCCACGGCGATGGCCGGCAGCACGCTGTAGAGCGTCCCCATCACGGACTTGTCCGCGAACCTGCCGCCCACCATGTTGCCGGCCACCATGCCCAGCCCGTAGAGGGCCACCACCAGCGGAATCAGCGAGGAGGGGAGGCCGGCAACGTGGGTCATGGTGTGGGAGATGTACGTGTAGGTGGCAAAGAAACCGCCAAAGCCCACGATGCCTATCAGGATGGCAAGCCAGACCTGGAGCCGCTTGAGCGCCCCGAGTTCGCGGCGGATGCTGGCATCCGGATGGGCCTCGTGGAACGGAACAAAACGCGAGATCAGCACCAGGGTCAGCATTCCAAGCAGGCCCACCAGGATGAAGAGCAACCGCCAGCCGTAGGTCTGCCCCACCCAGGTGGCTGCCGGGACACCAATAACGTTCGAGATACTCAGGCCAGCCATCACCATGGAGATCGCCCACCCACGCCGGGTGGGCGGCACCAGCGAGGCGGCGATAACGGCGGCAACGCCAAAGAATGCGCCGTGCGGCAGCCCGGCCGCGAACCGTGAAACCAGCATGGTTCCGTAATCGGGGGCCACGAAGGAGGCCAGGTTGGCGACGGTGAAGAACAGCATCAGGCCCAAAGCCAGGTTCTTGCGGGGAAGTTTGGCGCCGACGGCGGCCAGCAGCGGTGCGCCCACCACTACTCCCAGCGCGTAGGCGGAGATGAGGTGCCCGGCTTCGGGGGTGCTGATGTTGAGGCCCTGTTCCACTTCCTTGAGCAGACCCATCATGGTGAACTCGGTGACCCCGATTCCCACCCCGCCCATGGCGAGGGCAATGATGGCCATAGCGAGGTTGGGGGCGGTGGTGCTGGTTGCCGTGGGGGACTGTACGACGCTGCTCATGTGCCTGCTTTTCGAAGTGCTGGGAGATACAAGATGGGCTGCAGCCACGGCAGTGGGGCTGGATGAGGCCTGGACCCCCGGGACAACCCCCGGTGCGGTGCAGGTATTCCCGGAAAACGGAAAGAGCGCCCGGGCCTTCCCATTGTCCCCCATAGAATGGGGCGGTGACTGGACTGATACAGGTGGTGGGCGGAGCCGTCGTGGATCGCCTTGCGGAACCTTCCCTGCTGCTTGTGGCCCGCCGCAGTGCACCCGAGAAGCTTGCCGGCCTGTGGGAGTTCCCGGGCGGCAAAGTGGAGCCGGGCGAGGACCCGGAGGAGGCGCTGTGCCGTGAGCTGGGCGAGGAACTGGGAATCGGAGTGCGCCTCGGCGTCGAGCTTCCGGCAGAGTCTCCCAAGGGCTGGCCCCTTAATGACCGGGCCAGCATGCGGGTCTGGTTTGCGGAAATCATGGAGGGTGAGCCGGAGCCCCTCGAGGACCATGACGAGCTCAGGTGGGTGCCGTTGGCTGACCCGGATGAGGTCCTTGGCCTGCCCTGGATTCCGGCTGATTTGCCGATCGTTCGGGAGTTGTTGGCGGCACTCGCTGTGCCGGCAGCAGGCGGGCGCCAGTAGAACGTACTCGTCGAACCCGTACTCCTGAGGGAACCCGTACTCCCGGAACCGGCGCTTCCTAGAACAGGGTGGCCTGGGTCCCCGGCGCTGAAATGTCGGCGGTGCCGGCGGCCTCTGTGGGTATGGCGGCGGGGATGATGCCTGCAGGGTACTCCGCTTCTTCACCGCGGGGATCGTCAAGGTCGCGGTGGCTGAACCCCGACGAATCGGAGAATCCGTACCGGGCCTTGAAATAGCGGACCCTGCCGGCCAGCCAGGACCGGTATTCCTTTGAGGCGTAGGAGCCTGAGCCATAGAGCCGGCGATAACGGCCGGCGAGTTCAGGATGATTGGCTGCCATCCACTTCATGAACCACTCCCGGGTGCCGCCTGGCTTCAGGTACAGGGCACCGGCCGTCACTCCGGTGGCCCCTGCGGAAGCGAGGGAGGCAAAAAGGGAATCCAGTGCTTCGTCGCTGTCCGTGAGCCAGGGCAGGATAGGCATGGCCATGACTCCGCACGGGAGTCCGGCCTCGCGAAGCCGGGAGACCAGCTTGAGACGTGCCCGAGGCCCGGGGGTACCGGGCTCGATGGCTTCGGACAGTGCTTCGTCGGTCATGGCGAGCGAGATGCCGAGGCCCACAGGCACTTGGGTAGCGGCACTCTTCAACAGCGGAATATCCCTGGCCAGCAGGGTTCCTTTGGTGAGGATGGACAGGGGAGTGCCGGACTCTGCCAGGGCGGTGATGATCCCCGGCATCAGCTCGTAGCGCCCCTCGGCGCGCTGGTAAGGATCGGTGTTGGTGCCAAGGGCTACCTGCTGACGGGTCCAGGATGGCTTGGCCAGTTCCTTCCGGAGGACCTCCGCGGCGTTGACTTTCACGACCACCTGGCTGTCAAAGTCCCGTCCGGCGTCGAAATCCAGATAAGTGTGCGTCTTCCTGGCGAAGCAGTAGACGCAGGCGTGGCTGCACCCGCGGTAGGGGTTGATGGTCCACTCAAACGGCATGCGCGAGCCCGCCGGAACCTTGTTGAGCACCGATTTGGCGGTGACCTCATGAAAGGTGATGCCGGCGAAGTCCGGTGTGGTGACAGACCGGACCAGCCCGGCCAGGGGAAGAAGCGCGGGAGTGCCCCCGTCCGCAGCTGTTTTTGCCGGCGGCGGCATCAGTGCTTGGGCGTCCCATCTCATGGACTCAATTCGAATATACGTTCGAACTTAAGTCAAGCGCCGGAAGGGCTGCCAGGGGCCCCAATAGGCCAGGGAACTAGTACTCAAGCTCCCAGACGACCCGGACAGCCATCTGCACCGCGGTTTCCCCGGCTTCCACCCCGAGGGCTTCCACGGAAGCGGCGCGCTGCATTCCGGAAAGGGGCACCGGAGACTGGGGTACCACCGTGTCCGTAATGGAAAGCACCCGGCCCAGGCGGGCGGAGGCGAGAAGGGCAAACTGCTGCGCCGAACGGAGTGCGTCCAGCCAGGCGGCTTCCCGCGCACGTGCCCGTACTTCGGCGTCGTCCGTAAACGTCAGCTCAAGGCCGTTAAGCCGGGTATCGTTCCCGCCGGCGTCAACAGCGTCGGAAATCGCTGCCGAGGCGGAATTTGGCGCCCGCAGCCTTACGCTGAGGGTACTGGCCGCGACGTACCCGGTGACCGACTGGCCTTCACCCTCCCGCCACACAAGGTCTGCCCGGACGTTGAGTCCCGTGGTTCTGATGTTCTCCCCGGCAACGCCGTGCCGGCGGAACATTGACGCCACAGCGTCTGAGCTGCTCCCCGCCCGGGACCACGCCGCCTCCACGGACTCGGCGCGGCATTCCACCCCTATGGAGACCACCATCAGGTCAGGGACAGCTTCCGCCGTGCCCGTTCCGGTGACGCTGACAGTGCCGGCGGCAGCGCCGCCGTCGGACGGGTCACTGGCCTGTTCGACGGCGTTGCCGCCTTCGTCGCGGCTGCTCTCCCGAGTGGGATCGTCGGCTTCGGACGGCATCGGTTAGGCCTCCCTCCTGTGGGGGCCGGTCATCCCCAACATGCGAAGGCGCCGAGGGCGGGAAGCAATGTCTCGCACCGGGTACCCG
The DNA here is from genome assembly GCF_006715305.1 of Arthrobacter sp. SLBN-100. Classification (NCBI taxonomy): domain Bacteria; kingdom Bacillati; phylum Actinomycetota; class Actinomycetes; order Micrococcales; family Micrococcaceae; genus Arthrobacter; species Arthrobacter sp. SLBN-100. The sequence goes on from NZ_VFMY01000001.1 coordinate 12,764, forward strand.
CCGGCCGCGAGGCCCGCGTGCCGCTCGAAGATATTGCCCGTCCCCGGATTGCCGGTGCGCAGTTGGGACCACCCGGCCGCGAGAAAGTAGAGCGGGAGGAAGGGGACCCCGAGGCACCAGGCGTACTGGGAACAGTGTTTTTCCTCGTGTTCCAGCAGCTCCGGCCGGGACAGCAGGTCAACAGCGGGGCAACGGCAGAGCACCACATTCCCCAGCGTGAACGCCCCAGCAAACGGCACCCGCCAACGGTAACCGCCGGCGATGATGAGCCCCCGCGGGCCCCTGCTGAGCTCCGTCCTTGCGGCAGCCGCCACGGCGAGACCCAGGCCGGTGCTGCCGTTGGCGGCGTTCGCCGCCAGCCGCAGCACCTGTGGAACTGTCAGGGGCCGCCGAAGCGCCAATGGCTCCCGTGGTGTCATGAGGCCATGCTAGCCGGAGGGTTCAATTAGACTGGAGGGCAGTGGCCGCCGGATTTACCGGTAAGCCCTGACCTGGTCATTGAATGAACCGATATTTGCACGTGAATGAGGGCATTCATCCATGACCTGCCAGTGACGGACGAGCCGCCGGGAAACCGCGCAGGCTGCCCGTTCACCGGCAGCCACGACTCACAAGCTAAGAACAGTAGATGACTGAAACTTTGCCGGGCGCCGCCATCCCGAACCCTACGGATGATGCCGCCATTACTGCCGCTGTAGACCAGGCCATCGCCGCCATCGCCGGCGCGGCCACCCTTGACGAGCTGAAGGCGGTGAGGCTCGCGCACACCGGTGAAAAGTCGCCGCTGAGCCTTGCCAACCGTGAAATCGGCAAGCTGGCCAAGGACCAGAAGGCCGTCGCCGGAAAGCTCATGGGCGCCTCCCGCGGGCGGGTTAACAAGGCGCTCGCGGACCGCACGGCAGAGCTGGAAGCCGAAAACGACGCACGGATCCTCCTGGAAGAGACGGTTGACGTCACGGCCGCCCCCCGCCGTCGCCGGGCAGGGGCCCGCCACCCGCTGTCCACGCTGCAGGACCGTGTGGCGGACATCTTCGTGGGGATGGGCTGGGAAATCGCCGAGGGGCCGGAAGTCGAATCGGAGTGGTTCAATTTCGATGCCCTGAACTTCAAGCCGGACCACCCGGCCCGCGAGATGCAGGATACATTCTTCGTGGAGCCGCCGGAGGCGCACCTGCTGATGCGCACCCACACGTCCCCGGTGCAGGTCCGCTCGATGCTCGAACGCGAGCTGCCCATCTACGTGCTGTGCCCGGGCAAGGTGTTCCGCACCGACGAGCTGGATGCCACGCACACTCCGGTGTTCCACCAGTTCGAAGGCCTGGCCATCGACAAAAAGCTCAGCATGGCGGACCTGCGCGGCACCCTTGAGCACTTCGCGCGGCAGATGTTCGGCGACGAAGCCCAGATCCGGCTGCGTCCCAACTACTTCCCGTTCACCGAACCGTCCGCTGAGCTGGATATCTTCCACCCGGGCGCCAAGGGCGGACCGCGCTGGATCGAGTGGGGCGGCTGCGGCATGGTCAACCCCAACGTGCTCCGCGCCGCGGGTATCGACCCGGACGTCTATTCAGGTTTCGCCTTCGGCATGGGCATCGAGCGGACCCTGATGTTCCGCAACGAAGTGGGCGACATGCGCGACATGATCGAAGGCGATGTACGTTTCAGCGAGCACTTCGGGATGGAGATCTAACAGTGCGTATCCCAATTTCCTGGCTGCGTGAATTCGCAGAGGTACCGGCCGGAGCAACGGCCGAAGACGTGATGGCCGAACTGGTGAAGGTGGGCTTTGAAGAAGAAGACGTCCACCGTCCCACGGACACCCTGCAAGGCCCCATCGTGGTGGGCCAGGTCCTGAGCCTGGTCAAGGAGCCGCAGACCAACGGCAAAACCATCAACTGGTGCCAGGTCCGGGTGGTCCCCGAAGGGCAGGAGCAGACGCTCACCGGCAAGGGCATCGATCCCTCCGGCGTGCAGGGCATCATCTGCGGCGCGCACAACTTTGTTGAGGGCGACAAGGTGGTGGTCACGCTTCCGGGCGCCGTGCTGCCAGGCGATTTCCACATCTCCGCGCGGAAGACCTATGGCCACCTCTCGGCCGGGATGATCGCCTCGGTCCGCGAGCTGGGTATCGGAGAGGACCATGACGGCATCCTTGTCCTCTCGCGCATCGGCCTGGACCCGGAAATCGGCACGGACGCCATGGAGCTGCTTGGCCTTTACGATGAAGCAGCCGAAATCAACGTCACGCCGGACCGCGGCTACGCCTTCTCCATCCGTGGCGTGGCACGCGAGTACGCGCACGCCACCGGAACCACGTTCACCGATCCCGCGTCGCGCGTTAACGCCCCGGCCGAACTCTCCGGCGGCTACGGCGTCAAGCTCAACGACGACGCCCCCATCTACGGCAAGCCCGGCTGCGACCGCTTTGTGGCGCGGACCGTGCGCGGCGTCGATGCCACCAGGCCCACCCCGCCATGGATGGTTTCCCGGCTGCGGCTGGCCGGCGTCCGTTCCATCTCGCTGCCGGTGGACATTTCCAACTACGTCATGTTCGAGCTGGGCCAGCCCACGCACTGCTACGACCTGGACAAGCTGTCCGGTGACATCGTGGTCCGCCGCGCCTCCGCCGGCGAGAAGATCACCACCCTGGATGACAAGGAGCGCAGCCTCGACCCCGAGGACCTGCTGATCACCGACGACTCCGGTGCCATCGGCATCGCCGGCGTGATGGGCGGGGCAGCCACCGAGGTGGGGGACACGACGTCGAACATCCTGGTGGAAGCCGCGCACTTCGACGAGGTGTCCATCGGCCGGTCACGCCGCCGGCACAAGCTGCCGTCCGAGGCGTCCAAGCGCTTCGAGCGCGGCGTTGACTGGCAGGTGGCCGGCATCGCCGCCCAGCGCGTGGTCGACCTCCTCGTGGAGCTCGCTGGCGGCACGGCAGACGAAGCAGGAACAGACGTCGGCACCGCCCCGGACTCCGTGACGATCGACCTTCCGGCAGGCTTCGCTGCCACCCGGATCGGCATCGATTTCACCGAAGAGCAGATTGTCACGTCCCTCGAGGACCTGGGCGCGGGCGTGGTGAAGAACGACGGCGGTTGGCGCGTCTCTGCCCCCAGCTGGCGCCACGACCTGGAGACCAAGGAGGACCTCTCCGAGGAGGTCGCACGCCTGGTGGGCTACGACAAGATCCCGGCGACGCTGCCTGTCGCGCCACCGGGCCGGGGCCTCACCAGGGTGCAGCAGCAGCGCCGGCGCCTGATCCAGGCCCTGGCGGACGCCGGACTCACCGAAGTCCTGTCCTACCCGTTCGTCTCCAAGGCGGCGAACGACACCTTCGGGGTGTCCGAACAGGGTGCCGGCCGGAGCGCCGTCAAACTGGCCAACCCGATCAGCGAGGAGCAGGGCTTCCTGCGCACGTCGATCCTGCCGGGCCTGATCGAGGTGGCCAAGCGGAACCATTCCCGCGGCTTCCGCGACTTGGCCCTCTTCGAGTCCGGCCTGGTGTTCCTGCCCGCCGGGAAGATGGGTACCGGGTCCATCCCGCCGCTGGGCGCCAAGCCCTCCGATCAGGTGCTCGATGCACTGTACGACGGCGTACCCGCCCAGCCGTTCCACCTCGCCGTGGTCCTCACTGGACATGATTCACCGGCCGCGGCCGCGCACGCCCCCCGGGCGTGGGACTGGGCCGACGCGCTGGACATCGCCCGCATCGCCGGCGACGTCCTGGGCGTGGAGCTGGTGGTCAGCCAGGGCAGCCACCAGGCATTCCACCCGGGCCGTGCTGCCCGGCTCTCCCTCCGCACCGGCGAAGTGGTGGGCTACGCCGGCGAGCTGCACCCCAAACTGCTCGCCGCATCCGACATGCCGGCCCGCTCGGTGGCCCTGGAGCTCAACGCTGATGCGCTGTTCGACGCTGCGCCGGACGTCATCGTGGCGCGCCACATCTCCACGTTCCCGGTGGCCACCCAGGACGTGGCCCTGGTGGTCCCTGCCGAGGTCCCGGCCGACGACGTGCTCGCCGCACTCCGTGAAGGCGCCGGTGAACTGCTTGAGGAGGTTGCGCTCTTCGACGTCTACGCGGGCAAGGGGATTGAGGAAGGCAAAAAATCACTGGCCTTCGGGTTGCGGTTCCGCGCCGACGACCGCACGCTGACGGCGGACGAGGCATCGGCAGCCCGCGAAAGCGCAGTGACCCTGGCCGCCGAGCGGTTTGGGGCAGTCCAGCGGTAGCAAGGAAGCAGATACGGTAAAAACGGAAGGTCCCCGCAGCCCGGATTGATTTATCCTGGCTGCGGGGACCTTCCGTCTGTCCCGGTTAAGGGGCTTACGGAACGAGGAGCACTTTGCCGGTAGTGCGGCGGCCTTCAAGGTCGCGGTGCGCCTGGGCCGCCTGCGACAGGGGGTAGCGGGCGCCGATCCGGACCTTGAGGTTGCCGCCTGCCGCAGCGGCGAAAATTTCGTCCGAGCGCCAGCGGCGTTCGGCTGCATCCCGCACGTAGTGCCCGATGGTGGGCCTGGTCAGGAAAAGCGAGCCGCCAAGCCTGAGCTGTTGTGGATCCATGGGAGGCACGGGACCGGAGGCCGCGCCGAAGAGCACCAGCATTCCACGCACGCGCAATGCGCCAAGTGAGCCGTCAAAGGTGTCCTTTCCTACGCCGTCGTAGACCACGTCGGCGCCGGTGCCGCCGGTAATGTCCCTGACCCTTTCGGCGAACCCCTCGTACCGCAGCACGTGGTCCGCGCCGGCGTCCAGCGCCAACTCTTCCTTTTCGTCACTGGAAACGGTGGTGATGACTTCCGCCCCCCTGGCTTTGAGCATCTGGGTCAGGAGCAGTCCCACGCCGCCGGCGCCCGCGTGCAGCAGCACGGTATGCCCTGGCTCCACCTTGAAGGTCGAGTTCATCAGGAAATGCGCTGTAATGCCCTGCAGGGGGAGTGCGGCAGCGGTGAAGTCATCAACCCCGGCGGGTACGGGCAGCGCGACGTCCTCGTCCACCAGTGCATAGTCCGCGTAGCAGTTAATGCCTTCGGCCGTGGCGATCCTGTCGCCGACGGTGAAACCGGTAACTCCGTCGCCGACCGCCTCCACCGTGCCGGCGGCTTCTGATCCCGGGGTGAACGGGAAGGGGACCTTGTAGGTGCCGCTGCGCTTATAGGTGTCAATGAAGTTCACTCCCGCTGCGGCTACCTTGACCAGCAACTGGCCGGGCCCTGGACCCGGCTTGTCCACATCCGCATACCCAAGGACTTCCGGACCGCCTGCCTGGCGTGCGACGATTGCATGCGTCATGGCTCTCCTTCCCCGGGTCCGGCCTTTCCAGCCCCGGCTGCCGGAACCATCCTAAGGACTCCTCACCTGAAGCCCGGGCAACTCATTCACGCGGGGTGCATAAATATCGGGCCTAGTGAATAGTTTTGCTGTAAGGTGGAGGCCATGACTATTTCTGTTGCAGTCTCAGGCGCCAGCGGCTATGCCGGCGGAGAAGTACTCCGCCTCCTCGCGGGCCACCCGGATGTGACCATCGGAGCAATCACAGCCCACAGCAACGCCGGTTCCCGCCTCGGCGAGCTGCAGCCCCACCTGCACGGACTATCCAGCCGCATCCTGGAGGACACCACCGTGGAGAACCTCTCGGGCCACGACGTCGTCTTCCTCGCACTGCCGCACGGAGCCTCCGCCGAAATTGCTGCCCAGCTTCCGGAAGGGACAGTGGTGATCGACGCCGGCGCCGACCACCGCCTTCAGGATCCGGCGGCGTGGGAAAAATTCTACGGTTCAGCCCACGCGGGCACCTGGCCCTACGGCCTGCCCGAACTGCCCGGGCAGCGTGAAGCCCTCAAGGGCGCCAACCGCATCGCCGTGCCCGGCTGCTACCCGACGTCGGCCCTGCTGGCCCTGACGCCAGGGTTCGCCGCCCACCTCCTTGAGCCCGACGACGTTGTGATCGTTTCCGCCTCCGGCACGTCGGGCGCAGGCAAGGCAGCGAAAGTAAACCTGATCGGCTCCGAAGTGATGGGCTCCATGAGCCCCTACGGCGTGGGCGGCGGACACCGGCATACCCCCGAGATCGAACAGGGCCTCTCCAACGCGGCAGGGGAGCAGGTGACGGTCTCCTTCACGCCCACCCTGGCGCCGATGAGCCGCGGCATCCTCACCACCGCCACCGCGAAGGTCAAGCCCGGCACCACTGCTGAGCAGCTGCGCCAGGCGTGGACCGACGCGTACGACGACGAACCGTTTGTGCACGTCCTTCCCGAAGGCCAGTGGCCCGCCACCAAGACCGTCCAGGGGTCCAACCACGCTGCCATGCAGCTTGCCTTCGACGCGCACACCGGCCGGGTGGTTGTCACCTGCGTGATCGACAACCTCACCAAAGGGACTGCCGGCGGCGCCGTCCAGTCCATGAACATCGCACTCGGCCTGGCAGAAACCGCCGGCCTTGACCTGCAGGGAGTAGCCCCGTGACAGTTACCGCACCCCTTGGATTCCGGGCCGCCGGCGTCACTGCCGGATTGAAAGCCTCCGGCAACCCGGACCTCGCCCTGGTGGTCAACGACGGTCCCGCCAAGGCCGCTGCCGCGGTGTTCACCAGCAACCGCGTGGCTGCGGCCCCGGTCCACTGGTCCCGCCAGGTGGTGTCGGACGGCCGGGTGGACGCCGTGGTCCTCAACTCCGGCGGCGCCAACGCCTGCACGGGGCCCACCGGCTTCCAGAACACCCACAGCACGGCCGAAAAAGTGGCCGAAGTGCTGGGTATCTCCGCAACGGATGTGTTTGTCTGCTCCACCGGGCTCATCGGTGAGCAGTTGCCCATGGAGAAGATCCTTCCCGGCGTGGAGGCAGCCGCCAAGGCCCTCAGCACCGACGGCGGACCCGACGCCGCCACCGCCATTATGACCACCGACTCGGTGCCCAAGTCCGCGCTGTTCATCGGCACCGACGCGGACGGCCAGGAATTCAGCATCGGCGGTATTGCCAAGGGTGCCGGCATGCTCGCTCCCGGCCTGGCCACCATGCTGGTGGTCCTCACCACGGATGCCCTGGTGGAGGCGGAGATGCTCGACGTCGTCCTCCGCGACGCCACGCGTGTCACCTTCGACCGGGCCGACTCGGACGGCTGCATGTCTACCAACGACACCGTGGTCCTGCTCGCCTCTGGCGCCTCCGGCGCGGTGCCGTCCGCCGAAGCCTTCGGCTCGGGCCTCACCCAGGTGTGCGCCGAGCTCGCCCGGAAGCTGATCGGCGACGCAGAAGGCGCCAGCCACGACATCGCCATCCGCACCTTCAACGCCGCCAGCGAGGCCGACGCCGAAACCGTCAGCCGCTCCGTGGCCCGCTCCAACCTCTTCAAGGCCGCCATCTTCGGCAAGGACCCCAACTGGGGCCGGGTGCTCTCCGCCGTCGGCACCACGGATGCCGTTTTCGAACCTGACCAGCTCAACGTCTCCATGAACGGTATCCAGATCTGCCGCAACGGCAGCATCGGCGACGACCGGGCGCTCGTGGACCTGGAGCCGCGGGAAGTGCTCGTGGAAATCGACCTGCAGGCCGGGAACGAAGAAGCCACCATCTGGACGAACGACCTCACCCACGATTACGTGCACGAGAACAGCGCATACTCCAGCTAGGAGCCCCGCGCCCCGGCAAGAACCGTAGCGGAAAGTGACAGCATGAACACCCAGACGCGTGAAACCACCAGCATGTCCGATGCCCAGGACAAGGCAGGAACCCTGATTGAGGCCCTGCCCTGGATCCAGCGGTTCGCCGGTACCATCATGGTGATCAAGTACGGCGGCAACGCCATGGTCAACGACGATCTCCGCCGCGCCTTCGCCGAGGACATCGTGTTCCTCCACCACGTAGGCATCCACCCGGTGGTTGTCCACGGCGGAGGCCCCCAGATCAACTCGATGCTCGGCAGGCTCGGCATCGAGTCCGAATTCAAGGGCGGCCTCCGCGTTACCACCCCTGAAGCCATGGATGTGGTCCGGATGGTCCTCACCGGCCAGGTGGGACGCGAACTGGTGGGACTGATCAATTCCCACGGTCCCTACGCGGTGGGCATGTCCGGAGAAGATGGCGGCCTGCTGCGCGCAGTCCGGACGGGGACGGTGGTGGACGGCGAAGAAGTGGACCTCGGGCTGGTGGGCGAGGTGGTGGGCGTCGATCCCGCCGGCATCGTGGACATCCTCGACGCCGGCCGGATCCCGGTGATCTCCACGGTTGCCCCCGAGATTGTGGACGGCGGAGACGGCGTGGCCGGCACCGCGCGCTTCCAGCCCACCGGCCAGGTCCTCAACGTCAACGCGGACACCGCCGCGGCAGCCGTCGCCTCGGCACTGGGGGCCTCAAAGCTGGTCATCCTGACCGACGTCGAAGGCCTGTACGCCAACTGGCCGGACAAGTCCTCGCTGATCTCCTCCCTCACGGCCTCGCAGCTTCGGGACATGCTGCCGGGGCTCGAATCGGGCATGATCCCCAAGATGGCCGCCTGCCTCAAAGCCATTGATGAGGGAGTGGAACGCGCGCATATTGTGGACGGGCGCCTGCCCCACTCCATGCTTCTGGAAACATTTACGACGGCGGGCATTGGCACCCAGGTAGTCCCGGACGAGGAATTGAACGCATGAACAAGATCCAGCAACCCCCGGTGGTTGAGCCTGTCGAAACCCCGGTGGTTGAGCACGAAGCCCCGGTGGTTGAGCTTGTCGAAACCAAGGGCCACGCCGGATCCGAGTGGCTGGCGCGGTACTCCACATCCTTGATGGGCGTGTTCGGCACTCCGCAGCGCGTCCTGGTCCGCGGTGCCGGCTGCCTTGTCTGGGATGCTGACGGGAAGGAATACCTGGACCTGCTGGGCGGGATCGCCGTCAACGCGCTGGGCCATGCCAACCCGTTCGTCACGTCGGTCATCTCCAGCCAGCTGGCCACTTTGGGCCACGTGTCCAACTTCTTTACCAGCCCCACGCAGATTGCGCTGGCCGAAAAGCTCCTGGCCCTCACCAGCGCGCCTGCCGGTTCCAAAGTGTTCTTCACCAACTCCGGCACCGAGGCCAACGAGGCCGCTTTTAAGCTGGCCCGCCGCAACGGTGATCCTGCCGGCACAGGCCCCCGGACCAAAATCATCGCCCTCGAAGGCGCCTTCCACGGCCGGACCATGGGCGCCCTGGCGCTGACTGCCAAGGAGGCGTACCGCGCGCCGTTCGAGCCGCTGCCCGGCGGTGTGGTGCACATCCCGTTCGGGGATGTCGAGGCACTCAAAGCGGCCGTTGACGAAACCGTGGCGGCAGTGTTCCTCGAACCCATCCAGGGCGAGGCCGGGGTCCGTCCCCTTCCGGCCGGCTACCTGCGGGCAGCACGGGAATTGACCAGCAAAGCGGGCGCCCTGCTGATCCTGGACGAGGTGCAGACCGGCATCGGCCGGACCGGCAAATGGCTGGCCAGCGAGGACGCGGGCATCGTGCCGGACGCCGTTACCCTGGCCAAGGGCCTGGGCGGCGGCTTCCCGATCGGTGCGCTGATCACCTTCGGCGCCGAAACGTCGTCGTTGTTGACCGCGGGCCAGCACGGCACCACGTTCGGCGGCAATCCCGTTGCCACGGCGGCCGCCCTGGCCACCCTGCACGCCATCGAAAGCCAGGATGTCCTGGCCAACGTGGCAGCGGTGGGGGAGCACCTGCGTTCCGCGCTGGCAGCCATCCCGGGCGTCACTGAAGTCCGGGGCGAAGGCCTGCTCATCGGCTTCGACCTGGACGCGGACGTGGCACCGGCTGTGGTGCAGGCGGGCCTTGACGCCGGCTTCATCGTCAACAGCCCCGGGCCCCGCACCATCCGGCTGGCACCGCCGCTGGTCCTCACCACGGCGCAGGCTGACTCCTTCCTCGCCGCTTTCCCGGCCATCCTCCAAGCAGCTAAGGACGCCCAGTGACTTCAGTAACCGGCACTACCCGCCACTTCCTCAAGGACACGGACCTCAGCCCTGCCGAGCAGGCCGAGGTCCTGGAACTCGCCGCCCGCATGAAAAAGGATCCGTACAGCGTCCAGCCCTTCGCTGCGGACGGCAGCGGCCGTAAGACCGTTGCCGTGATCTTCGACAAGACCTCCACCCGGACCCGGGTCTCGTTTGCTACCGGCATTGCGGACATGGGCGGCAACGCCCTCATCATCAACCCCGGCGAGGCCCAGATCGGCCACAAGGAATCCGTGGAGGATACCGCCAGGGTCCTGGAGCGCATGGTCTCCACCATCGTCTGGCGGACCGGTGCGCACGCCGGCCTGGTGGCGATGGCGGAAAACTCCAGGGTGCCCGTCATCAACGCCCTCTGTGATGACTACCACCCCTGCCAGCTGCTCGCGGACCTCTTGGCCGTGAAGGAGCACAAGGGCGCACTCAAGGGCCTCACCATGAGCTACCTCGGGGACGCCGCCAACAACATGGCGAATTCCTACCTGCTGGCCGGCGTCACGGCCGGCATGCACGTCCGCATCGCCGGGCCCGAGGGCTACCTGCCCGCCGCAGACATCGTGGCCGCGGCTGAGGAGCGTGCTGCCCAGACCGGCGGTTCTGTGCTGATCACCAGTGACGCCGTGGAGGCGCTGAAGGGCGCCGACGTCGTGGCAACAGACACGTGGGTATCCATGGGCCAGGAAGCGGAAAAGGAAGCGCGCCTGCAGCTGTTCCGGGAGTACTCCGTCGATGAGGCCGCCATGGCACACGCCGCGGAAGGCGCCGTCGTACTTCACTGCCTGCCCGCCTACCGCGGTTACGAAATTTCGGCGGGCGTGATCGACGGCCCCCAGTCCATCGTGTGGGACGAAGCCGAAAACCGGCTCCACGCCCAGAAAGCCCTGATGGCATGGCTGATGCACCGGTCCGGCCTCGCCTTCGTCGACGGCCTTTCTCCCGTTGAAGGAACCGGGGAGAGCACGTTCTAGTGTCAGCCCAACCGGCGTCGCCGGGCTCCAGCCCGGCCACCAAAACCGCGCGGCAGGCCCGCATCACGGCTATCCTGACGGGTGAATCCGTGCGGTCCCAGGCGGAGCTGGCAGCCCTGCTGGCGGACGACGGCGTGCAGGTCACCCAGGCAACGCTGTCGCGGGACCTGGTGGAACTCGGCGCGGTCCGGGTCCGCGGCAAGGAGGGCGTGCTGGTGTATGCGGTCCCCGGCGAGGGTGGCGAGCGGGCCGCCAAAAGCGGGGTAAGCCAGGAGATTTTGGACGCCCGGCTGGCGCGGCTGTGCAGCGAACTCCTGGTTACGGCGGAAGCCTCAGCGAACATCGCCGTGCTCCGCACCCCGCCCGGAGCCGCCAATTTCCTGGCACTGGCGATTGACCACTCGGTGATGCCGTCCATCCTGGGCACCATCGCCGGGGACGACACCGTGCTGCTGGTGTCGCGGGATCCGCTGGGCGGCCAGGACCTCGCCGCCAGGTTCCTGCAACTGGCCGAAGAAGCCGGGCAATAAGCTTGAAGACAACATCTACAAACCCCAATCCCAAGGAGCATTTCAAGTGACTGAACGCATTGTGCTGGCCTACTCGGGCGGCCTGGACACCTCAGTAGCCATCGGCTGGATCGGCGAAGCCACCGGCGCCGAGGTCATCGCCGTGGCGGTCGACGTCGGACAGGGCGGCGAGTCCCTGGAAACCATCCGCCAGCGTGCCCTGGGCTGCGGCGCCGTCGAAGCCTACGTGGCCGACGCCTCCGACGAGTTCGCCAACGAATACGCCATGCCCACCCTGAAGGCCAACGCCCTCTACCAGGGCCACTACCCGCTGGTCTCCGCCATCTCCCGCCCGGTCATCGTCAAGCACCTGGTGAAGGCCGCCCGCGAGTTCGGCGCCACCACCGTTGCGCACGGCTGCACCGGCAAGGGCAACGACCAGGTCCGCTTCGAAGTGGGCATCCAGACCCTCGGTCCGGACCTGAAGTGCATCGCCCCCGTCCGCGACCTCGCCCTCACCCGCGACAAGGCCATCGCCTTCGCCGAGGAAAAGGGCCTGCCCATTGAGACCACCAAGAAGAACCCGTACTCCATCGACCAGAACGTCTGGGGCCGCGCGGTGGAAACCGGCTACCTCGAGGACATCTGGAACGCCCCCACCAAGGACATCTACGACTACACCGCCACACCGGAGTTCCCGCCGGCGCCGGATGAGGTCACCATCTCCTTCGAGGCCGGCATCCCGGTCGCGATCGACGGCGTCAAGGTCACCCCGCTGCAGGCCATCAAGGAACTGAACCGCCGCGCCGGCGCCCAGGGCGTGGGCCGGATCGACGTCGTCGAGGACCGCCTCGTCGGCATCAAGTCCCGCGAAATCTACGAAGCGCCCGGTGCCATGGCGCTGATCACCGCGCACAAGCACCTCGAGGACATCACCATCGAGCGCGAGCAGGCCCGCTTTAAGGCCACCGTCGGCCAGCGCTGGGCCGAGCTGGTCTACGACGGCCAGTGGTTCTCCCCGCTCAAGCGCTCCCTGGACGCCTTCATCGAGGACACCCAGAAGTACGTCTCCGGTGACATCCGCATGGTGCTCCACGGCGGCCAGGCCATCGTCAACGGCCGCCGCTCGGACACCTCGCTCTACGACTTCGACCTCGCCACCTACGACACCGGCGACACCTTCGACCAGTCCATGGCCCGCGGCTTCATCGAGCTGTGGGGCATGTCCGCCAAGGTTGCTTCCGGCCGCGACATCCGGGTCTCAGGAAAGTAAGGACCGGTGGTTGAGCCTGTCGAAACCCGGAAATCGGAAGCTACCAACACAGGCGCGCTGTGGGGCGGCCGGTTCGCCGGCGGCCCTGCCGATGCCCTCGCTGCGCTGAGCAAGTCCACGCACTTCGACTGGCGGCTGGCCCGTTACGACATCGCCGGTTCCAAGGCCCACGCCCGCGTACTGCACAAGGCCGGGCTGCTGGACGACGCCGAGCTGGAAGGCATGCTCGCGGCCCTTAGCAGGCTGGACGATGACGTAGCCTCGGGCACCTATGTGCCGGCGGAATCCGATGAGGACGTGCACGGTTCGCTGGAGCGCGGCCTGATCGAGCGTGCCGGACCCCAGCTGGGCGGCAAGCTCCGCGCCGGCCGGTCCCGCAACGACCAGGTGGCCACGCTGGGCAGGATGTTCCTGCGGGACCACGCCCGGATCATCGCCCGCGGCGTGCTGGCCACGGTGGACGCGCTGGTGGAACAGGCCAAGGCGCACCACGGCGTGGCCATGCCGGGCCGGACCCACCTGCAGCACGCCCAGCCGGTTCTGCTCAGCCACCACCTGCTGGCCCATGCCTGGGCACTGCTGCGCGATGTGCAGCGGCTTCAGGACTGGGACAAGCGCGCCGGCGTCTCGCCCTATGGATCTGGGGCACTGGCAGGCTCCTCCCTGGGACTGGACCCGGAGGCAGTAGCCGCGGACCTCGGTTTCCACTCCGCGGCCCACAATTCGATCGACGGCACCGCCTCCCGCGACGTCTTCGCCGAGTTTGCCTGGGTGTGCTCGATGATCGGCGTGGACCTTTCACGGATCTCCGAGGAAGTCATCCTGTGGGCCACCAAGGAGTTCTCCTTCGTGACACTGCATGATTCTTACTCCACGGGATCGTCCATCATGCCGCAGAAGAAGAACCCGGATGTGGCGGAGCTGGCCCGCGGCAAGGCAGGGCGCCTGATCGGCAACCTGACCGGGCTCCTGGCCACGCTCAAGGGACTGCCGCTGGCATACAACCGGGACCTGCAGGAGGACAAGGAACCGGTCTTCGACGCCGCCGATACCCTCGAGCTCCTGCTTCCGGCGGTGTCCGGCATGATCGCCACCCTCACGTTCAACAGGGAACGGATGGAATCGCTGGCGCCGCAGGGCTTCGCGCTGGCCACGGACATCGCCGAATGGCTCGTCCGCCAGGGCGTGCCATTCCGCGAGGCCCATGAACTGTCCGGCGCTGCCGTCAAGCAGGCGGAATCCCGCGGCGTGGAGCTGTGGGACCTGACGGATGAGGAGTATGCCGCCATCTCGGAGCACCTCACGCCGGAGGTCCGCGCGGTCCTGTCCACCGAAGGTTCGCTCAACAGCCGCAACTCCCAGGGCGGAACGGCACCGGCCGCCGTCGAACGCCAGCTGGTGGCGCTGGAAGCCGAGCTCGACGGCGTGCGGGAGTACGCAGGATAGCTGCCGCACGCTCTCTCACTTAATGCGTCCTTTTGGGCAACGCTCTCTCACTTTCCCTAAGAAAGTGAGAGAGCGTTGCCAATTTCCACGCATTATCTGAGCGAGCGTTGCACCCCCGAGCGGCCCTGAACTTCTACTGGCCTTCCCTGGGCCGGCAGGTCCGGGTGGCGGGGCCTGTGGTGGAGTTGCCTGCAAAGGCTTCGGCCCGTGACTGGGACGGGCGGCCGCGGCCGGACGGCAGTGAAAACCCGGACTGGCAGCTCTACGCTGTCCAACCCGCCGAAATCGAGTTTTGGCAGGCCAGCCACGGCGGCCCCCACATCCGCCAGCGCTTCGGGCCCGATGGCGTTATTCCCGGCTAGGATGAGCGCCATGATAGCTCCCGAACCCGAGGTCCTGCTGGCCGGAATCCATAAGGCCGCCGACGACGTTGCCTCCGATGTTGCCAAGCTCAGCGATGAGGACGTGAGGGCTCCCTCCGCGCTTCCCGGCTGGACGCGGGGCCACGTGCTGGCCCACCTGACCGGGATCTCCAACGCCATGGCCCGGCAGCTCGAGTACGCGGCCCGCGGCGAAACCGTTGAGCTGTACGACGGCGGCATGGAGGGCCGGAACCGGGCGATCGACACGGCTGCCGGGCACGACGCCGCCACCCACCTCACAGACCTGAGGGCAGCCCTGGACCGGGTGCTGCGTGCGTTCGATGTACTCCCCGGCGTCAAGGATTCGTCCGCCAACCGCACCGGCTGGTACGCACCCATCACCTACCGTGGGGGAGTGGTCCTGGACGGCGGCCTCGCACTGTGGCGTGAACTCGTCATCCACAACGCGGACCTGCTGACAGGCAGGGGACCGGAAACCTGGAGCCGGCCGTTCTGCGGGCACCTGTTCGATTTCCTCGCAGCCCGTGTGCCGGCGGAGGACAAACTCGTGCTGCAGCCCCTCGGCCTTCCGCCAGTGAGCATCGGCAGTGGGAACCGGTCCACGGTGGTCAGCGGAATGATCACCGATATCGCCGCATGGCTCGCCGGCCGCGAACCTACCCTTGGCAGCCTGCGCGCCTCCGCCGCGGCGGACGGTGTTGACCTGCCGGCCCTGCTACCGTGGCCTGCGGGAACACCGGCCCCAAAGCAGCACTGAGGCGGGCAGCAGGAGCAGCCCGCCCGGGGACTAAGCGGCCTCGCGTGCCAGCAGGCTCTCCTTGATAGCCAGGCCCCAGCGGAAACCGCCCAGCGAACCGTCTGTCCGAATAACGCGGTGGCAGGGAACAAACAGGGCTGCCGCATTGAACGCGCAGGCGCTGGCGGCCGCCCGGACGGCTTTGGGGTTGCCCGCCAGTTCCGCGTATTCGGTGTACGTCACCGGTGACCCCGGCCGGACCAGCCGCAGCACGTCCCAGGCGTGGGTGCGGAACGGCCCCGACATCTGCAGCACGGGCACATGCATTGCCGGTCCGGGATCCCCCGCATAGAACGCTTCCACCGCTGTGGTGATACCGCCAAGGTCGGTGACCAGCTCAACGGAGGCCGGCCGCAGCGACGGATGAATCTGCCCGGTTAAATCGCCGGGCTTGTCGGTCCACCCGCTCGAAAGGACCGTCCCGTCCCGGGCGAGGATAGTGAACGGGCCGTCAGGAGTGGACATCTGGAGCAACTGGGCTTTCATCGTTTCGCTTTCTCTGCTGTTCCGGTGCCTGCGCCGGCATGTTTCGTTGTGCCGCGTCGACGGGACGCTGCTGCGGCCCGGGCTGCTGCCCGCCACAAGTGCATGGTGGCGTACGAGCGCCAGGGGCTGGCCTCGCGGAAATCGGAGCTGGCGGTGCCGGGGCCGTCGGGCGCTTCCGAAATCCCTGGCTCGAGTGCCCTCACCCCGTTCCGCACGGCCGCATCGTTGGCCAGGAAAACATCAGGAGCGCCGAGGACCCGCATGCCGAGGTAGCCCACCGTCCATGGTCCCACCCCTGCCAGCGGCAGCAGCTTCGCGCCCAGGCTGGCCAGGTCGTCTCCGTAGCCGAAATCCAGCCTGCCTTCCGCGAGTGCGGAGGTTGCCGCACGGAGGGCCTCCGCGCGTTTCCTGGGTCCGCGGAGGAGGGCGCAGCCGCCAGCGGCGATTTCGGCCGCGGTGGGGAACATCCGGTCCAGGCCGTCGCCGGGGCTCTGGCAGGGCCGTCCGACGGCGGCCAGCCCGGTAAGTGCCGTCCGCGCCGCGGCCACAGTGATCTGCTGTCCGATCATCGCCCGGACCAGCATCTCGCCGGGGTCCAGGGCACCGGGCATCCTGACGCCGGGAGCGGCGGCGACTGAAGCTGCGAGGCGGCTGTCCGCTGCCAACGCACTGTCGATGGCCACCGGATCGGCATCCAGGTCGAACAGCCTCCGGACGCGGCTCAGCAGTGCCGGCAGGTCCCTCAGGTCCACCGCGCCGATGGTGAGGGTGAGCGGCCGTCCTTGGGCGCCGGCGTCGTACTCAATCCGAAAACGCGCGTCGCCCTGCGGCAGCCGCAGGGTCCGCGCATAGGACGTTACTGTTCCTGCCTCAATGCCGGGGATGGCGCGCACGGCCAGGAACGTGAAGATGCCGGGGTCGAAGGGCTCTCGGTAGGGCAGGCTGAGGGTCAGGGCCGTGGATCCCGCGACGGCTTTTGGGTGCCGTGCGGCACGGAGGGCGGTGGGGGTCATGTCGAAGACCTCCGCCATGGTCTCGTTGAACTGCCGCACGCTGCTGAAGCCGGCCGCGAAGGCGACATCCGCCAGCCTCATGGACGTGGAGACCAGCAGCGTACGGGCGGTCTGCGCCCGGCTGGCCCGGGCCAGCGACAGGGGACCGGCGCCAAGCTCGTGGCTCAGGATGCGGTTCAGTTGCCGCGAGGAATAGCCAAGGCGGTCGGCCAGCCCCTCCACGCCGTCCCGGTTGACTACTCCGTCGTTGATCAGGCGCATGGCACGGCCCGCAATATCCTGGCGGACGTTCCAGGCCGGGGTGCCGGGAACCGCCTCCGGCAGGCAGCGCTTGCAAGCCCGGTAGCCGGCGTCGTGCGCTGCGGCGGACGTCTCGTAGAAGGTGACGTTCGCGGCCTTGGGCGTCCGGGCCGGGCATGACGGGCGGCAATAAATGCCTGTGGTCCGTACGGCAGTGAAGAACTGCCCGTCGAACCGCGTGTCCCGGGCATCTATTGCACGGTAGCGCTGCCAGAAGTCCATTCCTCCATCCTGCCAGCAGCACCTGGCAGGGGCTAGCGGAAATCGGACATCGCCGTGGTACAAATTCTCTGCCTTCTGCCGCCTATTGCTGCCGGTCTTCGATAGAGTCTGGCCATGAGCAGAAGTCCCTCGCCGGACGGGGAACCGTTGCGGGAGTTCCTGTCCGGCGATGCCCGCGAGGTGGCCCCGATGCTGCTCGGGGCTGTCCTGACCCACCATTCGAGGGAAGGGCGGGTGTCCGTCCGGCTGACCGAGGTGGAGGCCTATCTGGGTCCGGAGGATTCCCTGCACCCCGATCCCGGCTCCCACACCTACCGCGGTCCCACGTCTCGCAATGCGCCGATGTTCGGTCCGGCCGGGCACCTGTACGTCTACTTCACCTATGGGATGCACCACTGCACCAACATCGTGTGCGGTCCAGAGGGGGTGGCCTCGGCCCTGCTGCTGCGTGCCGGGGAGATCGTGGAGGGCGTCGAGCTCGCCCGGCACCGCCGCGCCACCTCGAAAAATCCTGCCGACCTGGCCAGCGGTCCGGCCCGCCTCGCCAAAGCCCTCGGCCTGACCACCGCCTACAGTGGCCGCGACGTGCTGGTGCCCCCGTTCGGGCTTACGCTCCCGGACCGCCCGGCCACGCAGGTCAGCTCCGGGCCCCGGGTGGGGGTCTCCGGTGCCGGTGGATCGGAGGATTACGCCTGGCGGTTTTGGCTCAGCGGCGACCCCACGGTTTCCAGGTACAAGGCAGCGAAGCCCAGGCCGGTCCGGTTTCGCCAGCGTTAACGGAAATGGTTGTAGAATGGTAGGTCTGTCTTTTGCGATAGGGGAACGTTAGATGCTCGACGCCGATTTGGCCCACGAACGGGACTATGTAGCCGGCCTGTATGCCCGGCTGGAGGAGCTCCGCGAGGAAAAGCGCAAGCAGCTCGCGCAGGTCCGGCGGGCAGGGGCTGTGGGTACCATGCAGAACGTTTCCGAACGTGATGCTTTCGCGGCTTTGTACGAGGACCGCCTGGCTCAGCTGGATGCGGTGGATGACCGGCTGGTGTTCGGCCGTCTGGACCTGGACTCAGGGGAAGCCCAGTACATCGGGCGCATCGGCCTCACCACCGAGGACCTGCAGCGGCTCATGGTGGACTGGCGCGCGCCCGAAGCCGGGCATTTCTACCAGGCGACAGCCTTCGACCGGCAGGGCGTCCGCCGCCGCCGCCACCTGATCCTGCAGGGCCGCGACGTCAAGGCCATCGAGGACGATGTCCTCGACGTCGACATGCTGACGGACGACGAGTCCCTGCAGGGCGAAGGGGCCCTGCTCGCGGCCTTGAACTCCAAGCGCACCGGCCGGATGTCGGACATCGTCAGCACCATCCAGTCCGAACAGGACCGCATCATCCGGTCCTCCATCTCCGGCGCCGTGGTGGTCCAGGGCGGGCCCGGCACGGGCAAGACCGCTGTGGCGCTGCACCGTGCCGCGTACCTGCTGTATACCCACCGGGACCGGCTGAAGTCCGCCGGGGTGCTGCTGGTGGGCCCGTCGTCGTCGTTTATGAAGTACATCGAAAGGGTGCTGCCCTCGTTGGGCGAGACCGGCGTCGTGATGGCCAGCGTGGGCCGCCTGATGCCCGGCATCAACGCCATTCCGGAACCTGATGCCGACGTCGCGGCCATCAAGGGCCGCCTGGACATGGCCACCGTGGTGGCCAACGCTGTGGCCAACCGCCAGCGCATTCCCGCGGAGAACCGGATCCTGGAGGTGGACGGCCGCAAGCTGGTGCTGACCCCGCGCCAGGTCCGCCGTGCCCGCGAACGTGCCCGCTCCACCGGCAAGCCGCACAATGAGGCCCGCGTGACGTTCGTCAAGATCCTGCTGCGCGAACTGACTGAACAGATGACCGAGCTGGTGGAAGAGGGCAATATCGGCAACAACGCCGACCGCTCGTACCTGGCCGAGGATGTCCGCACTGCCCGTGATGTGCGGATCGCCCTCAACCTGTGCTGGATGCCCATGACGCCCGAGAAGCTGATCTCGGAGCTGTTCAGCAAGCCGGCTGTGCTGGAGTTTTGCACACCGGACATGAGCCCGGCTCAGCGGGCCCTGCTGCTGCGCCCGGCCGACGCGCCCTGGACCGAGTCCGATGTCCCGCTGCTGGATGAAGCCGCCGAGCTCCTGGGCGAGTTGGACCCCGCGGCCGGCCGTGGCCTGGCGCAGCAGGAGCACGACCGCGCCCGTGACCTGGCCAACGCCAGGCAGACGCTGGTCAACATGGAGGCCGCAGGGGTGGACCCGCTGATGTCTGCTGAGGAGCTGGCCGAGCAGAACCAGGAACAGGATGCGCGGCTGACGGCTGCCGAGCGCGCCACGAGCGACCGCACCTGGGCCTTTGGCCACATTGTGGTGGACGAAGCACAGGAACTTTCGCCCATGCAGTGGCGGCTGCTGGTCCGCCGGTGCCCGCTGAAGTCCTTCACCATCGTGGGGGATATCGCGCAGACGAGTTCCGTGGCCGGGGCCAACTCCTGGCAGGGCGCGCTCGCCCCCATGTTCGGGGACCGCTGGCAGCTGGAGGAACTCACCGTCAACTACCGCACCCCGTCCCAGATTGCCGAGGCGGCGGTCCGGATGGCCAACGCAGCAGGGCTCGTGGTGTCCGCGCCCAAGGCCGTGCGGGAAGGACGCTGGTCACCCATCATCGATGAGGTGGAGCCGGGCCAGGTGGTCAGCCGCCTGGTGGAGGTCCTGGC
Organism: Arthrobacter sp. SLBN-100; assembly: GCF_006715305.1. Taxonomy (NCBI): domain Bacteria; kingdom Bacillati; phylum Actinomycetota; class Actinomycetes; order Micrococcales; family Micrococcaceae; genus Arthrobacter; species Arthrobacter sp. SLBN-100. The sequence goes on from NZ_VFMY01000001.1 coordinate 32,870, forward strand.
CGAAGAACTGGAAGCGCTCGACGGCGGCCTGCTGGCCGTCATCGCCGACGGTCACCTTCTGCCGGAAGCTACTGCGGCACTGCGCGCCGAGTATGGCCGCCGCATCGGCACCGGTGCCGGCAGCTACGAGCAGGACATCGTGGTGATCAGCCCCCGTGAAGCCAAGGGCCTGGAGTTCGACGGCGTGGTGGTGCTGGAGCCCGCCACGATGCTGAACCACGAGCACGGCAAGGTGGGGGACCTGTATGTTGCCATGACCCGCGCCACCCGGCGGCTGCGGCTGATTGCTGCCGAGCCCGTGCCCGCTGGGATCCAGCGCTGACCTTTTCTGTTGGGGTGTCCCGTTTCGGCGTGCGGGCGCCGGTACCTCTGGTCCGGCGCCGGCGCCCGGTAATACTGCTAACTTAGAAGGCGTGCCAGAAATCAACAGCCTCGAAACGCAACAGAACGACCCCACTTTTGCCAACATCTGGCAGGAACTGAAGTGGCGTGGCCTGGTCCATGTCTCCACCGACGAAGCAGAGCTGGAAAAGCTCCTCGCCGGTGCACCGGTCACCTACTATTGCGGCTTCGATCCCACCGCGCCGAGCCTACACCTGGGCAACCTGGTCCAGCTGCTCGTGATGCGGCGGCTGCAGCTGGCCGGCCACAAGCCTCTCGGGCTAGTGGGCGGTTCCACCGGCCTGATCGGTGACCCCCGCCCCACAGCCGAGCGCACCTTGAACACCAAGGACACTGTGGCGGAGTGGGTGGGCTACCTTCAGGCGCAGGTGAGCCGGTTCCTCAGCTTCGAGGGCGGCAATGCTGCCCGGATGGTCAACAATCTGGACTGGACGGCGCCGCTGAGCGCCATCGACTTCCTGCGCGAAGTGGGCAAGCACTACCGCGTGGGCACCATGCTGCGCAAGGACGCAGTGGCCTCGCGGCTGAGCTCTGACGAGGGCATCAGCTACACCGAGTTCAGCTACCAGATCCTCCAGGGCATGGACTACCTCCAGCTGTACCGGGACTACGGCTGCATGCTGCAGACCGGCGGGTCGGATCAGTGGGGCAACCTCACCAGCGGAACAGAGTTGATCCGCAAGGTGGAGGGCAAGAGCGTCCACGCCCTGGGAACCCCCTTGATCACCAATTCGGACGGCACCAAGTTCGGCAAGAGCGAGGGCAACGCCATCTGGCTCGACGCCGGGATGTGCAGCCCGTACGCCTTCTACCAGTTCTGGCTCAACACCGCCGATGCTGACGTTGTGGACCGGCTGAAGGTATTCACCTTCCTGACCCGGTCCGAGATCGAAGAAATCGCCAAGGCTGTGGCCGAGCGCCCGTTTGCCCGTGAAGGCCAGCGGAAGCTTGCTTTCGAAGTGACCTCCCTGGTGCATGGCGTGGAAGCCACCGAAAAGGTGATCGCCGCTTCGGCTGCACTGTTCGGCAACGGCGACCTGTCGGCGCTGGACAAGCCGACGCTGCAGGCGGCCACCTCCGAACTTCCCTCCACAACTGTTCAGGTGGACGCGCTGGGGATCGTTGACCTGCTGGTTGCCTCCGGCCTTTCGGACAGCAAGTCTGCTGCCCGTCGCACGGTTGGTGAGGGCGGAGCCTACGTGAACAACGAGAAGGTGCTGGACCCTGAAGCTGTGATCCCTGAGTCCGAACTCCTGCACGGGCAGTACCTGCTCCTGCGCAGGGGCAAGAAGAGCCTGGCCACTGTTGAAGTACTGGTTCCCTAGCCCAAAGAAACCTGCTTTGCACGCTCCTCCGCAGGCGATTTGCACGCCCGCGGAGGGGCGTGTATTGTTTTCTGAGTCGCCACCGCCGAGTGGTGGCAAAACCCCCAACAAATAAGAAGCAATTCTTGGCTGCGCAAGGCGTGGATTGAAGAAAATGCTTCGTTTTTTGCTGGGCGGATTCATTCCTCCGAGTGAATTCCGGGAAAACAACCGGATTTGCAAAGTGAAATTGAATCAAATAAGATTGAAACATCGCAGCGAAGAAATACGGAATAGAAATTCATTGAATGAATTGTTTCGGGAATATTCGAATGTGTCTGTTGTTTGAGAACTCAATAGTGTGCCAAGTTTGTTGATACCAATTGTTTTATTGATTGGTTGTTTTGGCTGGATCCTTCCGCCCCTGTGGTGGGGTCTGGTTTTTACAGCTGGTTTCAAATTTTGTGCAGCTTTTTGGTCCCGTTTTCCCGGGGCTGGGGGTTGTGTCTGTTTTACTTCAACGGAGAGTTTGATCCTGGCTCAGGATGAACGCTGGCGGCGTGCTTAACACATGCAAGTCGAACGATGATCCGGTGCTTGCACCGGGGATTAGTGGCGAACGGGTGAGTAACACGTGAGTAACCTGCCCTTAACTCTGGGATAAGCCTGGGAAACTGGGTCTAATACCGGATATGACTGACTGCCGCATGGTGGTTGGTGGAAAGCTTTATTGTGGTTTTGGATGGACTCGCGGCCTATCAGCTTGTTGGTGAGGTAATGGCTCACCAAGGCGACGACGGGTAGCCGGCCTGAGAGGGTGACCGGCCACACTGGGACTGAGACACGGCCCAGACTCCTACGGGAGGCAGCAGTGGGGAATATTGCACAATGGGCGCAAGCCTGATGCAGCGACGCCGCGTGAGGGATGACGGCCTTCGGGTTGTAAACCTCTTTCAGTAGGGAAGAAGCGAAAGTGACGGTACCTGCAGAAGAAGCGCCGGCTAACTACGTGCCAGCAGCCGCGGTAATACGTAGGGCGCAAGCGTTATCCGGAATTATTGGGCGTAAAGAGCTCGTAGGCGGTTTGTCGCGTCTGCCGTGAAAGTCCGGGGCTCAACTCCGGATCTGCGGTGGGTACGGGCAGACTAGAGTGATGTAGGGGAGACTGGAATTCCTGGTGTAGCGGTGAAATGCGCAGATATCAGGAGGAACACCGATGGCGAAGGCAGGTCTCTGGGCATTAACTGACGCTGAGGAGCGAAAGCATGGGGAGCGAACAGGATTAGATACCCTGGTAGTCCATGCCGTAAACGTTGGGCACTAGGTGTGGGGGACATTCCACGTTTTCCGCGCCGTAGCTAACGCATTAAGTGCCCCGCCTGGGGAGTACGGCCGCAAGGCTAAAACTCAAAGGAATTGACGGGGGCCCGCACAAGCGGCGGAGCATGCGGATTAATTCGATGCAACGCGAAGAACCTTACCAAGGCTTGACATGAACCGGTAAGACCTGGAAACAGGTCCCCCGCTTGCGGTCGGTTTACAGGTGGTGCATGGTTGTCGTCAGCTCGTGTCGTGAGATGTTGGGTTAAGTCCCGCAACGAGCGCAACCCTCGTTCTATGTTGCCAGCACGTGATGGTGGGGACTCATAGGAGACTGCCGGGGTCAACTCGGAGGAAGGTGGGGACGACGTCAAATCATCATGCCCCTTATGTCTTGGGCTTCACGCATGCTACAATGGCCGGTACAAAGGGTTGCGATACTGTGAGGTGGAGCTAATCCCAAAAAGCCGGTCTCAGTTCGGATTGGGGTCTGCAACTCGACCCCATGAAGTCGGAGTCGCTAGTAATCGCAGATCAGCAACGCTGCGGTGAATACGTTCCCGGGCCTTGTACACACCGCCCGTCAAGTCACGAAAGTTGGTAACACCCGAAGCCGGTGGCCTAACCCCTTGTGGGAGGGAGCTGTCGAAGGTGGGACTGGCGATTGGGACTAAGTCGTAACAAGGTAGCCGTACCGGAAGGTGCGGCTGGATCACCTCCTTTCTAAGGAGCACCTACAGGCCACCGTTTCCATGTATGTGGGGGCGTGGGGTTTGTCAGGAGTAAAGGCCCGTTGCGCAGACGATTGTTCTGCGGCGGGTGCTCAAGGGTGGAATATCAACAAATAGCGGCTGCTTGTGTTTCTTTCTTGTCTAGTACGGATGCTTTGGTGTCCTGGAACGGCGGGGTTGGGGTGTGGGTGGTTTAGTGTTTGGCACACTGTTGGGTCCTGAGGCAACAGGACCGGTGGGGGCGCTGTGGCTTTTGGCTGCGGTGCTTTTGCCGGGTTTGTTTGTTTCTGGTTTCCTGGCTGCACCGATCATGCATGTAGATGTGTGGGGTGTGTGGTTTGGGGTTGTTGTTTGAGAACTACATAGTGGACGCGAGCATCTTTTATAAGAAGCAATTTCCAAGAATATGAACCTGGATCTGGCTGCAGCCTGTGGTTGTGGTTGGTTTTCATGGTTCTCTCGAAAATTACTGATTGATCTTTTGTGGTCAAGTTTTTAAGAGCACACGGTGGATGCCTTGGCATTAGGAGCCGAAGAAGGACGTAGGAATCTGCGATAAGCCTGGGGGAGTCGATAACCGGACTGTGATCCCAGGGTGTCCGAATGGGGAAACCCCGCCAGGGGCGCGAGCTGCCTGGTGACCCGCATCTGAACACATAGGGTGCGTGGAGGGAACGCGGGGAAGTGAAACATCTCAGTACCCGCAGGAAGAGAAAACAATAGTGATTCCGTTAGTAGTGGCGAGCGAACGCGGATCAGGCTAAACCGTTCCATGTGTGATAGCCGGCGGGCGTTGCATGGTCGGGGTTGTGGGACTTTCCGTTTCAGTTCTGCCGGACTGGAAGGGTGTGATGTGCAGGCATAGGTGAACGGTCTTGAAAGGCCGGCCAGAGAGGGTGTGAGCCCCGTAACCGTAATGTTGTGTACCGCCCGGATGAGTATCCCAAGTAGCACGGGGCCCGAGAAATCCCGTGTGAATCTGTCAGGACCACCTGATAAGCCTAAATACTCCCTAATGACCGATAGCGGACCAGTACCGTGAGGGAAAGGTGAAAAGTACCCCGGGAGGGGAGTGAAACAGTACCTGAAACCGTGTGCTTACAATCCGTCGGAGCAGCCTTGTAGTTGTGACGGCGTGCCTTTTGAAGAATGAGCCTGCGAGTTAGTGTTACGTCGCGAGGTTAACCCGTGTGGGGAAGCCGTAGCGAAAGCGAGTCTGAATAGGGCGTTGCAGTGGCGTGATCTAGACCCGAAGCGAAGTGATCTACCCATGGCCAGGTTGAAGCGACGGTAAGACGTCGTGGAGGACCGAACCCACTTCAGTTGAAAATGGAGGGGATGAGCTGTGGGTAGGGGTGAAAGGCCAATCAAACTTCGTGATAGCTGGTTCTCCCCGAAATGCATTTAGGTGCAGCGTTGCGTGTTTCTTGCTGGAGGTAGAGCTACTGGATGGCTAATGGGCCCTACAAGGTTACTGACGTCAGCCAAACTCCGAATGCCGGTAAGTGAGAGCGCAGCAGTGAGACTGTGGGGGATAAGCTTCATAGTCGAGAGGGAAACAGCCCAGACCACCAACTAAGGCCCCTAAGCGTGTGCTAAGTGGGAAAGGATGTGGAGTTGCTCAGACAACCAGGAGGTTGGCTTAGAAGCAGCCATCCTTAAAAGAGTGCGTAATAGCTCACTGGTCAAGTGATTCCGCGCCGACAATGTAGCGGGGCTCAAGTACACCGCCGAAGTTGTGGCATTCAGATTTTTGCTAAGCCCTTGTGGTTCAGGCGTCTGGATGGGTAGGGGAGCGTCGTGTGGGCGGTGAAGTCGCGGTGTAAACCAGCGGTGGAGCCTACACGAGTGAGAATGCAGGCATGAGTAGCGAAAGACGGGTGAGAAACCCGTCCGCCGAATGATCAAGGGTTCCAGGGTCAAGCTAATCTGCCCTGGGTAAGTCGGGACCTAAGGCGAGGCCGACAGGCGTAGTCGATGGACAACGGGTTGATATTCCCGTACCGGCGAAAAACCGCCCATGCTGAACAGGGGATACTAACTGCCCGAAACCTGCCCGATCACCCTTGTGGTGTGAGGGTTTTGGTGGAGCGCAGGACCTGATCCTGGGAGGCAAGCGTATTAACAGGTGTGACGCAGGAAGGTAGCCGAGCCGGGCGATGGTTGTCCCGGTCTAAGGATGTAGGGCGAACGGTAGGCAAATCCGCTGTTCATGATGCCTGAGATCTGATGGGACCCCCGTTTGGGGGGATTTGGTGATCCTATGCTGCCGAGAAAAGCATCGACGCGAGGTTTTAGCCGCCCGTACCCCAAACCGACACAGGTGATCAGGTAGAGAATACTAAGGCGATCGAGAGAATTATGGTTAAGGAACTCGGCAAAATGCCCCCGTAACTTCGGGAGAAGGGGGGCCCCAACCTTGATGGACACTTGCTGTCCGGAGGGGATCGGGGCCGCAGAGACCAGGGGGAAGCGACTGTTTACTAAAAACACAGGTCCGTGCGAAGTCGCAAGACGATGTATACGGACTGACTCCTGCCCGGTGCTGGAAGGTTAAGAGGACCGGTTAGCCTCACGGCGAAGCTGAGAATTTAAGCCCCAGTAAACGGCGGTGGTAACTATAACCATCCTAAGGTAGCGAAATTCCTTGTCGGGTAAGTTCCGACCTGCACGAATGGAGTAACGACTTCCCCGCTGTCTCAACCATAAACTCGGCGAAATTGCAGTACGAGTAAAGATGCTCGTTACGCGCAGCAGGACGGAAAGACCCCGAGACCTTTACTATAGTTTGGTATTGGTGTTCGGAGTGGCTTGTGTAGGATAGGTGGGAGACGTTGAAGCCCGGACGCCAGTTCGGGTGGAGTCATCGTTGAAATACCACTCTGGTCACTTTGGACATCTAACTTCGGCCCGTAATCCGGGTCAGGGACAGTGCCTGATGGGTAGTTTAACTGGGGCGGTTGCCTCCTAAAAAGTAACGGAGGCGCCCAAAGGTTCCCTCAGCCTGGTTGGCAATCAGGTGTCGAGTGTAAGTGCACAAGGGAGCTTGACTGTGAGAGAGACATCTCGAGCAGGGACGAAAGTCGGGACTAGTGATCCGGCGGTACATTGTGGAATGGCCGTCGCTCAACGGATAAAAGGTACCTCGGGGATAACAGGCTGATCTTGCCCAAGAGTCCATATCGACGGCATGGTTTGGCACCTCGATGTCGGCTCGTCGCATCCTGGGGCTGGAGTAGGTCCCAAGGGTTGGGCTGTTCGCCCATTAAAGCGGTACGCGAGCTGGGTTTAGAACGTCGTGAGACAGTTCGGTCCCTATCCGCTGCGCGCGCAGGAAATTTGAGAAGGGCTGTCCTTAGTACGAGAGGACCGGGACGGACGAACCTCTGGTGTGTCAGTTGTACTGCCAAGTGCACCGCTGATTAGCTACGTTCGGATGGGATAACCGCTGAAAGCATCTAAGCGGGAAGCTCGCTTCGAGATGAGATTTCCATACACCTTGTGTGTGAGAGGCCCCCAGCCAGACCACTGGGTTGATAGGCCGGATGTGGAAGCGAGGACTAACGACTCGTGAAGCTGACCGGTACTAATAGGCCGATAACTTACACCACACACCATTGGCGTGAACGGATTCAAAAGACGTTCACACCAGCCGATGGTAAAAAGAAACAAGACTGCTTGCGTCCACTATGTGGTTCCCAAACAACAAAACCAAACCTGGTTTCGTTGCTACGGGAACATAATTGAATAACAACACCACCACTGCATTCATTGCAGAACATGTTGTAACCACAGTTTTCCCACACCACCCCCCCGGGGTGTGTGACGGGTACAAGGGTTACGGCGGTCATAGCGTGGGGGAAACGCCCGGTCCCATTCCGAACCCGGAAGCTAAGACCCACAGCGCCGATGGTACTGCACCCGGGAGGGTGTGGGAGAGTAGGTCACCGCCGGACAACCATTAAACGGTCGAGGCCCCAACCAGCACCTGGTTGGGGCCTCCCGCATTTAAACAACCAAGGCCAACCCGGGTGAACCCAAAACGCGCCCTCCCACGGCAGCACCGCCGTCGGACGTGATGGGGCGTCGGAAGATAAGCCGCAGGACCTGATGGAGCGTCCCGTAAGAGGGCCGCGCCATCATTTTTCCGGCCGACCATTAAGCGCGCTATCAGCTCCCGCAGAAAATTCGGGAACCTTCCATCAGCTTCTGCACCGAATCCGCCAACCATCCATCACTTTCCGCTTCTCCCAAGGCCAGCCTCCCGCACACCCCCGCGGCAGCACCGCCTTCGGACGCCTCCTGGAACGGATTGGGCGTTGCTCCAGAATCTGCAGGAGGTGATGGGGCATCGGTGTGAAGATTGCCACGGTGCCGCCGCTTAGTGCTTGCTCGGTGCTGCCCGGGGAGGCAACTCCACTAGAATTGATGAAGATGTACGGACTTCGAAGCGCTTGATTTCGGGTTGCGTAGGAAACGAAACACGGATACGAGCGGCTGCGATTGCGCCAGTGGTCGGCTCACAACAGGAGGAATCCACATGGCTGAGCACAACGGCGGCAACCGCGGCGGAAACGACCGCGGCGGGTTCCGCGGACACAACAACTCCGGCGGCGAGCCCCGAGGATTCCGGTCCCGCACCAACCGCGACAACTCCCAGCCCTCCAGGGGTGCTACCGGCGGTGGAGAGCGGAAGCCGTTTGGTGACCGCGACAAGAAGCCTTTTGGTGACCGTCCGCGCCGCGACGGCGAGGGTGACCGCGGTTTTGGTGGTGGGGAGCGGAAGCCGTTTGGTGACCGTGACCGTAAGCCTTACGGCGATCGCGACAACCGGTCCTTTGGTGACCGTCCGCGCCGTGACGGTGAAGGTGACCGCCGCGGTTTCGGCGGCGGAGAGCGGAAGCCGTTCGGTGACCGCGACAAGAAGCCGTTTGGTGACCGTCCGCGCCGCGAGGGCGAAGGCGACGACCGCCGCGGTTTCGGTACTGGGGAGCGGAAGCCGTTCGGTGACCGTGACCGTAAGCCTTACGGTGACCGCGACAACCGGTCCTTTGGTGACCGTCCGCGCCGCGAGGGCGAGGGTGACCGCCGTGGTTTTGGTGGTGGGGAGCGGAAGCCGTTCGGTGACCGTGACCGTAAGCCTTACGGTGACCGCGACAACCGGTCCTTTGGTGACCGTCCGCGCCGTGACGGCGAGGGTGACCGCCGCGGTTTCGGCGGCGGAGAAAACCGCAAGCCCTTTGGCGACCGCAGCGACCGTCCCAGCCGTGGCGACCGCCAGGAAGAACGTCCCGCCCGCGCACCCCGCAGCTTCGACCGCGGACCGGGTCGCGTTGACAGCCGCGGTGATGCCGGTCCCCGCACCTTCGGTCGGGACCGCCAGGAAGAGCGCCCGGCACGTGTACCCAACATGCGCGACCTCCGCAGCGCCAATCGCCCGGACCGCGAACGGTCTCCGGAGATCGACGAGGATGTCACCGGCAAGGAGCTTGACCGCGCAACGCAGCACCAGATCAAAACGCTTGAGGCCAACAACGCGGAGTGGGTCGCCCGCCACCTGGTGATGGCCGGCCGGCTCATCGACGACGAGCCCGAACTGGCCTTCCAGCACGCGCTGGCCGCCAGCCGGCGCGGCGGCAGGCTTGCTGCTGTCCGCGAAGCCGTAGGCCTCACCGCCTACGCTGCGGGTCACTATGGCGAGGCGCTTCGGGAATTCCGGACGTACCGCCGGATCAGCGGTTCCAACGTGCACCTGCCCGTAATGGCTGACTGTGAACGTGGGCTGGGCCGCCCCGACCGTGCACTCGATGTGGTCCGGTCCGAGGAAGCCCAGGACCTGGACGCACCCGGAAAAGTTGAACTTGCCATTGTGGCAGCGGGCGCACGCACAGACCTTGGCCAGCTGGACGCCGCCGTTGCAGAGCTGGAGATCCAGCAGCTGGACATCAACCGCGCGTTCTCCTACAGCCCCCGGCTCTTCCGGGCCTATGCGGACGCCCTGGCTGCGGTAGGCCGCACCGCCGAAGCCGAGAAGTGGCAGAAACAGGCCGTTGTGGCCGAAAACGCGCTGGGCCTGGGTGTTGACGAAGAACCCGACATCATTGACCTTGGTTGGGATGAGGAAGAAGAAGCCCGCGAGGAAGCCGAGCGGCGCCGGCTCCTGGACCGCGCATCCAGCGCCTCCGGCACGGCCGCAACGGCAGCTGCCGGCGCTGAAGCTCCTGCTGCAACCACAGAAGCTGCAACCACAGAAGCTGCAACCACGGAGGCTGCAGTCACCCAGGCAGTGGAATCGCCCGCCGTCGAAGAAGCAGTGGACGCAAGCATCGATGACCAGGAAGCGGACTACTTCGTTTCAGACGACGCTGAGTCCGATGAGGACTCGGTGGAGCACGACGAACTGGACCACACCGGAGAGGACCTGGCGGACGGGAACGCTCCCGCAGACCACCAGGACCACCAGGATCGCCGGGAAGACTAAGCGCATGACTGATGCAACCCTGGTCTCCCGTTTCGATGCGCTGCTCGCCGACCTGGACGGGGTGGTGTACGCCGGCCCGCACGCGATCCCCGGTGCGGTGGAATCACTCCAGCAGCTGGCGGGCCTGGGCGTGGGCCTTGGCTATGTAACAAACAACGCGTCCCGGACCCCGGCACAGGTTGCGGCCCACCTCCGGGAGCTGGGCGCCCCGGCCGCCGACAACCAGGTGGTCAGCTCGTCCCAGGCCGCCGCCGAGCTGCTCGCCTCCGAGCTGCCCCCGGGTTCCCGGGTGCTCATTACTGGAAGCCCGGCGCTGGCGCAGGAAATTGAATTGGTGGGCCTGGTACCGGTGTACAGCCAGGACGAGAACCCAGTGGCAGTAGTCCAGGGCTTCAACCCGGCCATCGGCTGGAACGAACTCGCTGAGGCTGCCTATGTTGTGGCGGCCGGAACCCTGTGGGTGGCCACCAACACGGATATGTCCATCCCGCAGGCCCGCGGCATCGCACCCGGTAATGGAACCCTGGTGGCCGCAGTCACAGCCGCCACGGGCCGGACGCCCCGCGTTGCAGGGAAACCCGAGGCTCCGCTCTTCCACTCGGCCGCCAAGCGGCTAGGAGCCGAGCGCCCGCTGGTGGTGGGGGACCGGCTGGACACAGACATCCTGGGCGGCAACAATGCCGGTTTCGCCACCGTGGCAGTACTGACCGGCGTCGACACCCGGCAGAGCATCCTCGCTGCCCGCGCCGCCGAACGGCCCGACTACATCATCAGCTCCCTGACCGACCTGTACCGCCCGTACCCCGAGGTGACGCACGACGACGGCACCTACACGTGCGGCGAAGCAACGGCCCGCGCAGCCAACGGAGCCGTGGGCATCATTGGCAGCCAGGACAACCTCGATTCCTGGCGGGCCGCCTGTGCAGCCTGGTGGGCGGCCACCCCGGACGCCGCGGCGGCGAAGGCACCACAACTGGCCTGGCTGGATCATTAGACTGGTTGAATGACTGAGCTGAGCACGCCTGACGAATCAGCAGCAGCCCAGCCCTCCCCGGACTGGCCGCTGGACAGCCAACCCGCGGTGACCGACCAGCTGGTCCAACAGGCCCTGGCACCCCTGGATGCATTGCCTGGGGTTCCTGTGGCAGAGCACGAAGCGGTGTATGACGCACTTCATGACGAATTGCGGACCGCCCTGGATTCGGATCCCACGATCAGCGATCCCACGATCGGCGATCCCACGATCGGCGACCCCACGATCGGCGACCCCTCGGACGGTGGCGCCTGATGCCGGTGCGGCTCGACCAGGCCTTGGTGGCCCGCGGCCTTGCCAGGTCCCGCACCCACGCCGCCTCGCTGATTGCCGAAGGAAAAGTCCGTTCAGCCGGCCAGGTGCTCAGCAAGGCATCACTCCAGGTCGCTGAAGACAGGGACCTTGTGGTCCGGCATGACGAGCAGGACACCTACGTGAGCCGGGCTGGGCACAAACTGGCCGGCGCCCTGGATGCGTTTCCCGAGGTGCTGCCCGCCGGAAAAAGGTGCCTCGACGCCGGCGCGTCCACGGGCGGCTTCACTGATGTCCTGCTCCGCCGGGGCGCCGCGCACGTGGTGGCGGTCGACGTCGGGCACGGCCAGCTGGTGCCGCAGCTGCGGGAAGATCCCCGCGTGGAAGTCCACGAGGGACTCAACGTGCGGTACATGTCGCCGGCGGACATCGGCGGCCCCGCAGCGCTGACCGTGGCCGACCTGTCCTTCATTTCGCTGACCCTGGTGGTCCGGCCCTTGGCGGAATGCACCGAACCCGGCGGCGACCTGGTGCTCATGGTGAAGCCGCAATTTGAGATCGGCAAGGACCGGCTGGGACGTACCGGAGTGGTGACGTCCGAGCGGGAGCGGCGGATGGCGGTGGAGAAAGTGGCCCGGGCTGCCCTCGACGCCGGCCTCGACCTGCGGGGCCTCGCACAGAGCCCGCTGCCCGGCCAGGACGGAAACGTCGAATACTTCCTGTGGATAAACCGCAGGAACAGCCAAGAGTTGCCTAAGATCGAAGAGCGAGACGCAGCCACCGCTGCCTTGCTCGGACGAATCTGGCACAACCACTAGGGAGCGGAACCTGATGAGCAGGCGTGTACTGGTCCTCGCCCACACCGGCCGCGAGGAATCACTGAAGGCCGCCTGGGAGGCCTGCGCCCAGCTGCAAGCCTCCGGCATCGTTCCGGTGATGCAGGACTCCGAACTGGGCGATATGGAACGCTTCTTCGGGCACCTTGCCCAGCCGGTGGAGGTGCTCCACGACCACGTCCAGCTTCCGGACGTTGAACTGGTGATGGTCCTGGGCGGCGACGGCACCATCCTCCGCGCCGCCGAGCTGGTCCGCGAAGTTGACGTGCCCCTGCTGGGCGTGAACCTGGGCCATGTGGGCTTCCTCGCGGAGAGCGAGCGGGCGGACCTCGCGCAGACCGTTGAATGGATTGCCAGCCGGGACTACACGGTGGAAGAGCGAATGACCATCGACGTCCAGGTGTGGGTCCGCGGACAGAAAATCTGGCACACTTGGGCGCTGAACGAAGCAGCGATCGAAAAAGCCAACCGGGAACGCATGCTCGAAGTGGTTACGGAGGTGGACCAGCGTCCGCTGACCTCCTTTGGCTGCGACGGCATCGTCATGGCCACCCCTACCGGTTCCACCGCCTATGCGTTTTCCGCCGGTGGCCCCGTGGTCTGGCCGGAGGTGGAGGCCCTGGTCATTGTGCCCATCAGCGCCCACGCGCTCTTCGCCAAGCCGCTGGTGGTCTCGCCCCGCTCACGCCTCGCCGTGGAAGTCCTGGGCCGTACCGATGCCCAGGGCGTCCTCTGGTGTGATGGCCGGCGGTCGGTGGACCTGCCGCCGGGTGCCCGCGTGGAAGTCACCAAATCAGCCACCCCCGTACGGCTGGCCCGCACCCACCAGACTCCGTTCTCGGCGCGGCTGGTGCGGAAGTTCGAACTGCCCATCCACGGCTGGCGCGGCCCCGTCCCCAAGTCCGAAGCGATCCACACCGGCCCCATTCCCATTGTCCGGACGCCCCGCCCCATGCCGCCGCTTCAGGTGCCTGGCGGCGGGCAACCGGACAGCGATCCCGATCCCTCAACCGCAAAGTGAACCATGCTTGAAGAACTCAGAATCCGCGACCTGGGCGTCATCACTGACGCAACACTGCCGCTGGGCCCCGGGCTGAGCGTGGTGACCGGCGAGACCGGCGCCGGCAAGACCATGGTGGTCACCGCCGTCGGCCTCCTCCTGGGTGCCCGCGCCGACGCCGGTGCCGTCCGGAGCGGAGCCAAAAGCGCAACGGCCGAGGCAGTGCTCAAGCTCGACGCCGGCCATCCCGCCATCGAGCGTGCTTTGGAAGCGGGTGCGGAGGCGGAAGAGTTCGACGGCGGCGCGGAACTGATCCTGGCCCGCCGGCTGGGTGCGGACGGACGCAGCCGCGCTTTCCTGGGCGGCAGGGCCGCCCCTGTGGGCGTCCTCGCTGAGATCGGCGAGACCCTGGTGGTGGTGCACGGCCAGTCGGACCAGATCAGGCTCAAGGGCGCCGCGGCCCAGCGCGGGGCGCTCGACAAGTTCGCCGGCGACGCCCTGGCCGGCCCGCTGGCGCGCTACCAGGAGCTGTACAACCACTGGAAATCCAGCCAGGCCGAGCTGGACACCCTGCGCAGCGCCGCCCGGGACCGGCTGCGGGAAGCAGAATCCCTGGAGACCGCCCTCGCCGAAATCGACGACGTGGATCCGCAGCCGGGGGAGGATGAGCTCCTTAAGGCAGAGGCAGTGAAGCTGGCCAATGTGGAGGAGTTGCGGATTGCCGCGAGCACGGCACATCAGGCGCTGATCGCGGAGGATTTTGGTGACGCAGGCGATGCCACCACGTTGGTGGACGCCGCCAAGCGGACGCTGGAGCACGTGGCAGAGCATGATGCCGAGCTCGGCTCTGCAGCAGCCCGCCTCGCCGAGGTGGGCTTCCTGCTGAACGATATCGCTACCGACCTGGCCAGCTACCAGGCCAGCCTGGACACGGAGGGGCCGGAACGGCTCGCGGAAATCGAGGACCGGCGGGCCGTCCTGGCCAAGCTGATCCGCAAGTACGCCCCGTCCATCGACGAAGTGCTGGAGTGGGCGGAAAAGGCCCGTGTGCGCTTCGATGAACTGCAGGACGATTCAACGCGGATCGAAACCCTGGAAGCTGAAGTGGTCCGGGCGGAGGCGGACCTGCAGAAGCAGGCGGCCGCCATCAGCAAGATCAGGGCCAAGGCCGCCAAGGAACTTTCGTCCCGGGTCAGCGCCGAGCTGAAGGCCCTCGCCATGGCCGATGCCACCCTGGTGATCAAGCTCGAGACCACCGGCCAGCTGGGACCGTACGGCGGGGACGAGATCAGCTTCCTGCTGCAGCCGCACTCCGGTGCCCCGGCCAGGCCGTTGGGCAAGGGGGCCTCCGGTGGTGAACTCTCGCGGGTCATGCTGGCCATCGAAGTGGTGCTGGCCGCCGTGGATCCCGTCCCCACGTTCGTCTTTGACGAGGTGGACGCAGGAGTGGGCGGACGTGCCGCCGTCGAGATCGGCCGCCGGCTGGCCATGCTGGCCCGGCACGTGCAGGTGCTGGTGGTAACGCACCTGCCGCAGGTGGCCGCCTTCGCGGACCAGCACATCACCGTCACCAAAACCTCCGTCAGGGGAGCCGACGGCAAGACAGCCACCGGATTCACCTCAAGTGATGTCCGCCTCCTCGATGGCCCCGAGCGGGTCCGTGAGCTGGCCCGCATGCTGGCCGGCCAGGAGGACTCGGAATCTGCCCGCGCGCACGCGCAGGAACTCCTGGACGACGCGAAACTCCTGCCACAGCGGGCCTGATTGCGTCCAACGTTCCAGCCAGGCGTCTGCAAGCAGCGGCCACCCCTTGCTTCCCGCACGGCCGGACCCGCAGACTGGATCATTTGGGGAACAGTTTCCCGACCCGTGGAAGGCTCTTTTGATGATAGGCTCGAATTCCGTGGTGCAGCGATCAAATTCCCGTGTAAATTCCCGGTTCCCGGGCTCGTCCAAGACGACCAAACACATCTTCGTAACCGGTGGTGTGGCGTCCTCGCTCGGTAAGGGACTGACGGCATCAAGCCTCGGTCATCTGCTGCGGGCACGCGGCCTGTCTGTAACTATGCAGAAGCTCGATCCCTACCTGAACGTGGATCCGGGCACGATGAACCCCTTCCAGCACGGCGAAGTCTTCGTCACGGACGACGGTGCCGAAACGGACCTGGACATCGGACACTACGAGCGCTTCCTCGACGAAAACCTTGAGGGTTCGGCCAACGTGACCACCGGCCAGGTCTACTCCACCGTCATCGCCAAGGAACGCCGCGGCGAATACCTGGGCGACACCGTTCAGGTCATCCCGCACATCACCGATGAGATCAAGCGCCGCATGCGCCTGCCCGCTGAAGGCAAGAACGCCCCGGACGTCATCATCACCGAAATCGGCGGCACCGTTGGCGACATCGAATCCCAGCCGTTCCTCGAAGCGGCCCGCCAGGTCCGCCAGGATATTGGCCGGACCAACGTCTTCTTCCTGCACGTCTCGCTGGTTCCGTACATCGGGCCGTCCCAGGAACTGAAGACCAAGCCCACCCAGCACTCCGTCGCCGCACTGCGCTCCATCGGCATCCAGCCCGAAGCGATCGTGATCCGCTCAGACCGTGAAGTGCCGGACGCCATGCGGGAAAAGATCGGCCGGATGTGCGACGTCGATATCGACGCCGTGGTCAACGCCGCCGATGCGCCCAGCATCTACGACATCCCCAAGACCCTGCACACCCAGGGCCTGGACTCTTACATCGTGCGGGCCTTGGACCTGCCCTTCAAGGACGTGGACTGGACCAGCTGGGACAAGCTCCTGGAGGCAGTCCACCACCCCAAGCACCACGTGGAAATCGCGCTCGTTGGCAAGTACATCGACCTGCCGGACGCCTACCTGTCCGTGACCGAGGCCCTGCGCGCCGGCGGTTTCGCCAATGACACCAAGGTCAAGATCCGCTGGGTCCCCTCGGACGAATGCGAAACCCGCGAAGGCGCCGTCAAGGCCCTGGACGGCGTCGACGCCATCTGCGTCCCCGGCGGCTTCGGCATCCGCGGGCTCGAGGGCAAGCTCGGCGCGCTGAAGTTCGCCCGCGAAACCAAGCTGCCGGTCCTGGGACTTTGCCTGGGCCTGCAGTGCATGGTCATCGAGTACGCCCGCAACGTGGTGGGTCTGGAAGGCGCGTCCTCCAGCGAATTCGAGCCGGATTCCAAGTACCCCGTCATCGCCACCATGGAAGAGCAGCTGGAGTTTGTTGAGGGCCGCGGCGACCTGGGCGGCACCATGCGCCTGGGCCTCTACGAAGCCAAACTGGACGAAGGCTCCGTCATCGCCAAAACCTACGGCAAGACCACTGTGAGCGAACGCCACCGCCACCGCTACGAAGTGAACAACAAGTACCGCGACCAGATCGCGGCCGAAGGGCTCGTTTTCTCCGGCACGTCTCCGGACGGCAAGCTCGTGGAGTTCGTCGAGCTGCCCGCGGAAGTCCACCCGTACTACGTGGCCACCCAGGCGCACCCTGAGCTGAGCTCGCGCCCCACCCGCCCGCACCCGCTGTTCGCCGGCCTCGTCAAGGCCGCCCTGGACCACCAGGCAGGCTCCGACACGGCCCTCGCCCCGGGGGCTGGTGTTTCCGAGGCCGCGCCGTCCGGTACGGTAGCCGCTAAGTAGTTCCGCACGAAATAAAGGACGGCGCGATGCCCGGTACACACGAAGCCACCCATGTAGCAAAGGTTTCGGATGCACCGAGCCCGCGCCGTCTTGTGTCCAGCGAGAAGGTGTACGAAGGCCGGATCTGGGATGTGGTCAGCGATACCTTCCAGCTGCAGGAAACAGGCGAGGCCCTCACCAGGGACTATATCGACCACCCTGGCGCCGTTGCCGTCCTGCCCATGAATAACGACGGCGAGATCCTCCTCCTCAAGCAGTACCGGCACCCCGTGGGCATGGACCTCTGGGAGATCCCGGCCGGACTGCTGGACGTTGAAGGCGAGGACTTCCAGGTGGGTGCGGCACGCGAGCTTGCCGAAGAGGCTGATCTTGCCGCCGGCACTTGGAATGTCCTGGCTGACGTCTTCAACTCCCCGGGTTCCTCCAGCGAGGCCATCAGGATCTATCTCGCCCGCGACCTCACGGAAGTACCGCACCATGAGCGGCACGAGCGGATCCACGAGGAAGCCGAAATCGAATTCCATTGGATCGGCCTGGACGACGCCGTGGAGTCCGTGCTGGCCGGCCGCCTCCACAACCCGTCTGCCGTCGTCGGGATCCTTGCCGCGGCCGCTGCGCGGGCTGACGGCTTTGCCGGGCTCCGGCCGGCGGACGCGCCCTGGCCCGAGCACCCCAGCCAGCGCTGATGGTCCCCGGTCCTTCCGCTGAACTGGCTCCCGCCGGTGTGGCCCCCCGCGCCGATCCGGAACAAGCCGGCCCAGGCAAGGTTTCCGGTTCCGTGCCCCCGTCACCGCCAACGGCGATCGACCGCGGCATCACCGACTACCTCCAGCACATGGGGGTGGAACGGGGACTGGCTGCCAATACCCTCGCGGCGTACCGCAGGGACCTGGCCCGGTACTCCCGTTACCTGGCAGCCGCAGGCTGCGGCCGCCCCGAAGACATCACCCGGCACCACGTCACCGGGTACGTCCGTGCCTTGGCGGACGGGTCCGACGGCGGCACAGCCTTGGGTGTGCGGTCTGCGGCGAGGACCGTGGTGGCCGTGCGGGGCCTGCATAAGTTTTGGGCCCTGGAAGGGTTCACGACGACGGACCCCGCCAGCGACGTCCACCCGCCCATGCCTGGAAAACGGCTGCCCAAAGCCATCAGCGTGGGCGAGGTCACCAGGATCCTGGAGGCGGCCGGCACCGATACCGCTACCGGCCTGCGGGACCGCGCCCTGCTGGAGTTCCTCTACTCCACCGGTGCCCGTATCAGCGAGGCTGTTGGCCTGGACGTGGACGACATCTCCCTCCAGGAGGCGGAAACCGGGCCGGCGATCGTACGGCTCTTTGGCAAGGGTTCCAAGGAACGGCTGGTGCCGCTGGGGTCCTACGGGGCCAGGGCTCTGGACGCCTACCTGATCCGCGGCCGTCCGCTGCTGGCAGCCAAGGGTAAAGGGACGCCGGCGTTGTTCCTGAATGCGCGCGGCGGCCGGATCAGCCGCCAGAGTGCGTGGACCATCCTCAAGGCTGCGGCCGGGAAGGCCAACATCACCAAAGAAGTCTCACCACACACCCTCCGGCACTCCTTCGCCACGCACCTGCTCGAAGGCGGCGCCGATGTCCGTGTGGTCCAGGAGCTGCTGGGCCACGCCTCAGTGACAACCACCCAGGTGTACACCCTGGTGACAGCGGACACCCTGCGGGAAATCTATGCAGCAGCGCACCCTCGGGCGTTGGGCTGAAGATACCCACGAACATATTGGGCCGCGTGGAAATACTTCCCGGGGGCAGCTAGAGCAGCGCCTCGATGGTCAGTTCCACCGGGCCCAGCAGGAAAGCCAGCACCGATGTGCCCATCCCGGCGAGCAACATCAGGCCAGGATGCGCCAAGCCAATCACTACCTGGCGCAGCCGTGGGCGGCCGCGGAGGAACGATTTCGGCACCCGCGAGAGCGTGGGGATCTGCCGCCAGCCGCGAAGCCTCCGCAGGAACCAGGCGCACCTGGCAACAAACGCGAGCCACAGGACGGCGACCACCAGTGGAACCAGGGCCGCCATCAGGTTGAAACCCAGGGCGGTCACTTCCCGCTCGGAGTCACCCGCCAGGGCTTGGATGGTGGTGGAGATGGACGCGCTCAAAACTACCGATATGGCCCACACCATGAATGCCGCAATGAGCGCCAGGAAACGCACGAAGAACAGGCCCAAAACCGATTCCCGGCCGGCCTTCACTTGCTGCCGCGGAGTCACGTGCAGCACGGCCAGGGTGCTGAGCAGCGTGGGCAGGGCAGCCGCGGCCACCAGCAGATACCACGTCCAGCCTGCCAGGCCCACGAATTCGTCCGTCACAATGAGCACTGTCCAGAAACCGGCCCAGGCCCAGCCCCAGTACAAAGGGTTGCGCACCAGCCATTCCGGCAGGCGGGTGTCAATGGCGGAGATGCGGGCCGGCCGTATCCCGTCTGCAGTTTCGGGAGTCACACGTAGAGCTTGGCATATTCATCACCCCCAGGCGCTTTCTCGCTGACAACTCCCGGACCACATAGGCTAGGGCGCATGACTGCAGCACGGGTTACTCTCTGCTTCCTGCTCCGTGAGCTGGACGGTGCTTCCCAGGTCCTGCTGGGTCTGAAGAAGACCGGCTTCGGGCGGGGAAAGATCGTTGGCATCGGTGGCCACGTCGAAGCGGGGGAGGGCGACGCCGAAGCCGTGATCCGCGAGGTGCGGGAAGAGGCCGACATCGGGATCCGGCACGAAGACCTGCGGGACGCGGGCGTTGTGCGCTTCGTGTTTCCTGCTAAACCGGAGTGGGACATGGACACGCGGCTGTTCACTGCCGTCAGCTGGGAAGGCGAGCCCACCGAGAGCGCCGAGATTGCTCCGGCCTGGTTCGACACTGCCAGCTTGCCGGTGGACCGCATGTGGCAGGACGCCGACCACTGGCTGCCGGTAGTCCTGGAGGGCGGCAGGGTCAACATCGTGGTCACCATGGACAATGACAACGAAGCCGTTGCCTCCTCGGAAAGCCTTCTTTTCTGAACCAAGGGCTGCTCTGAACCAGGGCCGCCGGACTATCGCGGCCCGGCCACCGTGAGGTGACCGGGCCGGCGTCGTGCTTTCAGCAAAAGCCTGCCTACGGAACGTGCCGTTCCTCCGGGCCCACGTATTCGCTCAGCGGTCGGATCAGCGAGTTGGCGTCCAACTGCTCCATGATGTGCGCCGTCCACCCGGTGATGCGGCTGGCCACAAACAAGGGAGTGAACGTGGCCGTGTCGAAGCCCATGAGGTGGTAGGTGGGGCCGGCAGGATAATCCAGGTTCGGTTTGATTCCCTTGGCCTCGTCCATGGCCGTCTCCAGGCCGTTGTACAGCCCCAGCAGCTCGGGCCGGCCGTAGTGGGCAATCATCTTGTCCAGGGCTGCCTTCATGGTGGGCACGCGGGAGTCGCCGTGCTTGTAGACGCGGTGGCCGAACCCCATGACCTTCTTTTTCTGCGCCAGTGCGTTTTCCATCCATGTTTTGGCCCGGGCCGCCGCTTCCTCGAGGGTTTCCTGCGGGCGGATGCCGATCTCGTCGAAGGTGTGCATCACGGCCTCGTTGGCGCCGCCGTGCAGCGGGCCCTTCAAGGCGCCAATCGCCCCGGTGACCGCCGAGTGGAGATCCGCGAGGGTAGAGGTGATGACCCGGGCGGTGAAGGTGGACGCGTTGAAGGAGTGTTCCGCGTAGAGGATCATCGATACGTTGAAGGCCTCCACCACCTCCGGCACCTGTTCCTCGCCGAAAGCCATCCACAGGAAGTTGGCCGAATAGCCAAGGTCGTTACGCGGCTCAATGACGCCCTGCCCGTGGCGTCGCCGCTGGTCGTAGGCCACCACGGCCGGCATGGCAGCAAACAGGTCAATGGCTTTGGCCATGTTGGCCTCGCGCGAGGAATCTTCGGCCAGGGCGTGCCGGGCGCCCAACACCGAGGCCGCCGTCCGGCACACGTCCATGGGATGGGACGTCTCCGGGAGTACATCGATGACCTGCTTGACCACCGGATCCAGAGAACGGCCGGCCCGCTCGCGGGCAGTGAACTCCGCCAGCTGCTCCTGGCCGGGCAGCTCACCGTTCCAGAGCAGGTAGGCCACCTCTTCAAAACTGCACTTTGCGGCGAGCTCCTGGACGGGGTAGCCCCTGTACAGCAGGGAGTTGGTGTCCGGGTTGACCTTGGAGACTGACGTGTAGTCGACCACGACGCCGTCAAGACCCTTTTTGATGTCCTTTTCAGCCATGCTGAAACTCCTTCGTTCCTGTCGCCTGTTGTACCGGCGGTACCGGCGCGGTTTTCCCTACTCCCCGGGGACCCGGAAATTGAACACTCCGCTGTCGAAGCGGTTGTAGCCTTCGTAGTCAACAAGATCGTATAGGCGTGCGCGGGTCAGCATGCTGCCAACCTGCGCCTCCTGCGTGCCCTCAGCCATAATCGATTCCAGCGTACGCTCGGCAGCACCCATGGCACTACGCAGTAGCGTCACCGGATAAATCACCATGTTCACGCCGGCGTCCTGAAGCTGTTGTGTGGTGAACAAAGCGCTCTTGCCGAACTCGGTCATGTTGGCCAGGATGGGCACCTCCACGGCGCTGCGGATGGCCTGGAATTCCTGCAGGTTGGCCATCGCCTCGGGGAAAATGGCGTCGGCACCGGCCTCCACGAGTGCCCGGGCCCGGTCCTGCGCAGCGGCCAGCCCCTCCACGGCCCGGACGTCGGTACGGGCCATGATCAGGAAGTTCGGGTCGCGGCGGGCGTCCGCGGCGGCGCGGATGCGTTTCGTGGCTGTCTCAAGGTCCACCACGTTCTTTCCGTCGAGGTGGCCGCAGCGCTTGGGGTTGAACTGGTCCTCGATGTGCAGTCCGGCCAGGCCGGCGTTTTCGATTTCCTGGACGGTGCGGGCCACGTTCATCGGTTCTCCGAAGCCGGTGTCGGCGTCCACGATGGCGGGCAGGTCGGTCATCCGGGCGATCTGCCCGGCCCTGGTGGCCACCTCGGTGAGGGTGGTCAGGCCGATGTCGGGCAGGCCAAGATCATTGGCCAGGACCGCGCCGGAGATGTAGACCCCGGCAAAGCCCTTCTCCTCGATCAGCCGGGCCGAGAGCGGGTTGAACGCGCCCGGGAACTGGGCGATGGTGCCCGACGCGAGCAGTTCGCGGAACCGGATGCGTTTCTGTTCGGGGGTGGTTTTGGAGTACAGCATCAGAAGAGTCCCTTGGGTGCGGCGCTGGGGTCGATGATTCCGGGGCCGGCGGTGATGTTCAGCTGGTCAAGTTCCCCGGGGCCGAGTTCGGGGAGGCGTTCGACGGCGGCGAGGAACCGTTCGATTTCGGCCTCCTCCACCAGGCCGGCGGCCAGGGTGCGGAACTTGGAGATGTACTGCCCGCGGCCGAAGGGGCGGGCGCCGAGCGGGTGGGCGTCTGCGACGGCGATCTCATCCTTGATCACGGAACCATGGGCCAGCGTGATTTCCACCGAGCCGCCGAAGGCTTTTTCGGCGATGTCCAGGGAGTGGTAACGGCGGGTCCATTCGGGGTCTTCCTCAGTGCTCACCTTCTGCCACAGTTCCACGGTGTCGGGCCGGCCGGCACGTTCGGGGGAGTAGGAATCCACGTGGTGCCAGGAGCCGTCCTGCAGGGCCACGGTAAAGATGTACGGGATGGAGTGGTCCAGGGTTTCCCGGGACGCGGTGGGGTTGTACTTCTGCGGATCGTTGGCGCCGGATCCAATCACATAGTGGGTGTGGTGGCTGGTCCTGATCAACACCGACTTCACGTTCGCGGGGTCGGTTGCCTCCGGGTGCTCGCGGTGCAGCTTCCGGGCCAGGTCAATCCAGGCCTGGGCCTGGTATTCGGCGGAGTGTTCCTTGGTGTAGGTGTCCAGGATGGCGCGCTTGGGTTCGCCTGATTCGGGCAGCGGCACCAGGTAGGAGGCCTCCGGGCCGTCCAGCAGCCAGGCGATCACGCCGTCTTCGCCTTCGTAGATCGGCACCGGGGAGGTCTGGCCCCGCATGGCACGGTCTGCCGCCTCCACGGCCATCTTGCCGGCGAATGCGGGGGCGTGGGCCTTCCACGTGGAGATCTCGCCCTTACGGGACTGCCGCGTTGCCGTGGTGGTGTGCAGTGCCTGGCCCACGGACTGGAAGATCGTTTCGACGTCGAGCCCCAGCAGGGTGCCGATGCCCGCCGCGGCGGACGGGCCAAGGTGCGCCACATGGTCGATCTTGTGCTTGTGCAGGCAAATCGCCTTCACCAGGTTCACCTGGATCTCATAGCCGGTGGCGATGGCGCGCACCAGATCACGGCCGCTTGAGCCCACGTGCTGGGCCACCGCGAGGATCGGCGGGATGTTGTCACCCGGGTGGGAGTAATCAGCGGCCAGGAAGGTGTCGTGGTAATCCAGCTCCCGGACTGCCACGCCGTTGGCCCACGCGGCCCACTCCGGCGAAACCCGTTCGCCGATGCCGAAAACCTTCGAACCCTTTCCTCCGGTGCTGGGGCCATGGGCCAGCGCCTGGGCCCGGGCCGCCACGATGGGTGCCCGGTTCAGCGACGCGACAGCCACCGAAGCGTTATCGATGATCCGGTTGATGACCATCTCTGTGACCTCGGCGGGCACACCAACGGGATCGGCGGCAACCTTGGCGATCTTGTGTGCCAGCTGGTCCTCCCGCGGCAGGTTCTCTTCGCTCTTATAGACGCGGACGTGGTGTTCCTTGACCATGGGGCTCCTTTTAGCGGGGTGTGTGGGTTGCTTTGATATGGGACAGGCTGCGGTGCAGATGCACGGTGGTGGCTGCCTGCGCCAGGCGCGGGTTGCCAATGGCGATGGCCTCGGCTATCGCCGCATGTTCGGCTGCTGCAGCTGTCAGCCGGGCGGCGTCGTCGGCTGCCAGGCGGCGGATGCGGACCAGGTGGACCCGGAGGCTGCGCATGGCCTGGGCAAGGTAGGAATTGGAGCTGGCGGCATCGATGGCGGAGTCCAGCCGTTCCACCAGCCGGTAGTAGTCCTCCAATGCCGGTGCACTGCCGTTAATGAGTGCGGGGGCCGCCCGGAAGTCTGCCTCAAGCATCCGGAATGTCCCGGCGTCGCCACGTTCCGCAGCGAGTGCCGCAGCCTTGCCTTCCAGGGTCTCGCGGAGCTCGAAGAGTTCCTCGATGTCCGCCAGCGAGATGCCGGTGACGACGACGCCGCGGCCGCCCGCCGCCGTCGTCAGCCCTTCTGCTGTCAGGCGGCCCAGCGCCTCCCGGAGCGGCGTGCGTGAAACCCCAAGCCGCTGCGCCTGTTCCACCTCGGCCAGCAAGGCGCCCGGCTTGAGCCGCCACTGAACGATGTCATCGCGGAGCGCGGTATAGGCCCGATCGCTGGCTCGCACTGGCTGTCCCTTCGTTGGTATAGCCAGTGTATACATGGATGGGTGAAAAAGTGGGAAAAGCTGGCAATATTTCGGGATTCGGAGGCTTGGTGTATACAAGGAGTGCTCCGTTGCCGGGGATTTCGACAGGCTCAATCACCGGCAGGCTCAATCACCCACGCCGATCACCGGGTGCCCCAGCGGTATTCGTTCTCGGGCCGGCCTGGCGTTCCGTAGCGGGCAGTCCTGGACACCGTCCCTGCGTCCGCGAGGTATTCCAGGTAGCGGCGGGCGGTGACCCGGGACATCCCCAGGGCGTCCATGACTTCCGTGGCGGACACGGCACCCTGCTGCTGCTTCATGAACGCCTGAACGGAACTCAGCGTGGACACCGAGAGGCCTTTGGGCAAGGGCAGCTCGGAGGGTGCCCGCAGGCTGGCGAACGCCTGGTCCACGTCTGTCTGGGAAGCTCCCGCCTTTCCCGACCCCCCTGTGGGGCCTGCCAGCTGCTGGCGGAACTGGCGGTAGCTTTCCAGTTTGTCCGCGAACGTTGCGAAGGTGAACGGCTTAATCAGGTACTGGACCACGCCGATGGCCACTGCGCTGCGCACGATGGCCAGTTCGCGGACGGCGGTGATGGCGATGATGTCGGCGAGGATCCCGGACGCCCTCATGCGGCGGGCGATATCGAGGCCGTGGAGGTCGGGAAGGTTCATGTCCAGCAGGACAAGCTCCACCGGGTTCCCCGCCGCTGCGAATTCGTTGAGCAGCCGCAGTGCGGACTGTCCGTCCGGGGCCGTGCCGGCGAGCTCGAAGCCAGTCAGGCGCCCCACGTAGGCTGCGTGCGCGGCAGCTGCGATGGCCTCATCCTCTACGACGAGGACCCGGATGTTGCTCACGTTTTGTGCTCCTTCTCTGCTGGCACCGCTGCGGGGAGGAACACTTCGAATTTGGCACCGCGCCTGCCATTGATGGTCAGGGTACCCCCCAGGCGCCGCACGGCCTGTCGTATTAGCGCCAAGCCGATGCCCCGTCCGCCGGGTCCCGCCGGCTTGGTGCTGAACCCATGCCGGAGCAGGTTCTCGGCGGCGGCGGAATCAATGGCGGGGCCGGAGTCGTGCACGGTGATGTCCAGGCCTTCTTCATCGGCTTCCACCGTCAGCTCAACCTGCCGCGGGGGCGGTCCGTCCGCAGCTGCATCCATCGCGTTGTCCAGCAGGTTGCCAAGGATGGTCACCAGGTCCTGCACGGCAATCCCCGCCACGCTTGCCGAACCGAGCGCCGCCACCTTCAGCTGGACTCCGCGCTCGTGGGCCTCAGCCACTTTTCCCATCACCAGGGCACCGAGCACAGGCTCGTCCAATGAACTGATCATGTCATCCGTCAGCTGCTGGCTGAGTTCCAGGTCCTTCGTAGCGAAGGCCAGGGCCTCCTGCGTGCGGCCCAGCTCCAGCAACGAAACCATGGTGTGCAGCCGGTTGGCGTGCTCGTGGGTCTGCGCGCGGAGGGCATCAGAGAGCGTACGCATGGTTTCCAGCTCGCTGCCGAGGGCCTCGATCTCCGTCCGGTCCCGCAGGGTTGCCACTGTTCCATACACGGGGGTCCTGCCGCGGCTGCCAGTCATCTCCGGCCCCTTGGCCGGGCCCTGGTTAACCACCAGGATGCGCGAACCGGTCAGGACAATCTCGTCCTTGGCGCTGCGCCCGGACTCGAACAGGGCCCGGAGCCCCGCGTCGATTGGGAGGCCGGACAGCGACGGTGGCCGGGTGGGGTCCTTGCTGCCGGGGCCTTCCAGGCCCAGCAGCTCGGCCGCCTGGTCGTTGTACATCACCACACGGCCCTTGGTGTCGATCAGGATCAGTCCTTCCCGCACCGAGTGCAGCACCGATTCGTAGTAGGCGAACAGCTGGGCCAGCTGCTCCGGCCCCCAGCCCCGGGTGATGCGGCGGAGGTACCGGCCCAGCAGCCATGAGGCGAGCGAACCACCCACCAGAAGGGCCAGGCCGATGGCCACGAGGGCGGGCAGTCGGCCGGACAAGGCAACGTCCACGCTTCGGACGGTGACGCCCGCGGCCACCAGCGCCTTCACGTTCCCGGCAGCATCCTTCACGGGCGCGATGGTGCGGACGGAGGGACCCAGTGTTCCCGCCGTAACCTCGGTGAACGTTTCACCCTGCAGCGCGGCATCGATGGAGCCGATGTAGGGCCTGCCCAGTTCTTCGTTCCGGGGATGCGTCCAGCGCGTCCGGTCCGGCGCCATGATCGTCACGAAGTCAGCCCCCGATCCCGCCATCACCTCAAGGGCATAGGGCTGCAGCAAAGCAGATGGATTGGTGGTGCCCGCAGCCTGGAGGACCAGGGGATTGGCGGCGATCGCGGCAGCAACGCCGGTCATCCTGCGCCCGGCTTCCTCGTAGGTGCGGTCCCGGGCGTCGATGAACGTGGCGGTGCCAACGATCGCAATAAACGACACCACGATCAGCAGGTTCGCCACAAACAGCCGGCGGGCGATACTCCAGCGGTGGATCATCTGTGCCTTCCCGGACCAATGACTGCGGCCTGACAATTAACTGCGCCACGACCAATATGAACGCAACGGTGAGCTGGGTCACCACCTGCCTAATGATGGATATCACAAAGGAGGACGTGTTGAGCCCAGAGACTGTGCGCAGCGTCTATTAGATTATCCAAAGGAGACACATCATGGCTTCTCAACGAGGAGAGTCGCTTGACAGCGTGAAGACGCCGCGCAAGGGCCTGGACAAGTCGCATTACCTCTACATTGCCGTCATCGTCGCCGTTATCCTGGGCGCCGTCGTCGGCCTGCTTTTCCCCGAGGTGGGCAAATCCCTCAAGCCGCTCGGCGACGGGTTCATCAAGCTCATCAAGATGATGATCGCACCGATCATTTTCTGCACCATTGTCCTGGGCATCGGTTCCATCGCGAAGGCCGCCACTGTGGGCAAGGTCGGAGGCCTGGCGCTGGGCTACTTCGTGGTCATGTCCACCTTCGCCCTGGCCATCGGCCTGGTGGTAGGCAACCTGATCCACCCGGGCGAGGGCCTGAAGCTGGCACCCTACGATCCCAACAAGAAGGCCGCCACCGACAGCACTGTGGACTTCCTGCTGGGAATCATCCCCAGTGACATCCCCGTCCTGCCGACGTTGTTCGCTGCTATCCTGGTTGGCTTCGCGCTGCAGAAGATGGGCCCGCAGGGTGCCCCCATCCTTCGGGCCATCGGCCACGGCCAGGTCCTTGTTTTCCGCATCCTGATCATGATCATGTGGCTGGCCCCCGTCGGTGCCTTCGGTGCCATCGCCGCCGTCGTGGGAGCCACCGGCTTCCAGGCAATCGTCAGCATGTTCACGCTGATGGCCGCCTTCTACATCACGTGTGCACTGTTCATCGTCATCATTCTCGGTGGCCTTCTGCAGGTGGTGTCGGGCGTCAACATCTTCAAGCTGATGAGGTACCTGGCCCGCGAATACCTTCTGATCTTCTCCACGTCCTCCTCCGAGGCAGCTCTGCCCCGCCTGATCGCCAAGATGGAACACCTCGGCGTCTCCAAGCCCGTTGTCGGCGTCACGGTCCCAACCGGCTACTCCTTCAACCTTGACGGCACGGCCATCTACCTGACCATGGCGTCCCTGTTCGTCGCCAACGCCATGGGCACGCCGCTGGACCTCGGCGCGCAGATCTCGCTGCTGGTCTTCATGATCATTGCCTCCAAGGGTGCAGCCGGCGTCACCGGCGCAGGCCTGGCCACCCTCGCTGCCGGCCTGCAGGCACACAAGCCCGAACTGCTGGGCGGCGTGGGCATGATCGTCGGAATCGACAGGTTTATGTCCGAAGCCCGCGCCCTGACCAACTTCACGGGCAACGCCGTGGCAACGGTCCTGATCGGCACCTGGGTCAAGGAAATCGACGGCGACCAGGTTGGCCGCGTCCTCTCGGGCGAGGAACCCTTCGACGAGGCAACCATGCTGGCCCACCACCACGGCGAGATGGCACCCAAGGAAGACGCCACCCGGGCGGTCTCCACCACGCCCTAGCCTCCGCCATCCGCTAACCATAAAAACTGCCCCCGCAACCTCTGCTGCGGGGGCAGTTTCGTGCCGGAGAGGGGAGAACCTTCGACCTCAGCTAGAGGGTAAAGGCTCAACATCCGCGGAAAGTCAAGTTGCCTCGAATACCGTGTCGGGCGCTGTAACCTTGGGAAGAAGCAGGAGCGTTGCTGGCCAACCAGCGGCAGGAAATCACCGTCATCGAAAGTGTGGATAGATACGTGAGCAGCGAACAGGGTTCAGCAACTCTGGAGGGCACGGAATTCGACCTGGAAGACGCGGTGATGGGGCCCACCGGGCGTCCATACCGCGAGTTCCCGGAACCCGCGCCGCTGTCCTCCCACGGTCCGGCCCGCGTCATCGCCATGGTTAACCAAAAGGGCGGCGTCGGAAAGACCACCTCCACCATCAACCTCGCGGCAGCGCTGGCCGAATACGGCCGCCGCGTGCTCCTGGTGGACTTTGATCCCCAGGGTGCCCTGTCCGCGGGCCTGGGCGTCAACCCCCACGAACTGGACCTCACTGTCTATAACGTGCTGATGGACCGCAAAGTGGACATCCGGGACGCCATCCACCAGACCGGCGTGGAAAACGTTGATCTGCTGCCGGCCAACATTGACCTTTCGGCAGCAGAAGTGCAGCTGGTCAACGAGGTGGCACGGGAACAGGTCCTGGACCGCGCGCTCAAGAAAGTCGAAGATGAATACGACGTCGTCCTCATCGACTGCCAGCCGTCCCTCGGACTCCTCACCGTCAACGCACTGACCGCCGCACACGGCGTTATCATTCCGCTGATCTGCGAGTTCTTTGCGCTCCGCGCCGTGGCCCTGCTGGTGGAAACCATCGACAAGGTCCAGGACCGGCTCAACCCCCGCCTGCAGGTGGACGGTGTGCTGGCCACCATGTACGACGCCCGCACGCTGCACAGCCGCGAAGTGATCGCCCGCCTGGTGGAGGCCTTCGGGGACAAGGTCTTCGAAACCGTCATCAAGCGCTCCATCAAGTTCGCCGACGCCACCGTGGCCGCGGAACCCATCACCAGCTACGCGGCCACCCATGTGGGGGCCGACGCCTACCGCAGGCTGGCCAAGGAACTGATTTCGCGCGGCGGCGCGCCCTAGCCACGCGTGGCCGAAACCAAGCCCGGCTTCGAGGTCCGGCTGGCCAACTTCACGGGTCCCTTCGACCTCCTCCTGGGGCTGATCGCCAAGCACGAGCTGGACATCACCGAGGTGGCCATCGCCACCGTAACCGATGAGTTCATCAAGTACATCCGGAAGCTGCAGAAGCTGGGCGAAGAATGGGCCCTCGATGAAGCCAGCGAGTTCCTGGTGATCGCCGCGACGCTCCTGGACCTCAAAGCTGCCCGGCTCCTGCCTGCCGGAGAAGTCGAAGACAGTGAAGAGATCGCGCTGCTGGAAGCAAGGGACCTGCTCTTCGCCCGGCTGCTCCAGTACAAGGCCTTCAAGCAGGTGGCCGGCCTCCTCGGTGAAACCCTGCACCAGGAGGCCTTGCGCTTTCCCCGGCAGGTGGCACTGGAGGAACACTTCGCCGCGATGCTTCCCGAACTCGTCTGGAAACACACGCCCGAACAGTTTGCCCGCCTGGCGCAAGCAGCCATGCGGCCAAAGGCCCCGCAGCCAACAGAAGTGGGCCTGGCCCACCTTCACGGCGGCAAAGTCAGTGTGAAGGAGCAGGCTGAAATCGTGGGCCTGCGGCTTCAGCTGGAATCGCCGCTGACGTTCCGGACCCTGATCGCCGACGCTGACTCAACCCTGGTGGTGGTTGCCAGGTTCCTTGCCCTCCTGGAACTGTTCCGTGACAAGGCAGTTTCCTTCGACCAACTGTCGCCGTTGGGGGACCTGGCCGTGCACTGGACAGCCGGGAGCGGGGACTGGTCCGTGGAGAACGTCAGTGAGGAATTTGAGGAGCCGCTGTGACTGAACATTCAACAGAAGGCGCAGGCCAGGGGGAGCCGGACGTCGGAAATCTTCCCGGCGGCGCCAAAGCCGCCCTTGAGGCCGTGCTGATGGTCATCGACCAGCCCGCCACGGAGGAGGAGCTGGCGGCGGGCCTGGAGCTGACCATCGATGCGGTCGTCGCCCTGCTGGCAGAACTTCAACGGGAGTATAACGGCTATACTGTTAACGCCCCGGATATGGATTCAGCCAGCCAAGCTGGTTTCGGCTCCAGCCCCCGGGGTTTTGAATTGCGGAAAGTCGCCGGTGGCTGGCGGATCTACTCCCGTGCCGAATTCGCCCATGTCGTGGGCAAATATGTGCTGGAGGGGCAGACGGCCAGGCTCACCCAGGCCGCCCTGGAAACGCTCGCGGTGATCGCTTATCGCCAGCCGGTCTCCAGGGCCAGGGTGTCCGCAATCAGGGGGGTCAATGTTGACTCCGTCGTACGGACACTCGCCCAGCGCGGGCTGATCGAGGACTCGGGAACCGATCCCGAGTCCGGTGCCATCCTCTACCGGACCACCACGTACTTCCTGGAACGGATGGGAATCAGTTCAGTGGCCGAGCTGCCGCAGCTGTCCCCGCACCTCCCGGGGCTGGACGGGATTGCGGAGTTCTACGACGCCGAAAGAACGTAGGCAGGGAACCAGCCCTGGCTGCGGCAAGAGTACTTTACAAAGGCAGATTATTTCTGCGCGGCTGGCTAGGGTTGTCTTTGGACACCTTGCCGGTCAATATATCGAAGGACGGGTCATGACACAGGCGGGACGCCAGGGTTCACCACGTAGCGGTTCGGGACGCAACAGCTCCGGACACAACAGCACGCCGGGACGCAACACATCCCAGGGCGGCAATTCCGGCGCCGGCTTCCGCGGCGGTTCGGCCAAGCGCGCCGGCGGGTTCGGCAGCGACCGGCCCCACCGCGCACCGAAGCCGCGCGAGGAGCGGTTTATCGATCCGGACCAGGCACCGGAAGCCCGGACCGGACGCGGAGCCGCGGAACAAAAGCCCGCCAAGCCCTCTTCCCGCAAGCCTGCCGCGCGCAAGCCGGGGGCCAAGAAAGCGCCCGGAACGCCCGGGGCACCCAAGCAGAAGCCACGTACCGGCGCACCGGGAGCAGCCGCTTCCCGTGCCTTCGGCAGCGAACGCTTCGGCCAGAACCTGGGGCCGGTCCGCAGGCCAACACGTAAGAAGGGCCCGCGGGGCGAGGTTCCCCAGTCCGAACTCCACGATGCCGACGGCGTGCGGCTGCAAAAGGTGATGGCCTCCGCAGGAGTGGCATCACGGCGCGTCTGCGAGGAGATGATTGCCGAAGGCCGGGTGGAAGTGGATGGCCAGGTGGTCACCGAGCTCGGCGTCCGCATCGACCCGAAGACCGCCGTCATCCACGTCGACGGCATCCGGATCCAGCTGGACGAAAACATGGTGTACATGGTGTTCAACAAGCCCAAGGGTGTTGTCTCCACCATGGAGGATCCCGAGGGCAGGCCCTGCATCAGTGACTTCCTCCGGAACCAGCACGGCGAACGGCTCTTCCACGTGGGCCGGCTTGACGTCGCCACCGAGGGGCTGCTCCTGCTGACGAACGACGGCGAGCTGGCCAACCGCCTGACCCACCCGTCCTACGAGGTTCCCAAGACGTACCTCGTGCAGGTCCGCGGGCCGTTCCCGCAGGGTATCGGTGCCCAGCTCAAGCAGGGCGTGGAACTCGAGGACGGCTTCGCGAACGTCGACTCCTTCCGGCTGGTCGACTCCACCCCCGGCCATGTGCTGATCGAGGTTGTGCTGCACTCCGGCAAGAACCGCATCGTCCGCCGCCTGTTCGACGCCGTCGGGTTCCCGGTCCTGCGGCTGGTCCGGGTAAAGGTGGGACCCATTGGCCTGGGCGACCAGCGCCAGGGAAGCATCCGCAACCTCGGCAAGCAGGAAGTCGGCCATCTGCTGGCATCCGTAGGGCTCTGACCATGTCCGCTTTCCAGAGCCACGGCCGCGGGCACCTGGACGGGCCGGTGGTGGTCATCGGCACGGGGCTGCTCGGGACCAGCATCGGCCTGGGACTGCGCGGGCGGGGCGTACCGGTGTACCTCTCCGATCCATCGCCCACCAACCAGGCTGTTGCGGTGGACATCGGGGCAGGGCAACCGCTGGCTGCGCTTGCAGGTGGTGTGCCGCAGCTGGTGGTTGTTGCCGCCCCGCCGGATGTCACAGCCGATGTGGTTGCGAAGGCGCTGGCTGACTACCCGCAATCCGTGGTGGTGGACATTGCCAGCGTCAAGGCGGGGATCCTCTCGGGCCTGCGCAGCCGCGGCGCTGACCTGTCACGCTACGTGGGCACCCATCCCATGGCCGGACGGGAAAAGTCGGGGCCGGTTGCTGCCCGGGGCGAGCTGTTCACCTCCATGCCATGGGTGCTCTGCCCGTCGGACGAGACTTCGGGTGCCGCCCTCCAGGTGGCCCGTTCGCTGGCCACCGACCTGGGGGCCGTGGTTTCCCAGTTCACGGCCGACGAGCACGACGAAGCAGTGGCCCTGGTCTCGCACCTGCCCCAGGTCATGTCATCGCTTTTGGCCAGCCGGCTGCAGGGCACGCCCCTGCATGCGCTGTCCCTGGCCGGCAACGGGCTCCGGGACGTTACCCGGATCGCCGCCAGCGATCCCACCCTGTGGGTGCAGATCCTGGGCGGCAACGCGGCGAAGGTAGTGGAGATCCTTTACGGCGTCCGCGAGGACCTCAACCGGCTGATCGGTACTTTGGAACAGCCCGCGGCCGCGGGTGCGCGCCTGGATCTGGCGCAACTGATCAGTGAAGGCAACGCAGGCCAGGCCCGGATCCCGGGAAAGCACGGCGGGCCTCCGCAGGCGTATTCGTGGCTCACCGTTCTGGTGGACGACAAGCCGGGCCAGATCGCGCAGCTGTTGACCGAGATCGGTGAAATCGGCGTAAACGTTGAGGACTTGCGGCTGGACCATTCATCCGGCCAGAACGTGGGCATGGTGGAATTGTCAGTGTTGCCCAATAAGCATGACCACCTGATCGAAGCATTAAACGACCGCGGATGGCGGGTACTCCAGTAATGACACAGGAACTTCTTGACACCCTGCCGGCGCTTCGCGTCGGCAGGCCGCTGGTGGTTGCCATCGACGGGCCGTCAGGCTCGGGCAAGTCCAGCGTCAGCAAGGAAGTGGCCCGCCGGCTTCGCCTGGCCTACCTCGATACCGGTGCGATGTACCGCGCCCTCACCTGGTACTGCGTTACCAGGGGGATTGACCTGGAGGACGCCGCCTCCGTGGAGCAGGCCTCCCGCGACCTTGTCCTGGACCTGAGCACCAGCCCCAACGAGGAGTACGTCCGGGTGGACGGGGTGGATGTTACAGACGCCATCCGCGAACCCGCCATCTCCTCGGCAGTCAGTGCCGTAGCTACCACCCTGGGCGCCAGGACGGAGCTCATCCGGCGGCAGCGGGCCCTGATTGAAAAGCACCACCGCCGCATGGTGGTGGAAGGCAGGGACATCACTACCGTCGTCGCGCCCGGCGCAGAGGTGCGGATGCTGCTGACGGCCAGCGAGGAAGCCCGGCTTCGCCGCCGCGGTATCCAGCTTGGCGGTACGCAGAACGCCGAACAATTGGCCGCGCAGGTCACCCGCCGCGACGCAAAGGATTCCACGGTGGTCAACTTCACGCAGGCCGCCTCCGGCGTGGTCACGCTGGACTCCTCGGAGCTCGACTTCGACCAGACAGTTGCCGCAGCCCTGGTGATTGTGACCAAGGTCCTGAACCGTGACTGAGCCGGTAAGGACTGAGAGCAGGCCGGACATTCCCGCCGGCTGGACCATGGCCTGGAGCCGGCCGGTGGGCTGGGTCCTGGACCACCTGGTCTACCGGACATCGGTCACCGGGCGGGACAACGTCCCCACCGGCGGTCCGGTGATTTTCGCCGCGAACCACATCAGTTTCCTGGACGGGCCGGTCATGTTCGGTGCCTCGCCGCGGCCCATGCACATCCTGGTGAAACAGGAGATGTTCTCGGGGTTCCTGGGCCGGGTCCTCACCGCCTCCGGGCAACTGCCGGTGGACCGTTCCGGAGACCGCGCAGCGCTGCAGCGCTGCAGGAAAGTGCTCGACGCCGGCCGTTGCGTGGGGATTCTTCCCGAGGGAACGCGGGGGACCGGGGCGGCAGAAGACATCAACGGCGGCGTTGCCTGGCTGGCCCTGCACTCCGGAGCCCCGGTAGTGCCTGTTTCGATCCTGGGCACCCGCAAGGGCAACGAGCACCTTGATTCGGTACCGCGGCCGGGCAGGCGGTTCCACGTCAGCTTCGGGAATGCGCTGACCCTGAGCCGAAGGGCCGGGGAAAGCGGCCGTGCTTCAATGGACAGGGCGGCGCTGGAGATCCGGGCCGCACTGTCAGGGCACGTGCAGGATTCCATTCAGCTCACCGGGCAGCCACTGCCGGCGGCCGACAATTCACAAAGACTTCACAGCAGTAGCCGGGACGCCGGCAGATGACCACTAAGGACAGTGCAATGAGCGACACCACCCAGACCTCCGGCCACCCAGGCGCCGGCGACGACGAATACACCCCCACAGGCACCGACCAGGTTGCCGAGCGGCTGGCGGCAATTGACGACGACGAAGCGGAGCTCCGCGCGGCGTCCCTCCGGGCGGGACTTGAGGACTACGACCTTGACGAGGACGACGCCGCGCTCCTCAGCGGCGAGTACGGCGACGAGGACTACGACGGTCCGGTCAAGCTTGACCCCGTCCTGGCCATCATCGGCCGCCCCAACGTGGGCAAGTCCACCCTGGTGAACCGCATCCTCGGCCGGCGCGAAGCAGTGGTGGAAGACACCCCCGGCGTCACCCGCGACCGTGTCATGTACTCCGCCCACTGGAACGGCCGCAACTTCACCCTGGTGGACACCGGCGGCTGGGAACACGACGCCCGCGGCATCCACGCCCGGGTGGCAGAGCAGGCCGAAATGGCCGTGGAGCTTGCGGACGCAGTTCTCTTCGTCGTCGATTCCGCCGTGGGCGCCACCGCCACCGACGAAGGCGTGATGAAGATGCTGCGCCGCAGCAAGAAGCCGGTCATCATGGTGGCCAACAAGGTGGATGACTTCGCCCAGGAAGCTGACTCCGCTGCCCTGTGGGGCCTCGGCTTCGGCGAGCCCTACCCCGTGTCCGCCCTGCACGGCCGGGGCGTGGCCGACCTGCTGGACCACGTGCTGGACGTCCTTCCCGAGTTCTCCACCATTGAAGGCCTGGAACGCTCCGGCGGCCCCCGCCGCATCGCCCTGATCGGCCGCCCCAACGTGGGCAAGTCATCGCTGCTGAACAAGCTCGCCGGCACCGAGCGGGTGGTGGTGGACAACACTGCCGGAACTACCCGTGACCCCGTGGACGAATTCATTGAGCTCGGCGGCCGGACCTGGCGGTTCGTGGACACGGCAGGCATCCGGCGCCGCCAGCACATGGCGCAGGGCGCGGACTTCTATGCCTCCCTGCGGACGCAGGCCGCGCTCGAAAAGGCGGAGGTCGCCGTCGTGCTCCTCGCCGTGGATGAGGTCCTCAGCGAGCAGGACGTCCGGATCCTGCAGCTCGCCATTGAATCGGGCCGCGCCCTGGTGCTGGCGTTCAACAAGTGGGACCTGCTCGACGACGAACGCCGGCGCTACCTTGAGCGTGAAATCGAGCAGGACCTGGCGCACGTGAGCTGGGCTCCCCGGGTCAATATCTCGGCAAAGACGGGGTGGCACAAGGACCGCCTGGTTCCTGCCCTGGACGTGGCGCTGGAAAGCTGGGACAAGCGTATTGCCACCGGCCGCCTGAATGCCTTCCTGGGCGAACTCGTGGCAGCCCACCCGCACCCCGTGCGTGGCGGCAAGCAGCCGCGCATCCTTTTCGGCACCCAGGCCTCAAGCCGGCCGCCGAAGTTCGTGCTGTTCACCACCGGCTTCCTGGACCCAGGGTACCGGCGCTTCATCACCCGCCGCCTGCGGGAAACCTTTGGCTTCGAGGGCTCGCCCATCGAGGTCAGCATGCGGGTGCGGGAAAAGCGGGGCAAGAAGCGTTAATTGCGACACACCAGGGTTCCGAAGCCCGGAAAGTGTCACAGGCACCCTCCGGAATCGTGTAAGCTCTTCTAGGTGGTTCAGCCGGACTGCTGGTGGAAATCCCGGGGTTGGCCCGCGGATGAAGCGCAGCGGAGAACGGCGGAACTGACGGGCTGTAGCGCAGCTTGGTAGCGCACTTGACTGGGGGTCAAGGGGTCGCAGGTTCAAATCCTGTCAGCCCGACCAAAGAAGTGGAGGCACCGGAGAGATCCGGTGCCTCCACTTTTTTTTTGCCCTCTGGGGCCAGCCCGAAAACGCCCCATCACCTCCCGCATCAATCCGGGGAACGCGCCATCACCTCCAGCAGTGAATCGGGAAACGCGCCATCACTTGAGGAATTTCGACGTCCTGCGGTCGGCCAGGATCTTGCCCTTCGTCTGGCAGGTGGGGCAGTACTGCAGCGCGGTATCGGCGAAGGAAACCTCGCGGACGGTGTCCCCGCACACGGGACATGGCAGACCCGTCCGGGCATGGACCCGCATGTGGCTCCGCTTGACGTCCTTCAGGTCCTTCGGCGGCTTGCCGCGTGCCTCCGCCAAAGCCGTGCCCAGGACGCTGTGGATGGCGTCGTACAGGACCTGGGTTGTCCCGCGGTCCAGCGATTTGGCCGTGGCAAAGGGCGAGATCCGCGCTGCATGGAGGATCTCGTCACTGTAGGCGTTCCCAATGCCGGCTATCACGCTCTGGCTCCTCAGGAGCCCTTTGATCTGCTGTGAACTGCCGGCGAGGATCTCCGCCAGCATGCCGGCGTCGAACGCCTCGGTGAACGGGTCCGGGCCCAGGGTGGCGATGCCCGGAACGTCCTGGGGATCCCGTACCACGTAGACGGCCAGGCTCTTTTTGGTTCCAGCCTCGGTAAGGTCGAAGCCGCGCGGTCCATCCGAGCCCTCGAAAGTGAAACGGGCCGCGATGTGGCCCTTGCCCATCCTCAGTTGAGCATCAGTGGGGGAGTCCGTGAAGCGCACCCATCCGGCCCGGGCCAGATGGAACACCAGGGAAATCCCGCCGGTGTCGATGCTGACAAACTTGCCGAAGCGACGCACGCCGGTCACCGTCCTGCCCTCGAGGGCGTTGTACGGCGGATCCGCCGTCTTGAGCACGGCGAAGGAAACGATCTGCACCTTGGTCACCGACGTTCCCTGGAGATGCTTGTCAAGAAATTCAGCCAGCCCGGCCACCTCGGGGAGTTCGGGCATCGCTAGCCCGCCGCTTCCCGGGGCAGGGGGACAATGCGCGCGGTCATGCGTCCCATCTTGTCAGAATCCCCCGCGAAGGCCCCGGCAGTTGTGCCTATACTTTCAGCGGCGGCCTGTTTGGGCCCCGTTGACATTGGTGTTCGACCCGATGAAAGGCCCCTGATGAGCAACATTCCCGAAGACCTGTCCTACACCGCCGAACATGAGTGGGTATCCGCTGCCAATGGCGACGGCGTGGTGCGCGTGGGCATCACCGATTTCGCCCAGGACGCGCTCGGGGATGTTGTTTATGCCCAGATGCCCGAAGCCGGCACAAAGATTACGGCGAACGAAGTGGTGGGCGAGGTTGAGTCCACCAAGAGCGTCAGCGATATCTACGCCCCGGTCAGCGGTGAAGTAGTGGCCCGCAACGACTCCCTGGACACCGATTCGGCCCTGATCAACACCGATCCCTACGGCGACGGCTGGCTCATCGAGGTCAAACTGGCCGAACCTGACGCCGTCGAGTCATTGCTCAGTGCATCCGAGTACGAACAACAGGTAGGCTGAAAGCTAACCGGTGCATCCGGTTCGGCCCGGAGTGCAGGCGGAACGTCTTCGCACGTCAAAGGCCGGATCGGGAGCCGGGTCCGGACCTGCCGGGCAGGCCGGAGGGCAAAAGTTGAATGTCGGCGTGAGAGCCGCATCGGGAAAGAGGAGGAGTCCATGGCTGGCCACAGAAACAACCCTGCCGATGGGGAATACGGCACTGGTGCGGCCAAGGCGTCGGAGACCACCTCGATCCATCTCACCCCGGTGACCGATGAACCTACCATCGCGCCCAAGTTGTCATCCGACGAGCGCAACTCGGTGGAGGCACTGCCGGCCGGTTCTGCGCTCCTCGTTGCGCACAGCGGCCCGAACGCCGGTGCCCGCTTCCTGCTCGACTCGGACGTCACCACAGCCGGGCGCCACCCCGATGCCGACATCTTCCTCGATGACGTCACCGTCTCCCGCCGGCACGTGGAATTCCGGCGCACTGCCCGGAGCTTCGAAGTGGTGGACAAGAACAGCCTGAACGGCACCTACGTCAACCACGACCGCGTGGACAGCGTGGAGCTCAAGTCCGGCAGCGAAGTCCAGATCGGCAAGTTCCGCCTCACCTTCTACCTCAGCCCTGCCACCGCTGCAGGCCGCGGCTGATCCGGGGACCGCTGCCTGTGGCAATGGCACAACCGGAACGCCGGGGACCGCAGGTCCTGAACATCGGCGAAGTCCTCGCCCAGCTCAGCGGCGACTTCCCGGGCATGACAGCGTCAAAAATCCGGTTCCTTGAGGAAAAAGGGCTGATTAATCCCCGGCGTACCCCTGCGGGTTACCGCCAGTATTCCGACGGCGACGTGGAGCGCCTGCGCTTCGTCCTGGCTTTGCAGCGGGACCAGTACCTGCCCCTGAAAGTCATCAAAGACTACCTTGACGCCATTGACAGGGGGGAGCGTCCGGAAAACCTGCCGCCCGGCGTCGTGGTTTCGCCGCGGATCGTGTCGGATGAACTGGCGGCAGAACTGCAGAGCCGGGGGCGCAAGCTCAGTGAGGAACAGCTGCGGACGGAGTCCGGTGCCAGCGTCCCGCTGCTCCAGGCCCTGCTGAGTTTCGGCCTCATCAGCCACTCCAACGGACAGTTTGACGAGCCCGCCCTCCAGGTGGCCCGGGCCTGCGTGCAGCTGGAAAGCCACGGGCTTGAACCGCGGCACCTGCGTCCCTTCCAGGCAGCTGCCGAACGGGAGTTCGGGCTGGTGGAACGTGCAGTGGCGCCGCTTGCCTCGCGCAAGGACGCCGCCTCGCAAGCGCGCGCGGCGGAGGCTGCCCGTGAAATCAGCGACCTCTGCCTTACCCTGCACCGGGCTCTGGTGCAGGACCACATCTCACGCATGGACATCTGATGATTGAAGTTGAGATCGTAGGCGTTCGGATCGAACTGCCTTCCAACCAGCCACTGGTCCTCCTGCGGGAGATGCACGGCGAACGCCACGTGCCCATCTGGATCGGAACCCCGGAAGCAAGCGCCATCGCACTCGCCCAGCAAGGGGTTGTTCCGCCCAGGCCCATGACCCACGACCTCCTCGTGGACGTAGTCGAGTCGCTGGGCCATTCAGTGGTCAGCGTGAATATCGTGGCGGTGGAGGACAACATCTTCTACGGCCAGCTCCAGTTTGAGAACGGCACCACCGTGAGCTCCCGTGCCTCCGATGCACTCGCCATCGCCCTGCGTGCCAAGTGCCGCATCTGGTGTGCGGACTCGGTCATGGACGAAGCCGGCGTGCGGATCACCGAGCACGATGAGGGGGAGGACACGGAGCCCGGCCCCACCGTGGACGAAGAGCGCGAACTGCGCCGCTTCCGCGAGTTCCTGGACGACGTGGAGCCCGAGGATTTCGACGGCTGAGGTCACGTTAAGGTTAAAGTTGAGGATGAAAGTTCCGACACGCCTCTTTGAACCGGCCAACGTCTTTGACCTTGGGTCCCTGCGGGCCTAACGTCGAAGTATCAAGTTCCCATTGCTTACGGCAGCCGCGCAGGTCACACTGGGAAGTGCGCCCCGCGGAAATTACAGGCATGGTCTTCGTACCTGTTCCTGCCGCTGCAGTAGTTCACGGGGGGCTTATGACAAGGAGGATCCAGGTGAGTCCCAAAGGCGAAGCAGGCGGGCTGAAGCAGCCCACGGCTGGTGTTGCTATGCCCGCGAGCGGTGCCCAGGGCCTCCTGTTCACTGAAGACCTTCCAGTCCTGGACGAGGACGCCGGATACCGGGGTCCCACCGCCTGCAAGGCCGCAGGCATCACCTACCGGCAGTTGGACTACTGGGCACGTACGGGGCTGGTTGAGCCCGCCGTCCGCGGTGCCGCCGGCTCGGGGTCCCAGCGCCTGTACGGCTTCCGCGACATCCTGGTGCTGAAGGTGGTTAAGCGCCTCCTGGACACCGGCGTGTCGCTGCAGCAGATCCGCACGGCCGTTGAGCACCTGCGTGAGCGCGGCGTGGAAGACCTCGCCCAAATCACCCTGATGAGCGACGGCGCCAGCGTGTATGAGTGCACCTCGGCGGACGAAGTGATTGACCTGGTGCAGGGCGGCCAGGGTGTGTTCGGCATCGCCGTGGGACGCGTGTGGCGCGAAGTGGAAGGCAGCCTGGCATCGCTGCCCAGTGAGCACGCTGCAGAGCAGTCCTTTCCCGACGACGAACTGAGCAAGCGGCGGGCAACCCGCAAGATCAGCTGACGGTTTAACGGAAGAAGCCGCTCTCCCACGGAGAGCGGCTTCTTCCGTTAAACCTGACTCTCTACCTGGCCCGGCTGCGCAGGCCGCTTCCCACCGCCATAAGATTTGCCAGCAGTTCGTCAAAGAGGGCGGCTGCAGACTTTGCGGACTCGCCCGGCCAGTGGTGCACGGGGTGCGCTGCGCCTTGGATCTGCTGCCAGTTTGCCTGCTCGGGAATTCTCGGGCTCAGCAGGAGCTCACCGAACATCGATTCCATCTCGGCCAGCCGGTAGCTGTGTTCCGAGGAACCGGACCGGACCCGGTTAGCGATGATGCCCGCCGGTGAAAGGTTGGGCGCGAACTCTTGGCGGAAAAGCTGGATGGCCCGCATGGTCCGCTCTGTACCGGCCACGGAGAACAAGCCCGGTTCGGCAACCAGGGCCACCTTGTCGCTGGCTGACCACGCCATGCGGGTCAGGCCGTTGAGGGACGGCGGGCAGTCGATCAGGACCAGTTGGTAGTCGGGTGCACCAGCCAGCACCGTGGACAGCCGGCGGAGGTCGCGGCGGCTGAGGTCCGGGCGGTCATAAATTCCGGTATAGGCAGAGCCCACGGCGACATCCAGGACCGCCGGACCGGAGCCGTTGGAGTGGGCGAGCGCCGTCCAGCTGCTGCCCGCAACGTTGTCTGCCAGCTTGGCGCGGCGGGCGTTCTTGAGCATCCTGCCAATGTCGAGCTGGTCGCCGGGCTGAACGCCCAGTGCGGTGGTCGCATCCGCGTGCGGATCAAGGTCCACCACCAGCGTGCGGACGCCTGCGGCAAGCGCGGCAGATGCCAATCCTGTGGTGACGGAAGTCTTGCCGACTCCACCCTTGAGGCTGCTGATGCTGACTACTTGCACTTGAGAGACCAAAACCTAACGCCGGATGCCGGTTGGGGGTAATGTTTGCTGCGGCAGCGCCGAAGCCGGACGGTCCTGCCGCCCTACTCATCATATGTGGACGCGTCGGCGAATCCTGCTTTATCGGGCGTCGGCATGGCACCCACTGTGCTGCTGGGGGCGGTTTCCGCCCGGCCCGGCTGAAGGGTTCGGGACATGACGGGGAAATCTGTGACGGTGGCCACAAAGATTTGTGTTTGTCCTTGCAGGTCCTAGACACTGTGACCACTCACCGATCCACCCGCAATGATGCAGGAGAAGTATGTTTTCCAAAGTTCTGGTGGCCAACCGCGGCGAAATCGCGATCAGGGCCTTCCGCGCCGGCTACGAGCTGGGCGCCAAGACCGTTGCTGTTTTCCCCCAAGAGGACAGGAACTCGATCCACCGCCAGAAGGCGGACGAGGCCTACCTGATTGGCGAAGAGGGCCACCCCGTCCGTGCGTACCTGGACGTTGCCGAAATAGTGCGGGTGGCAAAGGAGTCCGGCGCGGACGCCATCTACCCCGGCTACGGGTTCCTCTCTGAAAACCCGGACCTGGCCCGCGCGGCCAAGGACGCGGGCATCACCTTTGTTGGTCCGCCGGCCGAGGTACTGGAACTGGCAGGCAACAAAGTGGCGGCACTGAAGGCCGCCCGTGAGGCCGGCGTACCGGTCCTCAAGTCCAGTGAGCCCTCAAAGGACCTGGACGAGCTCCTTGCGGCGGCCGATGAAATCGGCTTCCCCATCTTCGCCAAGGCTGTGGCCGGTGGCGGCGGGCGCGGCATGCGCCGGGTGGACACACGTGAAGCCCTGCCTGAGGCATTGCAATCCGCCATGCGCGAAGCCGATGCGGCGTTCGGCGATCCCACCATGTTCCTCGAGCAGGCAGTCCTGCGGCCGCGGCACATCGAAGTGCAG
This sequence comes from Arthrobacter sp. SLBN-100, assembly GCF_006715305.1. Taxonomy (NCBI): domain Bacteria; kingdom Bacillati; phylum Actinomycetota; class Actinomycetes; order Micrococcales; family Micrococcaceae; genus Arthrobacter; species Arthrobacter sp. SLBN-100. The sequence continues at coordinate 75,664 of NZ_VFMY01000001.1, forward strand.
ATCCTGGCCGACGCTGAGGGCAACGTGATGCACCTCTTTGAACGGGATTGCTCCATCCAGCGGCGCCACCAGAAAGTGATTGAGATCGCCCCGGCTCCCAACCTGGACGAGGGCATCAGGCAGGCCCTGTACCGGGACGCCGTCAAGTTCGCCAAGGCCCTGAACTATGTCAACGCCGGCACCGTTGAGTTCCTCGTGGACACCGTGGGTGAGCGGGCGGGCCAGCACGTCTTCATCGAGATGAACCCCCGTATCCAGGTGGAGCACACGGTGACGGAAGAGGTCACCGACGTGGACCTCGTCCAGGCGCAGATGCGCATCGCCGCGGGCGAGACCCTGGCTGACCTTGGCCTCTCCCAGGACACGGTCAAGCTGCGCGGCGCCGCGCTGCAGAGCCGTATCACCACGGAAGACCCGGCCAATGGCTTCCGCCCTGACGTTGGAAAGATCACCGGCTACCGCTCCGCCGGCGGTGCGGGTGTACGGCTCGACGGCGGCACTGTCTACTCGGGTGCCGAAATCAGCCCGCACTTCGACTCCATGCTGGTTAAGCTCACCTGCCGCGGCAGGGATTACCCGGCCGCCGTGGCACGTGCACGCCGTGCCCTCGCGGAATTCCGGATCCGCGGCGTCTCCACCAACATCTCCTTCCTGCAGGCTGTGCTTGACGATCCCGACTTCATCGCCGGCGACGTGGCCACGTCCTTCATCGACGAGCGCCCGGAATTGCTCAAGGCCCGGGTCTCTGCCGACCGCGGCACCAAGCTCCTCACCTGGCTGGCGGACGTCACCGTCAACAAGCCCAACGGCGAGCTGACCGTCCACTCGAACCCTGCCAGCAAGCTCCCGTCCGTCAAGGACCAGCCGGCGGCACCGGGCTCGCGGCAGAAGCTCCTGGAGCTCGGGCCGGCTGGCTTCGCCACAGCGCTTCGTGAGCAGAACGCGGTGGCCGTCACGGACACCACCTTCCGCGACGCACACCAGTCGCTGCTTGCCACCCGCGTCCGGACCCGGGACCTCGTCGCGGCCGGCCCCGCAGTCACCGCACTCTTGCCGGAGCTGCTGTCCGTTGAAGCCTGGGGCGGTGCCACGTATGACGTCGCCCTGCGGTTCCTGGGCGAAGATCCCTGGGACCGTCTGGCTGCCCTGCGCCAGGCGCTCCCGAACGTCTGCCTGCAGATGCTCCTGCGCGGCCGGAACACCGTGGGGTACACGCCCTACCCCGAAGAGGTCACCGAAGCCTTCGTTAACGAGGCCGCGGCAACCGGCATCGATATCTTCCGGATCTTCGACGCCTTGAACGATGTCAGCCAGATGGCACCGGCCATCCGTGCCGTGCGGGCCACCGGCACCGCCGTGGCGGAAGTGGCGCTCTGCTACACGGGCGACATGCTGGACCCCAACGAGAAGCTCTACACGCTGGACTACTACCTGGAGCTCGCCCAAAAGATCGTTGACGCCGGAGCCCACATCCTGGCGATCAAGGACATGGCCGGCCTGCTGCGCCCGGCGGCAGCTGCGAAACTGGTGTCGGCGCTCCGGGAACGCTTCGACCTTCCGGTGCACCTGCACACCCACGACACCGCAGGAGGCCAGCTGGCCACCCTGCTGGCTGCCGCGGATGCCGGCGTGGACGCCGTCGACGTCGCCTCGGCATCGTTGGCCGGAACCACCAGCCAGCCGTCAGCGTCGGCCCTGGTGGCAGCGCTGGCACACACCCCGCGGGACACCGGCCTCAGCCTGGAAGCCGTCAGCTCGCTGGAACCGTACTGGGAAGCTGTGCGCCGCGTCTACGCACCGTTCGAGTCCGGGCTGCCGGGTCCCACAGGCCGGGTGTACCAGCACGAGATCCCGGGCGGGCAGCTCTCGAACCTGCGCCAGCAGGCCATGGCACTGGGGCTGGGGGAGCGCTTTGAAGCGATCGAGGACATGTACACCGCAGCGGACCGTATCCTGGGCCACCTGGTCAAGGTCACGCCGTCCTCGAAGGTGGTGGGCGACCTCGCCCTGCACCTGGTGGGCCTGAACGCAGACCCGGCGGACTTCAACGAGAACCCGCAGAACTACGACATCCCCGATTCGGTCATCGGATTCCTGTCCGGCGAACTCGGTGACCCTCCCGGCGGCTGGCCCGAGCCCTTCCGCACCAAAGCCCTCCAGGGCCGCAGCGTGAAGGTCCGGGACGTGGAGCTCAGCGCCGAAGACAGCGCTGCCCTGAAGTCCGATTCGAAGACCCGCCAGCACACCCTGAACCGGCTGCTTTTCGATGGCCCCACCAAGGACTACCTGAAGAGCGTGGAGACCTACGGCAACATCTCGGTGCTGGATACCCGCGACTACCTGTACGGCCTCCAGCGCGGCAAGGAGCACGAGATCCAGCTGGAGAAGGGCGTCCGGCTGATCGCGTCCCTCGAAGCCGTGTCCGAACCCGACGAAAAGGGCATGCGCACGGTCATGTGCACCCTGAACGGCCAGTCCCGTCCAGTGGTGGTCCGCGACCGTTCCGTGGTCAGCAACGTCAAGGCGGCCGAGAAGGCAGACCCCGGCCAGCCGGGCCACGTGGCAGCCCCGTTCGCCGGTGCCGTGACGGTCACGGTCAAGCCCGGTGACGAGGTCAAGGCGGGCGACACCGTGGCAACCATTGAGGCAATGAAGATGGAGGCATCCATCACGACGCCCGTAGCCGGCAAGGTTTCCCGGCTCGCCATCTCCGCGGTGGAGCCGGTGCAGGGTGGAGACCTGCTGCTGGTGGTGGAGCAGTAGAGCCACTGGGCTAGTCATACAACGAGAGGGTCCCCCGTCAGGAGGACCCTCTCGTTGCGTTTGCCGCCTCAGCCACCGACTGGCCCCACAGCGTGTACAGGCGGTCCCGGTCCGGCAGCGTGCGTAAAAGGGGCCCCGCGCCCCTGCTCGCCGCGAAGCGGCCTTAGCGGGGCGCGGGGAATAGCACGCAGAGGATCGGGGACCGCCTCGTCAGCGGACGGCCTACGGGCGCGGCGCTGCGTACATGTCCTCGATCACCGTTTCAAAGTCCTTCATCACCTGGGCGCGCTTGACCTTCATGGACGGTGTCAGGTGCCCGGAAGCTTCGGTGAAGTCTGCAGGGACAATGCGGAAGGACTTGATGGCCTCGGCCTGGGAAACAGATGCATTTGCTGCGGTGACCAGGTCCTGCACTGCTGCCTTCACTACCGGGTTCGAGGCGGCGGCTTCCAGGGTGGTGTCCGCCGGAAGCCCGTGGCGCTGCAGCCAGCCGGGCAGGGCCTCCTGGTCGAGGGTGACGAGGGCCCCGATGAAGGGTCTGTTGTCACCCACCACCAGCACCTGGGAGACCAGGGCGTCGGCCCGGATCTGGTCCTCCAGCAGCGCGGGGACCACGTTCTTGCCGCTCGCGGTGACAATGATCTCCTTCTTCCGGCCGGTGATCCAGACGAAACCGTCCTCGTCGAGGCGGCCGACGTCGCCGGTACGGAACCAGCCGTCGTCGAACGTTTCGCCGGTGAGGTCCTCGCGCCGGTAGTAGCCGCGCATTACGCAGACGCCCTTGGCCAGGATCTCGCCGTCCTCGGCGATCCTGACGGCGTTCCCCGGCAGCGGTTTACCCACGGAGCCGATCTTGATCAGCGACGGTGTGTTGACGGAGATGGGGGCTGTGGTTTCGGTCAGGCCGTAACCTTCAAGCACCTGCAGGCCGATGCCCTGGAAGAAATGGCCCAGGCGTTCGCCCAGCGGCCCGCCTCCGGATACCGCGTGGGCAACGCGGCCACCCATCGCAGCCCGCAGTTTGCCGTACACCAGTTTGTCGAAGAGGGCGTGGCGAAGCTTCAATCCCAGGCCCACCCGCCCGTTCTGGCGTGCCTTGGAGAAGGCGATGGCGGTATCGGCAGCCCGGTGGAAGATCGCTCCCTTGCCACCGTCTTCGGCCTTGGTCAGCGCCGAGTTGTAGACCTTTTCGAATACCCGGGGCACGGCGAGGATGAAGGTGGGCTCGTAGCTCTGCAGGTCGGATAGGAGGTTCTTGATGTCCGGTGTATGGGCCACGGTGGTTCCGGCGGCCATGGCCAGGACGGAGATGAAACGGGCGAAAACGTGGGCCAACGGCAGGAACATGATCGTTTTGGCGTTCTCGTGGACGATCTCGCCGATGATGCCGAGGGCGTTCTCCGAGAGTTCCACGAAGTTTCCGTGGGTGAGTTCGCAGCCTTTCGGACGTCCGGTGGTGCCTGAGGTGTAAATGATCGTGGCGATGTCGTCCAGTCTGGCTGAGGCCCGCCGCGTTTCCAGGTCCGCATCGCTGATATTCCGGCCGGCTTCGCGGAGCGAATCGAGCCCCTTGCCTTCGAGCTGCCATACATGCTGGAGCGCCGTGAGGCCCTCGGCGTTCACCGCCTGGCGGATCACGTCCTCGTGGTGGGCGGCTTCGCCGAATGCTGCCACGGCTCCGGAGTCGCCGAGGTTCCAGGCCACCTGGGAGGGGGAGGACGTCTCATAGATGGGAACCGACACGGCTCCGGCAAACCAGATGGCGAAGTCCACCAAAGCCCACTCGTAACGGGTCCGGGACATGATCCCCACGCGGTCGCCGGCAGCAACGCCGTTGGCCATCAGACCCTTGGCGAGAGCGGTCACATCGGCGAGGAAGTCCGTGGCGGAAATGTCCTGCCAGCCTCCGGCTGCGTCCAGTCGCGAAAACAGTGAAGGGTTACTCGGCTTGGCGGCCTGCCGCAGTACCAGGTCCGTGATGTTGGTTTCCGGTGGGACAACAACAAGAGGCGGAACACTGAATTCGCGCACTATAGCTCCTTTGATATCCGAAGACCCGGGCAGGGTATGCCTAAAGACTAGTACGCCTGTACCGGGGCCGTGCAGTATCTAAAGCTACTGGTCGGTAACTTAGGCGTCAATGCCGCGGACAGGGACATGCGGGCAAGGGCGGCCCCCTCTCCGTGAGGCGCCCGCCTAGAATGGGTGACTATGTATGCACCGCCTCCCGGCGAACAGGCCGGCCCCCTGCGACGACCCGTTCCATGGCGGCGGCGGCCAACCCCCAGCCGGGCACGTATGCGGCACGGCGAAAGCTTCCGCGAGCACCTGCGCCTCGGCCGGAGGGGCCTCGCCATCGGCATCGACATCGGTGGCACCAAGGTTGCTGCGGGCGTGGTGGATGCCGAGGGCAGGATTCTCAGCGAGGCCCGCCGTTCCACGCCCGGGACGGATCCGCGGGCAGTAGAACAGGTCATTGTCGAACTCGTCGAAGAGCTGGGCCGCGGGCACCGGATCTGGTCCGTGGGGATCGGTGCCGCCGGGTGGATGGACCTCGACGGCGGCACGGTGCTTTTCAGTCCCCACCTGGCCTGGCGGAATGAGCCGCTGCGGGACAACCTGCAAAAACTGCTGCGCCGTCCCGTCCTGCTTGCCAATGATGCAGACGCCGCGGCCTGGGCGGAATGGCGCTTTGGTGCCGGGCAGGGTGAAGACCGGCTGGTCTGCATCACCCTGGGCACGGGAATCGGCGGCGCCATGGTGATGGACGGCCGGGTGGAACGCGGCAGGTTCGGCGTAGCCGGCGAGTTCGGCCACCAGATCATCATGCCCGGTGGGCACCGGTGCGAGTGCGGCAACCGGGGCTGCTGGGAGCAGTACGCCTCCGGTAACGCGCTGGGACGGGAAGCACGGATCCTCGCGCGGGCAAACTCGCCGGTGGCGCAGGAACTCCTGGCAGCCGTGGGCGGACGTTCCGAGACGATCACCGGGACCACCGTCACCGAACTTGCCCTCGCCGGTGACGCCGCCTCGCGTGAACTCCTTGACGAGGTGGGCGAGTGGCTTGGGCTGGGGCTTGCCAACCTGGCGGCGGCGCTGGATCCCGGTCTGTTCGTCATCGGCGGCGGCCTGTGTTCCGCCGGAAACCTCTTGGTGGAGCCTGCCCGGAAAGCATTTGCCCGGAACCTGACCGGCCGGGGCTTCCGGCCGGCAGCCGCCATTGAGTTGGCAGCACTGGGGCCGAACGCCGGCCTGATCGGCGCGGCGGACCTCTCCCGGGTCAGCAGCAGGCTGCGCGGCTGAAGTAATGGCGGCGGACGGCGCTAAACCCGGGCGCCGTCGTCGTTGTCGTCTTTTTCCTGGGGAAGCTTCGTGATCAGGTAGACGGTGCCCAGGACAAACACAGCCACGATTCCCACAATGGCCAGCAGCGGCGCCGAGCGCCAGAACATGGCCGAGAACAGCAGGGCTACAGGCCCGCCCACCGCGGCGAGCCATGCCAGCATCGTCAACGGATCGGTGCCGGCGAGGCTGGGTGGTTCCTCGGGGATGAACTCGCCCCCATCCTCCGGCGCATCATAATCGCGCGGCCCCGCTGCGTTGCCGTCCGCGGCAGGGGCGTTGGGGTTCCGGCCGGCGCTGGAGGCTTCCTGCCGGTCTGCGGCAGACAGTTCGGCGGGGGCAGCTCCCGCAAGGCCCAGCGGGTCGAAGTCCCGAAAGGTTGCCGCCCGTCCCGACGCGGCAGGTGCGCCGCCAGCCGCCCCGGGCTTCTGCTCTGTTGCCGGTTCGTCGTGCTCGGTGGGGGAGTTCCCTTCAAGCCGGGCCACCAGGTCAAGCCAGGCAGCGTCGTCCTGGTTGGCCCCCTGATCCGGTGAGCCGGGGTCAGGCCTGTTCATGGGAGACCTCCTGGCCGGATATTGCGGGAAAGGCGGATGCAGGACCGGCCGGGGAGACTGCGCTGCGGATGAAGTCCACCGAATCCCGGAAGATCCGTTCCGCGTCGTTGTCCATGGTGGCCACGTGGTAGCTGTTTTCCAGCCGGACAAGCTCCACGGGCGCGTGGGTGAGGCCGCGGCGGAGCGCCATGATGCTGGAATCGGACACCACGTGGTCAATGGTGGACCGATAGACCCGGACGGGCGCGGTGACCCTGGGCAGGATCCTGATGGTGTCCTTGAACATCTTGTTGAGCTCGTGCGCGGCGGCTACCGGGGTGCGGGGGTAGGCTCCTTCGTCCATGCCTTCCTTGAGGATGTCGTTGGCGATGGCGGGCGTGCTTTTCATGACCAGCTTCAGGATCCCAGCGAGCGGCGCGCGGGGGTCGTCAATCACCAGGCCCGGATTCACCAGAACCACCCCGGCCACGGGGCGGGTGGCGGCGATCCGCAAGGCGAGTGCTCCGCCCATGCTCAGGCCTGCCGAGAAGACGTAGTCGCAGTCTGCGTCCAGCTCCAGGTAGGCGTCATCAAGGGCGCCGTGCCACTGCTGCCACCGGGTCCGTGCGAGTTCCTGCCAGCTGGTGCCGTGTCCAGGCAGCAGGGGCATGCGGACAGCGAAGCCGGCGGCGGCGAAGGCCTGGGCCCAGGAACGCAGGCCATGGGGGCTTGCAGTGAACCCATGTGAGAGGACCACCCCGATCCTCGGCCCGTCGCCACTGAACGGACTGCTGAAGGGGCTGTGGTCCGGACTGGAGGTCATGGGGTCTCCATTGAGGTGGTTTGGCGGGCATGGGTGCGGAAAAAGGCACTGGATTTCGCGAAGATCTCCGGCGCATCCACGTCCAGCGTAGCTACATGGCCGCTGCTGGCAAGGTCGACTACCTCAGTAAGGTGGGCGCCAAGGCGGTTTCGCAGCATGGCCAATGAGGTGGGCGGGACCACTGCGTCCGTGCGGGACTTGAACACCTGCACCGGAGCCGTGATGCGGGTCAGGCCCCGGAGGGCTGCGCCAAACAGTTTCTTTAATTCGTGCACCGCAGACAGGGGAGTGAGCGAATAGTCCCCATCCTCAGTGACGGCTGCGGTAGCCTGCTCCTCCTGGATGGGCATGGTTGTTCGCTGGAAATACTTGAGCACGCCGATGACCCGGATCCGCCGGTCGTAGAAGCTGAGGCCGGGGTTGACCACGGAGACGCCTGCCACCGGGTGCCGGGAGGCAGTGAGCAGGGCGACGGCTCCGCCCATGGACAACCCGGCAACAAAACATGTTTCGGTGCGCTCCGCAAGGTCGAGGTAGGCGGTTTCGAAACTGCTGTACCAGTCGGTCCACCGCGTCCGGGCAAGCTGGCGCCAGTCAGTGCCGTGGCCGGGCAGCAGGGGAACGGTCACTGCGTACCCTTCGGAGGCGAGGTGCTGCGCCCACGGCAATACACTCAGCGGGCTTCCGGTAAAGCCGTGGCAGATGGCCACGCCGATCCGCGCGTTGGCTCCATGGCCGGGATAGCTGAAAGCGGCAGGACGGGACGGGATGCTGCTTTCGCTCATGACTCCATCGTGTCACTGTTCCGGGCAAATCTCACTAGAGTAGGGTTTCATTGAACCGCCGACCAGGCCCGACGCAGGGCGTGGAGGCTGCCTTCCGGAGGGGTTTCGCACGTGTTCTATTGGGTCATGAAAAGGATCTTTCTCGGTCCGGTGCTGAAGCTGCTTTTCCGTCCCTGGGTCAAGGGCCTGGATAACATTCCCGCAAACGGTCCAGCAATCATCGCCTCCAACCACCTCTCGTTTTCCGACTCGATCTTTATGCCGCTGATGGTCCGCCGTCCCGTGGTGTTCCTGGCGAAATCCGAGTACTTCACCGGCACGGGGATCAAGGGAAGGTTGACCGCTCTGTTCTTCCGGCTGACCAACCAGCTGCCCATGGACCGGTCCGGCGGCGCCGCCTCAGAGGCATCACTCGGCGCGGGGATGGAAGTCCTCTCGCACGGCGGGCTGCTGGGAATTTACCCGGAGGGCACGCGGAGCCCCGATTCGCGCCTCTACCGGGGAAAGGTGGGCGTGGCCAGGCTTGCCCTTAAGGCGGGTGTGCCCGTGATTCCGGTGGCCATGATCGGCACGGACAAAGTGCAGCCGATAGGAAAGCGGCTCCCGAACATCCGCCGGATCGGCATGATCTTCGGCGAACCACTGGACTTCAGCAAGTACCGCGACCAGGCCGAGGACCGGATTGTCCAGAGGCAGGTCACGGACGAAATCATGTTCGAGCTGATGCGGCTCTCGGGGCAGGAATACGTGGACGAATATGCGGCCGTGGTGAAGCTCCGGCTTTCAGGCCAGCCCGCCCGCCCCGGTGGAGCCGCTGAACGGCCCGCATCCCCGGCACCCGTTCAGGGCGGCCAGGCCCGGACGGGCAATGGCGGTGCCCGGGAACAGCAGCAGGACCACGCAAATCAGCAGGAAGCGGCGAAGCGGGAGAACGCAGCAAAGCAGGAGGACGACGGCGGGGCTGCCGCGGCTGTCTGACAAAGGTCACCTGACTGGACAGCCGGCCGTCACCGGTGCCTCTGGACTGCACGGCCGATGTCTGTGACGGCCTGTCCCGGACGCGTGACGCTGCGGTGTCCGGCGGCCCGGCGCTGCCGTTAGTCTTAGAGGGTGACTGAGCTATCTGCAAAACCTGCCTTCTCGCTGTCCAGTACCGCCCAGAGCGGAGCGGCCAACTATCCCGGACTCGACAATTGGCGGGACCTTCCCATTTCCCAGCAGCCCAGCTGGCAGGACCGGGAGGTGTTTGATGCCTCGGTAAAGGAACTCTCCGTCCTTCCTCCTCTGGTGTTCGCCGGCGAGGTTGATGTCCTGCGCGAACGGCTGGCCGCCGCTGCCCAGGGGAAGGCATTCCTGCTCCAGGGCGGTGACTGCGCCGAGACCTTCGAAGCGGCCACTGCGGACAAGATCAGTGCCCGCGTCAAGACCATTCTCCAGATGGCGGTGGTCCTGACTTATGGTGCCGCCATGCCCGTCATCAAGATGGGCCGGATGGCCGGCCAGTTTGCCAAGCCGCGCTCGTCCAACGATGAAACCCGTGACGGCGTGACGCTTCCCGCCTACCGTGGCGACATCGTCAACGGCTACGACTTCACCCCTGAGTCCCGCGGCCACGACGCCGCCCGCATGCTTCGGGCCTACCACACGTCAGCTTCTACGCTTAACCTCATCCGCGCGTTCACCCAGGGCGGGTTCGCGGACCTGCGCTCGGTACACCAGTGGAACAAGGGTTTCACCGAAAACCCGGCGCACGCCCGCTACGAGTCCCTGGCACGGGACATCGACAGGGCCATCAAGTTCATGGACTCCTGCGGGGCTGACTTCGAAGCGCTGAAGCGGGTTGAATTCTTCGCCAGCCACGAGGCGCTCCTGCTGGATTACGAGCGTGCCCTCACGCGCATCGACTCCCGCACCGGCTTCCCGTACGACACCTCCGCGCACTTCCTCTGGATCGGCGAGCGGACCCGCGAACTGGACCACGCCCACGTTGATTTCCTGTCCCGCGTGCGGAACCCCATCGGCGTGAAGCTGGGTCCGTCCACCACCGGCGACGACGCCCTCCGCCTGATTGACAAGCTGGACCCGGAGCGCGAACCCGGCCGCCTGACCTTCATTACCCGTATGGGTGCCGGCAACATCCGCGCGAAGCTGCCCGCCGTCGTTGAGAAGGTCACTGCCTCAGGTGCGCAGGTGCTCTGGGTCACCGACCCCATGCATGGGAACACCGTCACGTCCCCGAACGGCTACAAGACCCGCAACTTCGACGACGTCATCGACGAAGTTCGCGGCTTCTTCGAGGTGCACCACGCCCTGGGCACGGTTCCGGGCGGCCTTCATGTGGAAATGACGGGCGACGACGTTGCCGAATGCCTCGGCGGGGCGGACCCCGTCGACCAGGAAGCTTTCCTGGACCGCTACGAGTCAGTCTGCGATCCCCGCCTGAACCACATGCAGTCCCTGGAGATGGCCTTCCTGGTGGCGGGAGCCCTCGCCAAGCACTGATTTTCGCGAGTGGTGGTGTGGGCGGCAGGGCCGCCTACACCACCGTCAGGGTGATGACTGAACCTTCAGGTACTTTGGTGTCTACCGGATCCTGGTCCCGCACTGTGCCGAAGAAGCCGCCCAGGATGTTGTTGACCTTCACCTGGAAGCCAAGGCCTTCGAGGGCCTTCCTGGCCTCGGCGGCCTGCTTTCCGATGAAGCTCGGCACTTCCACCATCCGTGGGCCCTTCGAGATGGTCAGGGTAACGGTGCCGCCCCGGGTGAGTGTCCCGTTCGCGGGCGACTGGCTCACCACGGCGCCCTTGGGAACGTTCTTGTCGAAGACCTCCTCGCGTGCCACGTCAGCCTTCAGCCCGGCTGCCTCGATGGCGTCCACGGCTTCGTCCTCTTCCCGCCCTACCACGTTGGGCACCGGAATCGGCTCGGGTCCTTTGGATACCACCAGGCTGACAGGAGTTCCACGCCGTGCGGGCGTTCCCGGAGCGGGATCCTGCGAGAGGACGACGCCTGCCGCTGCCGTTTCGTGGAACTGCTCCGTAATCTTTCCCAAAGCCATCTCGGCTGCGTTGAGGCCCGTCTTGGCTTCCTCAAGGGTGCCTCCGGCCAGCTTCGGCAGTGGGAAGAGCTGCGGTCCCTTGGACACATGCAGGGAGACCGGCTGGAATTTCCGGACCTCCGAACCGGCTGGCGGCTCCGTTCCCACCACCAGCCCACCAGGCACGTCGTCGTCAAAGACATCGCTGGTGGTGGACCGGAATCCGGCCTTGCTGAGGAGCTCCTGGGCCTCCGCCACAGTCTTGTTGGCTACCTCCGGGATGGCCGCAGCAGAGCCGGGGCCCATGCCGAAGAACCAGCCGGCGCCGGTGGCCAGGAGCGCGGCAATGACCAGGACCACAACCCACAGGAGTCCGCGGCGGCGCGCGCTGCCCTCGCGGAGACTCCGGACCGGGACGGCGGCGGCCCGCTCGCGGGCCTTCCGGTCTTCCGTCGCGGCCTTCCGCTGCGCCCTTTTGCTCACTCGGGCGGCGGGCGCCGGAGTCCAGGCCTGGTCATCGTCAGAGTCCGCGGGAGTGAGGTTGTGCCGCGTGCCGGTGGGGGCCGGGACTACATCCTGGCCGGCGCGCGGGCCGGCCTGGGTCTGCAGTGGGTTGTGAACGGGTGCGGGGGGCCGCCCGAAAGGCATAACGCTGGTCGGATTGTTGGTGCGGGCTATGACTTCCGTGTGGCTTTGCGATTCCATCCCTGCAGCCGGCGGTGGCTGCAGGTCCAGTTCCCGGTCGCTGAGGTTGGTCCTGATATGCCGCAGTTCCTGAAGCAGCGCATTCCCGTCGATCGGCCGGTTCTCGGGATCGTTGGCGGTGCACCATTGCACCAGTTCGTCCACTTCGGCGGCGAGGCCGGGCACCAGGACCGAGGGAGGGCCCACCGCCCCGTTGACGTGCTGGTACGCCACCTGGATGGGGACCTCGCCTGTGAACGGCTGCTGGCCGGTGAGCATTTCGTAAAGCATGATGCCCACTGAGTACACATCGCTCCGTGCGTCAGCGGGCTTGCCCAGGACAAGTTCAGGCGACAGATAGGCGACGGTTCCGAGCAAGGCTCCCGTGCTCGTGGACGTGGTGACAGCGCGCGCCAATCCGAAGTCGCCGATCTTGATCCGGCCGTCGTCCGCTATCAGGACGTTTTCGGGTTTGACGTCGCGGTGGATGAAACCGGCGGCGTGGGCGGCTCCGAGGCCTTCCACCACGGGATCGATCAGCGCAAGAGCAAGCCTGGGCGGAAGTGCCCCTTTGGCGTTAATGACATCGCGCAGCGTGTGGCCCTTGATGTACTCCATCACCAGGTAAGCGGTGTGGTCATCAGCGCCCTGGTCCAGCACACCCACCACGTGGGGGTGCGACAGCCTGGCCGCGGCCTTCGCTTCACGGCCCAGCCTGCCCAGGAAGCTCTCATCCGCGGCAAGGTGCGGGTGCAGCACTTTCAGGGCCACATCCCGGTCCAGCCGCTGGTCAGTGGCAACGTAAACGGTGGACATGCCGCCACGCGCCAGCCTTGACCGCACGGCGTACCGGTTGTCCACCAGGGTTCCTACCAGCGGGTCTGACACGTGTTCCTGCACCCTACGATCGTAGTCCAGCAATGAAACGGGTCCGAACCCCTACCGGTGCGGACCCGTGCCGATGTCCCTCCGCAGGCCCGGTTCAGCAGGCGGCAGGCGCGGCCTCAGCCGAAGTTCTTTTGGTGCGCCTTGATGGCTTCGACGTACGCCTTGGTGTCGTCGTACATGCCGTACTTGCCCACCGAGTACTGGCCCTGGTAGTACCCGGCGATGGCCGTGTCCCGGTCCTTGCTGGTGGCCAGGAGCTGGCGGATGATCGCCACACCGGCAGTTGCATTGTCATAGGGGTCCAGGAGGTTCAGCTTCCGTCCCACCAGGTCGGAGGCCCACTGGCCCGAGCTGGGAATGACCTGCATGGTCCCGATCGCGTTGGCGGGGGAAACCGCGCGCTGGTTGAACCCTGATTCCTGGTAGGCAAAGGCGAGGGCAAGCGAGGGCTCTACCCCCATCGCCCGCGCCGTGTCAGCCACAACCGCCTTCATCTGCTCCCGGGAGGGAACGGGGGAAGCATTTAGGAGCGCCTTGTTTTCGTTGGCCGAGCTCACCACGGCTGCGGGATAGCTGAACCCGAGGAAGGAACTGGGAACCAACGGCGTAACGGACGCTGCCGGTTGTGGGGCCGGTTGGCCTGCAGCGCCCGGGATTGCCAGCTTGTTGCCCGGGTAGATCACCGAGGTAAGGCTCAGTTGGTTGGCCGAGAGGAGCTCCGAAAGCTTGACTCCGTGGCGGGAAGCGATGGCGGACAGGGTGTCGCCGGCCTTAACAGAGTAGGAGCCCGTTGCCGGCGCGGGGGCGGCGGGGCTGGCCGGGGTGGCAGAAGCGTTGGCCAGTGCTGGAGCAGGTGCTGCCGCGGCCGGAGCCGCATCGCCCGCACCTACTTTAACTTTCTGCCCGGGGTGAATGATGGAACGCATGTTGAGGTTGTTCCAGGCGAAAACGTCCGAAAGGCTCACGTTATGCTTCGCCGCAATGGCCCCCAGCGTATCGCCGGGCTTCACGGTGTAGGTGGCGCCCGTCCCCGTACTCTCGGGAGCGGCAGGTGCCGGGTTTGCAGCGGGAGCCGCCGGGCCTGTGGGCGAACCCGACAGATTGATCTTTTGTCCGGGGTGGATGATCGTGTTGGCCTGGAGGTTGTTCAGCGTCAGGATTTCGCCGGTGTTCAGCCCGAACCTGCCTGCGATGGCACTGATGGTGTCGCCCCTGGCAATGGTGTATTCCGCGGGCGCGGCCGGCTGTGCCGGCTTGAACGCGGCAGGGATGGTGGTGGAAACAGAGGACGACGGGATCATGGCTGCCGTCGCTTGCGCCGCCTGGGCCTTCATGGCCGCTGCGAGGGTGGCCGGGATTGCACGCGCGGGCTGCTGGGCAGCGGCGGGTTGGGCGAGGGCTAAAGACGACAATACGACCGCTGGCAGCGCCGCCGTTGTGGCAGCAATCATGGGCAGGCTCGGCTTCTGGGGCTGCTTGGGCGAGCGGGACATCGTCATGTGAAGGGATCCTCTTCTCAACTGCGGGCGCGGACGGGGATGCCGCTGTTACTCGATACTACTGTTACTGCTGTTATTTCTGTTACGAAAGTGATGTATGTGAATCTCTCACGGATTCGCAGTTAGCACAACAATTCACGCATTCCCGGCATAGAAGAATTTACGGAGTGTCCGCACGTGAGGAGCCCGCGCAATTATTTCCGACTAGGCGCCACGGCGGGCAGCATGGCAACCTTGATCCGTGAGTAATGTACAAAACCTCGTGGGCGAATGGTTGCCCCTGCCTGACGTCGCCCGTTTATTGGGCGTTTCCATTACCAGAGTCCACAGCCTGATTGAAGAACGGGCATTGGCGGCTGTGCGGGTGGGGGAGCGGAATATCCGTTCAGTCCCGGCTGAATTCATTCAGGACGGCCAAGTGGTGGACAGCCTCAAAGGCACCATTGTTGTGCTTGCTGACGCGGGCTACTCGGACGAGGACCTGATCATCTGGCTTTTCACGCCTGACGAGTCACTGCGGGGACGTCCCATAGATGCATTGCGGGAAGGCCGCAAAACTGAAATCAGGCGCAGGGCGCAAACCCTGGCCTGGTAATTGCCCGTCCGAAACTGCGGAATCAGGAGGCCCGGCTGACCGTTGCTTCGGCCAGCCTCCGCAGTGCGGTTTTTGGCAGGTCGTCCAAGGGCAGCATCTCCAGGGCGTCGAAGGCGGCTTGGCCGAATTCACTAATCAGGACCTCGGTGGCCTGCAGGGCGCCCGACTCTTCGATGATCCGCCGGATCTCGCGTATGTCCTGGTCCGTGAGTTCCGGGCTGCCCAGCCGGGCATCAACAAAGGCGGATTCGGCTGCCGAGGCCTGGTCCAGGGCCAGCGCCACCAGCACCGTGCGCTTGCCCTCCCTCAGGTCGTCGCCGGCAGGCTTGCCGGTAGTGAGCGGATCACCAAAAACGCCGAGCACGTCGTCGCGCAGCTGGAAGGCCTCGCCCAAGGGCAGGGCAAACGCGGAATAGCCACGGAGCAGTTCGTTCGAGGCTCCCGCCAGCGCGCCGCCCAACGCCAGGGGATGTTCGGTGGAGTACTTGGCGGACTTGAACCTGATGATGGACTGGGCCCTGCTGACCGCACCCGCACGGTCGCGCACGGGCCCGGCAACCTCTTCCAGGATGTCAAGGTACTGTCCCGCCATGACCTCTGCACGCATGAGGTTGAAGATCAGCCGCGCCCGGCTGCCTGCTGCAGCCCGGTCTCCAATATCCGTGAAGGCCTCTTCGCTGAATGACAAGCACAGGTCGCCGGTGAGAATTGCCGCTGCCTGCCCGAACCGCTCACTGTCCAAGGCCCAGCCATGGGTGCCGTGCAGTTGGCTGAAGCGGCGGTGGACGCTTGGACCGCCCCGCCGGGTGTCCGAGCGGTCAATGATATCGTCGTGGATCAGCGCGGCGGCCTGGAACAGTTCCAGCGCCGCTCCCGCCGTCACCACCTGCTGCGCGCCGGACTCGCCCCCCGCGCCCCGCCAGCCCCAGTAGCACATCAGCGCCCTGAGCCGCTTGCCGCCCGTGACCAGGTTGGAGATGGAACCCATGATCGGCTCAATGTCCGGGGAGATCGCGGACATGACGGATTGCCGGGACGTAAGGAAATCGGTCAGTTCGCCGGCTACTGCCGCCACAAAGCCGGCCTGTTCATCCCTTAGCTGCTCCGCCACCGTCACTTGGCTGACTCAGCTGCCACATTGGCGCCGATAGTAAAAGTCACAACGCCGGCCGCTTCCACTGCGGACAGGTTGACCGTCTCGTTGTCCCCGCGGACAAAATCCTTGGAGGCCACAGCCCCCACCGCCTCACCCGGAACCGCTTTGAATCCCCGTGCCTCAAGTTCCTTGGTATAGAAGTCCAGGACGGCGGCGGTGGGTGCGGTGATGGTGGCTACCAGGGCGGCGGTGGCAGGCGCCGATGCCTTGTCGAAGCTGGTAGACACCACGCTTGCGCCCGGCATGAGGGGCAGGAGTTGCTGGGGGAAGCCTTCGACGACGGCCCCTACCGTGGCGGAGGTGTTGGGCGAAGCGGAGGGGCTGGTGGAGGCTGTCGTGGTGGACTGTCCTGTTTCCGGCGAGGAAGCGGAGGCGCTGGGACCAGGGGTTCCTGACGGTGTCGGGCTGCAGGCAGCGAGGGCCAATGCTGCCGCGGCAGCGAAAGCGGCCAGGGCTGCTGGCTTGAGGTTTCCAATGACCGTCACAGGGACTTTCCTCCTGGTGTTGATGCCGGATTCAGCCTCCAGTTTAGTCAGTACAAAGCGATAGGATTGCAGCCGTGGGACCTGTTGGGACGAACGAGCCGGCCGGAGCGGGTCTCCAGGTCCGCAGGCGCAAGTGCATCATGCACGTGGATATGGACGCCTTTTTCGTCTCCGTGGAACTGCGCACGCGGCCCGGGCTTCGCGGTAAGCCGGTCATCGTTGGCTTTCCGGCGGAACGCTCGGTGGTCCTCTCGGCCTCCTATGAGGCCAGGGCATTTGGCGTGAAGTCAGCCATGCCCATGGCCCTGGCAATGCGCATGTGCCCGCAGGCGGTAATCATTGAGCCGCGCCACAAGGTGTACTACGAAGTCTCGGCGCAGCTGATGGGAATCTTCGAATCCGTGACCGAACTCGTCGAGCCGCTCAGCGTGGATGAGGCATTCCTGGATGTAACCGGCGCCATCCGCCGGCTGGGTCCGCCCCGGGTCATTGGCGAACTGATCCGGAGCAGGGTCGCTGCGGAGTTGGGCATTACGGCCTCGGTGGGGATAGCGGAGACAAAGTTTGTGGCCAAAATCGCCTCCACCCGCTGCAAGCCGGACGGACTGCTCCTCATCGGACCCGACCAGACGGTGCCCTACCTCCACAGCCTGCCGGTCGGGGCACTCTGGGGCATAGGCGCCAAAACCGCAGAGGTCATGGCGAGAATGGGTATCAGGACCGTGGCCGATGTGGCCGCCACCCCGGTCTCCTCGCTTCGGAAGATGCTGGGCGCCACAGGAGCGCACGTGCACCAGCTGGCCTGGGGACAAGACCCGCGTCCCGTAACGCCGGTCCGGCTGGAAAAGAGCATCGGTGCCGAAGAGACGTTTGCCGTGGACACAGCGGACGACGCCCTCCTCCACCGGGAACTGCTCCGCCTCGCGCACCGGACGGCCGGGCGCCTGCGGAGTTCGGGCATGGTGGCCAGGACCATCGCCTTGAAGCTGCGCTTCGCTGATTTTTCCACCATCACCCGCAGCCGGACTGTCCAGACCCCCGTAGACAGTGCCCAGCTCATCTATGGAGTTGCACTGCAGCTCCTGGACGCGGTGGACCGGCCAATGACAGTGAGGCTGGTTGGCGTGCGGGCCGAACAGCTCGAAGACGCAGCCACCACCTCGCTCCAGCTAAGCATCGACCGACGGGATGACAACTGGCGGGCCGCGGAGCAGGCACTTGACCAAGTAGCCCGCAAATTCGGCAATAAATCCGTTCTTCCTGCCCGCCTCCTTGAGCCAGGCAGCGGCACTGACTAATGGGCTGCTTAAATGGCCCGAATCAGCTCCACGGGAGCGCCGGCGAAAGTCATTGCCGTCTTTCAGAACGGCCCTCAACAAACTATCCTTATAAATACAAAGTTTGTGAGTGACTGGACTTACTGCCGGGCTCTCTCGGACATGCTTCCGCTCCAGGTCTGCATGCCGGTTTTCGTTTTACCGCCACAGCCGGCGGGTACGGGAACCACCAGGGCGTACCAGACGTTATTGGAGCAGAAGTACTGGCTGGGACCAGCCCGGACGTTGGCCTAGAAAAGGAGGTCGTGATGCCGCTGTCGGAGCACGAACAGAAGCTGCTTGAGCAGCTGGAGAAGCAGCTTCACGAGGATGATCCGAAGTTCGCGAATTCCATGGGGTCGGACCCCGGGCGTTCGTGGTCGACAAGACACGTCGTGATCGGCGTCCTCTGTGCGCTCGCGGGCGTCTTCCTGTTACTCGTCGGCGTCACCCTCCAGAGCATCCTCGTCGGTGTGCTCGGTTTTATTGTGATGGGCGGCGGCGTGTACTTCGCCACAATGCGCAGCAGTTCGTCCGGCACCAAGGGCTCGAAGTCCGGCGCGGGCAAGGCCGGTAAGCAGCGCAGTTCGTTTATGAGCAGCCTTGAGGAACGTTGGGATGAGAGGCGCAAGGGAGAATCCTGAACCGCCCAGCCGGCTGAACCGGACTCCACCCCCGGCCCACCACTTTGCTCCCCAAATGTAGGAGAGCAGCAAACAGACCCGCTTCGGCGGGTCTTTTGTGTTTAAAGCAGGTCCTTTTGGCATCCAATCGCGCGCCAGGGCAAAAGCACCCCCGAATGCCTGGGCGGAGGTCCGTGAATTCAGAGGGCTGGCCAGAGAAAGTCCTCCACTTCCCACCACCGGCACAATTCCGCGCCATTTCGGGCCCCCTTCCCCAAGGATTAGGCACAATAGGCACGAATTCGCGTTGACTGTGGGGGAAAGTGGAGTAATGTGGAGGACATAAGAGGGTGGTTGCAACATAGGGGATGTGCGGTTCCTGACATCGGACAGGCGGTGGGCCAGTGTTTCTGGGCACTCACTCGCCGCGTCTGGATGAAAAGGGGCGGATCATTCTCCCCGCGAAGTTCCGGGAGGAACTTGCCAGCGGACTGGTCCTTACCAGGGGCCAGGAACGTTGCATCTACGTCTTCAGCGAGAAGGAATTTGCCCGGGTCCACGAGCAAATGCGGGAGGCGCCAATCTCCTCGAAACAGGCGCGGGACTACATCCGCGTCTTTCTCTCTGGAGCCTCGGACGAGGTACCTGACAAGCAGGGGCGCGTGACCATTCCGCCAGCGCTCCGGGAATACGCAGGACTCGGGAGGGAGCTGGCTGTGATTGGCGCCGGAACCCGCGCCGAGATCTGGGACGCCCAGGCTTGGAATGAATACCTCGCAGAGAAGGAAACTGCCTTCTCTGAAACCGATGACCCCATTGCAGGCATTTTGTGACCGGAACAGGACAGCGGGCATCTTCTTGGTTGGGATCTCCAGCCGGCCCATCGGCCGGCCAACCTGGCTCAACTTCCCCGGAGCCAGGCGGGCAGGACGGTAGGCGCGGATGGGGATCCGAACCAAGAAGCAACCAGGTGACAGCGACGGCGAGAAAGGACGAGGCATGAACGATCTACCGAAGCCCACGTCCGAACGCCATGTGCCGGTCCTTCGGGACCGGTGCATCAATTTGTTGGCGCCCGGATTCGAAGCGGCCAGGAGCCGCGGTGAAACGCCCGTGGCCATTGATGCCACGCTCGGCATGGGAGGCCACTCCGAGGCCATGCTGCAGCGCTTCCCCGACCTGCACCTGATCGGCATCGACCGCGATGAAGAAGCCCTTGCCCTGGCCGGTGAACGGCTGGTGCCCTTTCAAGCACGCACCGACCTCGTGCACGCCGTCTATGACGAAATCGAAGACGTCCTGGCTGACCTCGGCGTCCCCGAGGTGCATGGGATCCTGATGGACCTTGGCGTTTCTTCGCTCCAGCTCGATGAGCGTGAACGCGGCTTCGCCTACTCCTTCGACGCTCCGCTCGATATGCGGATGGATACCAGCCGCGGACAGACAGCTGCGGACGTGGTGAACAACTACAGCGAAGAGGAACTGGTGCGGATAATCCGTAAGTGGGGCGAGGAGAAGTTCGCGGGCAGGATCGCCAACAGGATCGTGGCCGCCAGGGCCGCCAAGCCGTTCACCACCACCGGCGAACTCGTGGACCAGATCCGCTCCGTTGTTCCGGCTGGCGCTGCCAAGTCCGGCGGACACCCGGCCAAGAGGACATTCCAGGCTTTGAGGATTGAGGTCAACGAGGAACTCGAGGTGCTGGAACGGGCGGTGCCTGCCGCGGTGGACGCCACGGCACTGGGGGGCCGCATTGTGGTCATGTCGTACCACTCGCTCGAGGACAAGATCGTCAAGGGTGTCTTCCAGGCCCGCTCGAAGTCCTCCGCTCCTCTCGGCTTCCCGGTGGAGCTGGAAGAACACAAACCCGAACTGAAGACCCTGACCAAAGGCACCGAGGTGCCAACCGCCGTCGAAATCGCCGAAAACCCCCGCGCTGCCTCAGCAAGGCTCCGCGCGGTGGAACGAATCCGAGCCAGGAGAGCTGAATGAGCACCGCTGCCGTGAAGAACTTTCCCGTCGTCTCCGGCTCCGCGGCGAAGCAGCTCCCTTCGGGTTCGCCTGAGGCGCCGCGCAGGAGCCGGACGCCGCTCTCCGTAGTCCGGACGGTTCCCCGCAAGCGCCGGGCGCCTTTTGTTGTGCTGTGCTTCGGCATGCTGGCCTTGGCCCTGGTCGCCGTCCTGGTACTGAACATCTCGGTTTCCACGGCCCAGTACCAGCTGGTGGAATTGCGTGCCGCGCAGAGCACGCTGACGAAACAGAACCAGGACCTCACCCAGCAGGTCCAGAGCTTCGAAGCACCGCAGAATCTTGCCGCGCAGGCGACGAAACTGGGGATGGTGCCTTCGACCGTGAAGGGCCAGATCGACCTGTCCACCCTTTCGGTGACCGGCAAGGCAACGCCGGCCGTCAAGGATGGTGCTGCCGGTGCCGTCATCCCGGCGCCGGCCGTCGCAGGACAGCTGACCGTGGTTCCGCCGGCCAGCAAGGGCGACGCCGTGCAAGCCCGGAAGCCTAAAGAAGAGAGCCCGTCGCCGGCTCCTGCATCCCCTGGCGCAGGCACCACGCCCGGGGCTGCGCCGGACGCAGCGCCGGCACAGGCACAGGCGCCGGCAGCGGCGGCGGTGCCTCCCGTGGAACTCCACGGTGGATCCGTTCCCGCTCCGGAGCAGAAGGTCCCCGGGCAGTAGCAGGCAGGTCTGACAGGCAACAAGGTCGAGCAGCAAGGAATATCACGGTGGCGCAGAGGACCGGCAAGGCAAGAAGCGGCAAGGTGCCCAACGCCACCAAGCGCCTCCGGCTCGGCCTGGGGATCATGCTCACGCTCCTGCTGGTGGTGGGCGGAAAACTCTTCCTGGTCCAGGGGCTTGACGTCGGCGGAATGGCCGAAGCGGCCCTCAACAGCAGGATGAAGCAGACCGTGCTTCCCGCCGAGAGGGGCAGCATCCTGGACTCCGCAGGCACGGTGCTGGCCAACAGCGTGATCCGCTACAACGTTGTGGTGGACCAGCGGGTCAACACCAAAACCGAGACGTTCAAGCGGCTGGAGACGGTGGACGGCAAGGACAAGCTGGTGGACGTCAGCAGGGACCAGGGGCTGACAGAGCTGGGCGCTGCCCTGGGCATGGACCAGGACGCCATCCGCGACGCCGTCACCGGCCAGCAGCCCTATTACATTGTGGCCAAGGATGTGAAGCCCGACGTTGAGGACCGCATCTCCAAGCTCCAGATTCCCGGCATCGTCACCGAAGGCGTCAGCAAGCGGGTCTACCCCAACGGCTCCGTGGCCGGCGGTATCATCGGTTTCCTGCAGGACGGCACCAGCGGCCAGGCGGGCATTGAACAGACCCAGGACGGGCTGCTGAAGGGCACAGACGGCAAACGCCTGTTTGAGATTGGTGCCGACGGCCTGCGGATCCCGGTGGGGATGGATGAGCTGACGCCGCCGGCAGACGGCAAGGACGTCAAGCTCACCATCAACTCGGACCTGCAGTATTTCGCCCAACAGGCCATCCAAAGCCAGTCGGACAAGCTTGGCGCCGAGTGGGGCGTCATCATCGTGATGGACGCCAAGACCGGGAACCTGGTGGCCATGGCCGATACCAACGCTCCTGATCCCAACGATCCCGGCCGCGTGGCGGCCAAGGACCGCGGCGTCCGCGCCGTCACCGCTGCCTATGAGCCCGGGTCGGTCGAAAAGATGATGACGGCTGCCGCCCTCATCGAAGAGGGCAAGGCAGCACCGCTCGACACCTTCACCCTGGGGCCCACATACACGGTGGACGGGCAGACGTTCAGTGACTCCTTTGCCCACGGGACCGAGGAACGAACCCTCGCGGGCATCCTCGGGTACTCCATGAACACCGGTACCGTGATGGCAGGCCAGCGCCTCAGCAAGGAACAGCGCTATAACTGGCTGAAGAAGTTCGGCATCGGCGATGCCCCGGACATTGGCCTCCCCGCCCCGGCGTCCGGCATCCTCACGCCTTGGCAGCAGTGGGACGGGCGGCAGGAATACACCGTATTATTCGGGCAGGGCGTTTCGCAGTCCACCCTGCAGACTGTCAGGGCCTTCCAGTCCATCGCAAACAATGGCGTAATGCTCCAGCCACGCCTCATCGACTCATACATCTCCCCGGACGGAACCGAGGAAAAGGTGCCGGCCGCACCGTCCATTCAGGTCGTCTCGGAGAACACAGCCCAGCAGGTCCAGGACATCCTGGAAAGTGCTGTGACCGAAGGCCAGATCAAGGACGCAGGGATCGACGGCTACCGGGTCGGGGCAAAGACAGGGACCTCGGAATCGCCGTGCGACGACGGTAAGTCCGGCTTCTGCGGGTACACCGCCTCCATGGTGGGGATGGCACCGATGGATGATCCGCGGTTTATTGTGGAGGTGGTACTCCAGCGGCCCAAGGGCAGCATCTACGGGATTACCAACGGGCCGGTCTTCCGGTCGGTCATGAGCCAGGCGCTGCGGACCTACAACGTCCAGCCGTCCACGGGTGAACCGGCCCGGCTGCCCCAGTTCGCAAAGTAGCAGTCCCGCCCAGAGCACCACTACGGCCCGCCCATGCCGGGCACGATCCACTAGCACCATCGGAGATTCCTTGTCAGAGATCAACTCGTCGGACAATCGCGCCGTCCCCGAGGGACCGGCCGGCCCGGGCCGCTTCCGCCCGTCAATTGTCGAACCGGTACGGCTGGCCAGCATTGGCGAAGCCATTGATGTTGCGGTGCCCGGTCCGGCGGCTGACGTTGAAGTCACCGGGATTTCCTTGAACTCACGGACCGTGGAGCCGGGGGACCTGTACGTTGCGCTGCCGGGCGCCAGCCGGCACGGCGCGGATTTCGTGCGGCAGGCCATTGAAGCAGGAGCCGTCGCAGTCCTCACTGACGACGCCGGTGCCAGGCTGCTGGCGTTGTCCGCTGAAACGCCCGTACCCGTGGTGATCGTGGAGTCACCAAGGAACGTAGTGGGCCCGCTGTCCGCCATGATCTATCGCAGCCAGCCGGGCGCCGGCCGGCCGCAGTTGTTCGGTGTCACGGGCACCAACGGCAAGACCACCACTACCTACTTCATCAACTCGTTACTGCGCGCCCTCGGCCGCAGTACCGGGCTGATCGGCACCATCGAGATCCACGCCGGCGGGGACCCGATTCCCAGCCTCCTCACAACACCGGAGTCCACCGATGTGCACGCGCTGCTGGCCCTGATGCGTGAAAGGGGGCTGGCGGCCGCTGCGATGGAGGTTTCCTCCCACGCCATCTCCTTCCAGCGCGTGGACGGGGTGCTGTTCGACGTTGCCGGCTTCACCAACCTCACCCAGGACCATCTGGACCTGCACCTCACCATGGAGGACTACTTCGGCACCAAAGCGGAACTTTTTACGCCGCGCCGCACCCGTGCGGCGGTAGTAACGGTCGACGACGAATGGGGCCGGCGGCTTGCCGGCAGCAGCACGGTGCCCGTTACCACCCTCAGTACGGCCGGAGCGGCAGCCGACTGGACCGTCACGGGAACTGCCCCGCGCGGGCTCGGGACCGAGTTCACGCTGAGCGGGCCGGCCGGGGTGCGGCTCAACGTCCACACCGGACTGCCGGGCAGCTTCAACGTGGCCAATGCGGCGCTTGCGGCAGTCATGGTGATTGCCGCAGGAGTGGACGCCGCAACGTTGCAGACGGCACTTGATGAGTCCGATCCCTTCACCGTGGCGGTCCCCGGACGAATGCAGCTGGTTTCCACGGAACCCGCCGCCATTGTCGACTTTGCCCACAACACCGATGCATTGGCCAGGGCGCTGGACGCCCTGCGGTCCCATGAAAACGACTCAAACCTCATTGTCGTGTTTGGCGCCACCGGCCAGCGCGACCAGGGAAAACGCCCGGCCATGGGTGCCATCGCCGCCCGCCTCGCCCACACCGTCATCATCACCGATGACGACCCCCACGACGAGGATCCGGCCGCCATCCGTGCAGATGTCCTCGCCGGAGCGCGGGAAGCGCAGGAAAAGGACTCCCTGCCCTGCGAGGTCCTGGAGGTCTTCCCCCGTGCCGAGGCCATCCGCCG
Organism: Arthrobacter sp. SLBN-100; assembly: GCF_006715305.1. Classification (NCBI taxonomy): domain Bacteria; kingdom Bacillati; phylum Actinomycetota; class Actinomycetes; order Micrococcales; family Micrococcaceae; genus Arthrobacter; species Arthrobacter sp. SLBN-100. The sequence continues at coordinate 100,263 of NZ_VFMY01000001.1, forward strand.
CGCCGTTGAACTGGCGCGCCCGCAGGACACCATCCTTGTAGCCGGCCGCGGCCATGAGGTGTGGCAGGAAGTGAAAGGCGTCAACCTTGCCCTGGACGACAGGGTGGAGCTTCGCGGCGCCTTGACAGCCAGGGGATTCAACGTTCTCCAAGACGACCGGATAGAGTCCTAGACCGAGATGATTGCTTTTACTGCGGCGGAGATCGCCCAAATCACTAACGGGCGCCTGGACGCCGATCCGGGAATCACGCCCCTTTCGGTGGTCACGGACTCCCGCGTTGCCACACCCGGTTCGCTGTACGTCGCAAAGCCCGGCGAGTACGCTGACGGCCACGACTTTGTGGCCGCCGCGTTTTCAGCGGGCGCCAGCCTGGCCCTGCTGGAGCGTCCTGTCGCCGCCCCGGACGGGAGCGGCTACCCCTCGGTGCTGGTTCCGGATGCCGTGCTGGCGATGGGCGCGCTGGCTGCAGAGGCCGTGCGCCGGATCCGCAGCGCCCGCGCCGAACAGGGCAGCGAACTGACGGTGGTGGGAATCACCGGCTCGGCCGGAAAAACCACCACCAAGGACCTCCTCGCCGGCATACTGTCCACGCAGGGAAACACTGTGGCGCCGCAGGGATCCTACAACGGTGAAATCGGCGTGCCGCTCACCGTCTTCCGGGCCGGAACCGATACGCGTTATCTCGTGATTGAGATGGGCGCCACAGGAATCGGGCACATCCGCTACCTGGCAGACATGGTCGAACCGGACATCGGGGTAGTGCTGGCCGTGGGAACGGCGCATGCAGGCGAGTTCGGGGGAGTGGAGAACATCGCCCTGGCCAAGGGTGAGCTTGTCGAAGCGCTTGCTCCCGGCGGCACCGCTATTATCAACCTCGATGACGACCGCGTGGCCGCCATGCGCACACGCACCTCCGCAAAGGTACTCGGGTTCTCCGCGCGGGGCCACGCCGATGCCGCCGTGCAGGCACTCAACGCCGACACCAACGCGGACGGCAACCCGGAATTCGGTCTCCGGCTTCCGGATGGCGAAACCGGCCTGCATGTGAGCAGCCGCCTCATCGGCGCGCACCATACGGGCAACCTGCTGGCCGCCGCAGCAGCAGCCTGGGCGGCCGGGGTTCCAGGGCAGGACATCTCGTCCTCTCTCAGCAGCCAGGCCGCCGGGAGCCGGTGGCGGATGGAACGTACCGAACGGGCAGACGGCGTCACCATTATCAATGACGCCTACAACGCCAATCCCGAATCCATGCGGGCCGCCCTGCGCACCCTGGCGGACCTGGGCCGCGGCCGCCGCACCTGGGCGGTGCTGGGCGCCATGCTCGAACTCGGCGATGACTCCATCCGGGAACACACGGCCGTTGGAACACAGGTGGTCCGGCTTAACATCTCCCGCCTGCTGGTGGTGGGCCGGGCGGCCCGCGCCCTCTATGTCTCCGCGGTGCAGGAAGGCTCCTGGGGCGATGAATGCCTCTTCGCCGAAACCGTGGATGAGGCCTACGACGTGCTGAACAGCGAGCTCGAACCCGGGGACCTGGTGCTGTTTAAGTCCTCGAACAGCGTGGGACTTCGCCATCTGGGCGATCGGATAGCATTACCCCCACAAACCCCTCAACCGGCCGATGAAAGGAGCACTCTGCTGTGATTGCACTTTTGATCGGCGCCGGCCTGGCCCTCTTATTCGCCCTGGTGGGGACACCGCTCTTCATCCGGCTGCTGGTCCGCCGTGGCTACGGACAGTTCATCAGGGACGACGGCCCTACCTCGCACCATACCAAGCGCGGCACACCCACCATGGGCGGGACGGTAGTGGTGGCAGCCGTACTGCTGAGCTACGGACTCACGCACCTCATCATGCTGATGGTGAATCCGGACTCTCCCGGACCCTCCGCCTCCGCCCTCATCCTGCTGTTCCTGATGGTGGGGATGGGGCTCGTGGGCTTCCTCGATGACTTCATCAAGATCTCCAGGCAGCGCAGCCTGGGCCTCGACGCCAAGGCCAAGCTGATACTGCAGGCGGCGGTTGGCATTATCTTCGCGGTGCTTGCCCTGAACTTTCCCAACGCGGCCGGTGCCACGCCGGCCTCCACCAAGATTTCCCTGGTACGTGACCTGCCGTGGCTGGACCTTGCCTTCGGCGGGACGCTCCTGGGAACCATTCTTTTCGTGGTGTGGTCCAACCTGATCGTTACGGCCGCAACAAACGGCGTCAACCTTACGGACGGCCTCGACGGCCTCGCCGCAGGTGCATCAATCATGGTCTTCGGCGCATATACCTTGATGGGAATCTGGCAAAGCAACCAGGCCTGCGGATCGCCGCGGCAGGCGGGCAGCGGCTGCTACTCGGTCCGCGATCCGCTGGACCTTGCCTTGCTGGCTGCCATCATGAGCGCAGCACTGGTGGGCTTCCTGTGGTGGAACACGTCACCGGCAAAGATTTTTATGGGCGACACCGGTTCGCTGGCGATCGGCGGTGCCATCGCAGGCTTCGCTATCCTGTCCCGGACCGAACTGCTGCTGGGCATCATCGGCGGCCTGTTCGTGCTGATTACCCTGTCCGTGATCATCCAGGTGGGGTACTTCAAGGCCACGGGCGGTAAACGCGTCTTCAAGATGGCACCGCTGCAGCACCACTTCGAACTGCAGGGCTGGGCAGAAGTAACAGTGGTGGTCCGGTTCTGGATCCTCGGCGGGCTTTTCGTCGCCGTGGGGCTGGGCATCTTCTACGCTGAATGGGTTGTGCTGCTATGACCGTTTCCTCCCGCCTCGAAAACCTCGTCAGCTGGGACTCAGACTGGTCCGGCCTCCGCATTGTGGTGACCGGCATTGGCGTTTCCGGCTTTGCCGCCGCCGATACCCTCATCGAACTGGGCGCCCGGGTGGTAGTGGTCGACGCCGCCACCAGCGACACCGCGAAAGCCCACGCTGAAACCCTGAAGATCGTCGGTGCCGCCGATGTCCTGTTGGGCGAAGAGGCGGTCACCCGGATCCCCAGGATCGACGGCGAACTCCCCGAACTGATCGTGACCTCACCGGGGTGGCGCCCGGACCAGGCCCTCCTGGCTGCGGCAGCAAGGGCGCACATCCCCGTGTGGGGCGATGTGGAACTCGCTTGGCGGGTGCGGGTCAGGGAGGGCCGCAAGACGGCCGACTGGCTCGCGATTACCGGAACGAACGGCAAGACCACCACGGTGGGCCTCACCGAGTCCATGCTCCGGGCGGCCGGCCTGAAGGCCATTGCCGTGGGCAATGTGGGCACACCCATCCTTGACGCCCTCCGTGACCCTGTGGACTATGACGTCTTCGCCGTCGAACTCTCCAGCTTCCAGTTGCACTGGGCGCACTCCCTGTCACCCGTAGCCAGCGTGTGCCTGAACGTGGCCGAGGACCACGTCGACTGGCACGGCTCCTACGATTCCTACCTTGCGGACAAGGCCAAGGTCTACGAGCAAACGCAGAAGGCCTGCCTCTACAACGCCGAGCAGATCGAAACCGAGCGCATGGTGGAAAACGCCGACGTCGTTGAGGGCTGCCGCGCCGTCGGTTTCACCACCGTCACTCCTGCCATCAGCATGCTCGGCGTGGTGGAGGGACTCCTCGTGGACCGGGCGTTTATCGCCGAGCGCAAGGACAGCGCCGCGGAGCTCGCTTCCATGCGCGACCTCGGCGCCTTCGCACCCCGCCACATGGTGGCCAACGCCCTGGCAGCCGCAGGCTTGGTGCGCGCGTACGGCGTGGACCCACAGGCGGTGCGGAGGGGGATCCAGGACTACATCCCCGGCGACCACCGCATCCAGCCGGTAGCCCGCCAGAACGGGGTCTTGTGGGTTAACGACTCCAAGGCCACCAATCCGCATGCGGCATCCGCCTCGCTGGCCACCTTCAGCAATGTCATCTGGATTGCCGGCGGCCTCTCCAAGGGAGTCAGCTACGACGACCTGATCCGTGAGCACGTCCAACGCCTCAAAGCCGTGGTGCTCATAGGAAGCGATACCTCGGCACTCAGCGAGGCCCTCCAGCGACACGCGCCGGATGTCCCGGTGATCATCCCGGGCGCGGGTGAAACTGAAAAGGTGCAGACTGCCGCAACGGCCGGTGCCGTCCGCGCCGGTTCCTCCGGTGAGACGGTGATGGCCAGTGCAGTTGCGTCAGCAGCACAGCTCGCCGAATCCGGCGATACTGTGCTGATGGCTCCGGCAGCTGCTTCCATGGATCAGTTCTCTTCCTACGCTCACCGTGGTGACACCTTTATCGAAGCTGTCCGCGAGCTGGTGGAAGGGCAGGCCCGGACCGGCGAGGAGTAACGATGGTCAGTACGCCCACCCGGCCCCAGCCAGACAAACAGCAGGCCGGCAAGCCAGGCCCTGGCTCCTCGGCAGTACCCGCGCAACGCCCGGTCTCCGCCCCCCTGCGGGTCAAAGCTGCCTACCGGAAATTCTGGTCGGCACTGGAGGGCACAGGGACCTCCAAGAACGGCTCCACGTACTACCTCATCCTCGGCTCAACCCTGGCGCTGACGGCGATCGGGATCATGATGGTCCTTTCCGCCTCCAGTGTGGAATCCATTGCCGCGGGAAAGTCGCCCTACGGCGATGCGCTGAAGCAGGGGGTGTTCGCCGCCATCGGCATCTTCACCATGTTTGTGCTCTCCCGCATCAATGTGGTGTGGCTTAAACGGCTCGCGTGGGTGGCAATCATCGCCGCAGTGGTCCTCCTGGGCCTCGTGCAGATCGTGGGCGCGGAGGTCAACGGCAACAAAAACTGGATCGACCTCGGCGGCATCACCTTCCAGCCCTCCGAAGCGTCCAAGCTGGCACTCGCGCTCTGGATGGCCACCGTCCTGGCCAGAAAGGGCCGGCTGCTGAGCCGCTGGCAGCACGTGGCGATTCCTGCCGTCCCCATGGCCATCATCATCGTTGGCCTGGTCCTGGTGGGAAACGACCTCGGAACGGCCATGATCATCATGATGATTACGGCTGCCGCACTTTTCTTTGCCGGGGCGCCCCTTTATCTCTTCGGCATCGCAGGCCTGGTGGCCGCGGCCGGAACGGCCGTTATGGCTGTGACCAGTTCAAACCGCATGTGCCGCATCACCTCCTGGTGGACCGGGCAGTCCTGCGCCGACGGGATCGACGCCAACTATCAGGCCACGAACGGCCTTTACGGACTCGCGTCGGGAGGCTGGTTCGGAGTAGGGCTGGGGCAAAGCCGGCAAAAGTACAGCTGGATCCCCGAAGCCCACAACGACTTCATTTTCGCCATCATCGGCGAGGAGCTCGGCCTGGTGGGCACCGTCGTCGTCCTGATCCTTTTCGCCATCCTGGGAGCCGCCATCTACCGTGTGGTGGTGGCGCAGGAGGACATGTTCCACCGCGTGCTGGCCGGCACCATTATGGTGTGGCTGCTGGGCCAGGCGACGGTCAACATGTCAGTGGTGACCGGCCTGATGCCCGTCATCGGCGTGCCGCTTCCGTTCATTTCCTATGGCGGGTCCGCCCTGCTGATGTCGCTCTGCGCCATCGGGGTGGTGCTGTCCCTGGCCCGGGAGCAGATGGCCCCGGCCATCCGCCCCAAACGGATGCTGAAGTTCAAGGCCAAACCGGCGCGGACCACCGCCGCCACGAAAAAGACTTCAAGAAAGCGTGCCTGACCCGAGATGACCTCGAAAAATCCATCAATCGTCCTGGCGGGCGGCGGAACCGCCGGCCACATCAGCCCGCTCCTGGCCATCGCAGCAGCCATCCGCAGTGCCGCTCCCGGCGCCGCCCTCCTGGCCGTCGGAACTCCGTCGGGAATGGAAACACGGCTGGTTCCCGCCGCCGGCGTGGAGCTTGCGACGATCAACCGCGTCCCCTTCCCCCGGAAGCCTTCCGCCGACCTCTTTCGCCTTCCGGGACGCCTCGCCGGCGCCGTGGCGCAGGCCGGCGCCATCCTGGACAACGCGGCCGCGGACGTCCTGGTGGGCGTAGGCGGGTACGTCTGCACACCCATGTACCTCGCCGCGCGGAAGCGCCGCATTCCGATAGTGATCCATGAGGCCAACATCCGCCCCGGGCTGGCGAACAGGGTGGGCGCGCTGTTCACCAGGCGCGTGGCCGCGGCCTTCGAGGCCACTCCGCTGCGGGGCGCCGTGCACGTTGGCATGCCCATGCGCACCGAAATCTCGCAGCTTGACCGGGCGGCGGCCCGGGCATCCGCCCGGGAAACACTGGGACTGGACCCCGCAAAGCCCACACTGATCGTCACCGGCGGATCATCCGGTGCCCAAAGCATCAACCGGACCATCGCCGGAGCCCTCGGGCAGCTCGCTGACGCCGGTATCCAGACCCTGCACATCACCGGCCGCGGCAAGTCGGTCCTGGACAACGACGGCAGGCTGCTGGCTGCCGACGGATACCGCCAGGTCGAATACATCGACGGCATGGAGCTCGCCTACGCCGCCGCCGACGTACTGCTGGCCCGCTCCGGCGCCGCGACCGTCTGCGAGATTGCCGCCGTCGGAGTGCCGGCTGTCCTGGTGCCGCTGCCCATCGGCAACGGCGAACAGGCACTGAATGCCGCCGGACTGGTGGCCGCCGGCGGCGCCGTGCTGGTGGCTGACCGCGACTTCACGGCTGAGTGGGTAGACCGGGAGCTCATCCCGCTTGTGACCGACAAGTCCCGGCTCGCCACCATGGCAGCCAACTCCTACCGGCTTGGAATTCGAAACGCCGACCAGCGAATGGCTGGTCTTGTCATGGAAGCGGTACCCGCATGAGTCCTGTGAGCATCCCCACTCTGGCGTCGCTGGGCAAGGTCCACTTTGTTGGGATCGGCGGCGTGGGGATGTCCGCCGTCGCCCGGATCATGGTGGCCCGCGGCGTGCCGGTCAGCGGCTCGGATGCCAAGGACCTGCCCGTGATGGCGGACCTCTCCGCCGCGGGTGCGCGCATCGCCGTCGGATATGACGCTGCCAACCTGGCAGATGCCCAGACAGTGGTGGCCGGTTCCGCCATCCGCGCCGACAACCCGGAGCTGGTGGCAGCAAGGGAGGCAGGCCTGCCGGTGCTGCACCGCTCCCAGGCCCTCGCCGCCACCATGGGGGAGGACCTGGTGGTGACTGTGGCCGGAACCCACGGCAAGTCCACCACCACCTCCATGGTGGCCGTCCTGCTGCAGGGCGCCGGCCTGGATCCTTCCTTTGCCATTGGCGCAAACGTCCCGGCGCTGGGCGTCAATGCCGCCCATGGAAGCTCCGGGATCTTCGTGGCCGAGGCGGATGAGTCCGATGGGTCATTCCTTAACTACCGGCCGAAAATTGCGGTAGTCACCAATGTGGAGCCGGACCACCTGGACTATTACGGCACCGCCGAGGCCGTCTACGAATCCTTTGACCGCTTCACTGCCCTGCTGCCCGCCGACGGTGTGCTGATCGCCTGTGCGGATGATCCCGGCGCCCTGGCGTTGGCGCAGCGCACCAGGGAGCGCGGCAATGCCCGCGTGGTCCTTTACGGGACCGGCGACGAAGCCGAGGTGGTGCTGCACGACGGCGGGCCGGGAAACGTCGCGGTGGCCACGCCGTCCGGCCGGTTCAAGCTTGAGCTGCAGGTGCCGGGCCGGCACAACGCCCTGAACGCGGCTGCCGCTTTTGCCGTGGCATTGGAGCTGGGCGTGGAGCCGGCCGTAGCGGCCGGGGCCTTGGCGCATTTCTCCGGCGCAGCACGGCGTTTCGAGCTTAAAGGCCAGGCGCGCGGTGTGCGGGTCTTCGACGACTATGCCCACCATCCCACCGAAGTCCGCGCGGCCCTTGCCGCAGCCCGGTCGGTGGCCGGAGGCAACAAGGTGCACGTGCTCTTCCAGCCGCACCTGTTCTCCCGGACCCGGGAATTCGCCAAGGAGTTCGCCGAGGCGCTCAACCTTGCCGATACTGCCTGGGTGCTTGACATCTACCCCGCGCGCGAAGATCCGATTCCCGGCGTCACCAGCCAGCTCATCGCGGATTACCTGGACGACGGCGGGCGGCTGGTTCCGGCCTCAGCGGCCGTGGCGTCACTCGCCGATGCGGCAGGGGAGGGCGATATCATCCTCACCGCGGGCGCCGGCGACGTAACGGCGTACGGGCCGCAGATCGTGGAGGCCCTGCGTGCCTAGCCCGCGCCGCCCCACTTATACGTCCACGCGGCGGCGCCCGGGGAACCCCGGTGCCCGGCCCGGTCAGCCACGCCCGGATGCGGACAGCAGCCAGGACGTCATCTCGGCTTCGCGCCCCGTTCCGGAGCCCGCCCCGCAGCCGGTTCAAGAAGCCCGGAAAGCCAGCGTGGCCGGACTGACGAAAAGGGCACTGAAGAAGGACGGGCCAAAAAAAGGCGGGCCCGCTCAGGAAAACCCCTACGGGACCGCGCAGGCTTCCGACAATGCCGGGAATGTTCTGGCGTTTCCCGAGCCCAAGGGGAAACGGCGGAAGAGGAACGTCCTGCTGGTGTCCGCCACGCTGGTTGCCGTCGTGGCCGGGCTCCTGGCCGCTGCGGTATTTTCCCCTGCCCTTGCCGTCCGAACCATCTCGGTGTCGGGGACGCACCTGCTGACACCTGCCCAGGTGGAGACCGCGCTGGAACCGCTGCGCAACAAGCCGCTGCCGCAGGTCACCGACGAGGAGGTAGGGCGCCTCCTCGAGCCGCTGGTCCAGGTGAAGTCCGTGTCCGCAGAGGCACGTCCGCCGTCGGACCTTGCGGTGGCCGTGCGGGAACGCGTGCCGGTGGCCCTGGTCAAGCAGGGGGAGCAGTACCAGCTGGTCGACGTGGACGGCATCCAGCTGGCGTCAACAACTGACCCGGCCTCGGTCTCATTGCCCGTCATCGACGGCGGTGCCGGTACCATCGGTAAGGACCTTTTCCGGGCCACAGCAGAGGTGCTGGGCGCCTTGCCGCCGGATGTGCTGGCCAAGCTCTCCAATGCCTCGGCCCAGTCTGTAGATGCGGTGGAACTCAAGCTGGTTGATGGCCAGACCATCATCTGGGGCAACGCGGGCGAGAAGGAACTCAAAGCCAAAGTGCTCGCCGTCCTGCTCAAGGCTCCGGTGGATCCGAAGAACCCGGTGAAGGTGTACGACGTGAGCGTGCCCCGGCACCCGGTGACGCGCTGACACGCTTTCTTTCCGGTATTAATCCGACACGCGGAGCCGGTCATTGAATGTGTGAACCAGAGGAAATAGCGTCACAGACATGAGTTACTTGACATAACTATAACCTTCAACTCGAAGGTTAAGGTTGCAGGCACTAAGCTCTTCATCAGATTTAGCAATAAGACACGAACAAGGGACACGTAACGTGGCAGCTCCGCAGAATTACTTGGCCGTCATCAAAGTCGTCGGCATCGGCGGCGGTGGCGTGAACGCAGTCAACCGCATGATCGAGGTCGGCCTCCGAGGTGTTGAATTCATCGCCATCAACACCGACGCCCAGGCCCTGCTGATGAGCGACGCAGACGTCAAGCTTGACGTGGGACGCGAACTGACGCGCGGCCTCGGTGCCGGCGCCAACCCCGAGGTGGGCAAGCAGGCTGCCGAAGACCACGCAGACGAGATCGAGGAAGTCCTGCGCGGCGCCGACATGGTGTTCGTTACTGCCGGCGAAGGCGGCGGAACCGGCACCGGTGGTGCTCCCGTCGTCGCCCGCATCGCACGCTCCCTTGGTGCCCTGACCATCGGTGTTGTCACCCGCCCGTTCACCTTTGAAGGCCGCCGCCGTGCCGGTTCCGCGGAAGCCGGCATCGACGCCCTGCGCGACGAGGTGGACACCCTCATCGTGATTCCGAACGACCGACTCCTCTCGATCAGCGACCGCAACGTCTCGGTGCTGGATGCCTTCCGTTCCGCTGACCAGGTGCTGCTCTCCGGCGTCCAGGGCATTACGGACCTCATCACCACCCCCGGCCTGATCAACCTCGACTTCGCCGACGTCAAGTCGGTGATGCAGGGCGCGGGTTCCGCGCTGATGGGAATCGGGTCCGCCCGCGGCGAAGACCGTGCCGTCAAGGCCGCAGAGCTTGCCATCGCCTCGCCGCTGCTGGAAGCTTCCATTGACGGTGCGCACGGCGTGCTGCTGTCCATCCAGGGCGGTTCGGACCTTGGCCTGTTCGAGATCAACGAAGCTGCCCGCCTGGTCCAGGAGGTGGCGCACCCGGAGGCGAACATCATCTTCGGTGCTGTCATCGACGACGCCCTGGGCGACGAAGCCCGGGTGACGGTCATCGCCGCCGGGTTCGACGACGTCAAGGCCACCTCGCCCTCGATGGACCAGTCCCAGCCCCAGGCCGCTCCGCAGCGCCCGGCCGCTCCCGCTGCCGCTCCGGCGCCTGCCCAGGCGCCGTCCGCCGGCAGCCACCAGGCCAGCGTCCAGCCCATCCACGCCGGCGTTGGCGCCGCAGGGCTCAGCAACTGGGGCCAGCAGCGGCCCTCCGCTGTCCCGGCTGACTCAGGCTTCGACGTCGACCTCCCCTCCGTGGTGGAGCCGGACCTCACCGGCAGCCACTCGGATGACCTGGATGTCCCCGACTTCCTGAAGTAGGACCCGCTTGTTCCACTGGCGCGCCGATATCCGGCCCGGGCTCTCTGTCGCCTTCACTGACGCCGGGGCCGGAAACCTGGCACTGCACGTGGGTGACGATCCGGACGAGGTCCTCAGGCGGCGCGGACACCTGGAACGGACCATGGGCGTCGCGCCGCAGGGGCTGCGGTTCATGAACCAGGTGCACGGCACCGCCGTATCGGTTATGGGCCAGGACAGCCCGGCGCCCGAAGCCGATGCCATGGTCTCCCGCGGCGTCCCGCTTGCCGTGATGGTTGCGGACTGCATCCCCGTCCTGCTAGCCGGAGAGTCGCCGGAGGGGCCTGTCCTGGCCGCTGTACATGCCGGCCGTCCAGGCCTTGCCAACGGGGTTATCCCGGCGGCCGTTGACAGTATGCGGTCCCTCGGCGCCAGCGGCATCCGCGCATGGCTGGGTCCTTCCATTTGCGGCAACTGTTACGAGGTGCCGGCGGGGCTGCAGGCCGAAGTAACGGCCGCCGTTCCTGCTTCACTGAGCACCACCTCGTGGGGAACTCCCGGGCTGGACCTGCCGGCCGGTGCCCGAAGCCAGCTGGAACAGGCCGGTGTCACTGTGGAATACAGCGGTCCGTGCACCCTGGAAACGCCGTCCCTGTTCTCGTACCGCAGGAACAAGTTCACCGGGCGCTTCGCAGGCCTGGTGTGGTGCCATGACTGAGGCCGCCGCAGGCGGTGACACGCGCTCCGGCGAACTCCGGACGCGGCTGGCCGCCGTCCGCCAGCGCATCGAGACGGCGGCAAGCGCGGCAGGCCGCGAAGGAAGTCCCCCCACGTTGATCGTGGTGACCAAGTTCCACCCTGCCGAGGACATAAGACGGCTCGCAGGGCTGGGTGTCACCGATGTCGGCGAAAACCGCGACCAGGAGGCGTCAGCGAAGGCACTCCAGCTCGCGGACTGCGGCCTTACCTGGCACTTCGTGGGCCAGCTGCAAAGCAAGAAGGCCAAGTCGGTGCTCCGGTACGCCGCCGCTGTGCACTCCGTTGACCGGCCGCAGCTTGTGGACGCGCTGGCCAAGGCCGCGCAGGCCGAGTGCGACAGCACCGGGCGGGCGCCGCTGCGCTGCTTCATCCAGGTCAGCCTGGAGGACGACGCCGGAGCGCACCGCGGCGGTGCACTCCCGGAAGACGTGCTGCCGCTTGCCGAACGGATAGCAACCTCCGCGGGCCTGGACCTGGCAGGGGTGATGGCGGTGGCCCCGCTGGGCGCCCCGCCGGAAGCCGCCTTCGAAAAACTCGCGGGGGTTTCAGCCCGGCTGGTGGCGGAGCATCCCGCTGCCACAGGCATTTCCGCCGGTATGAGCCAGGACCTGGAAGCGGCCATCGCGTTCGGAGCGACACACCTGAGAATCGGCTCCGATATTCTCGGATCGCGTCCCGCGGTGGGGTAGCGTCGGTGCTATTGGAAGTGATGGGCGGGGGACTCCAGTGCTGTCAAGCCATTGGGCGGCCCGCTTACGGACACGATTAGGAGTCGACCATGGCCGGCGCTCTGCGCAAGACAATGATCTATCTTGGGCTCGCCGACGGCGATGAACACTACGAGTCCGAGGAACAGACCACACGTAAGGATGAGGACGAAACGATGGAAGCTGACCGCGAGGAGCGCCGTGCCCCTGCACCCGTCCGCGAGGTCAGCCGCGAATCGTCCCACGCCCCCGAAGAGGAATACCGCGCCCCAGTGACCCCCATCAAGCGCGCGGCCTCGAGCCGCGAGGAGGCCACCGGTCTCCGCCAGATCACCACTATCCACCCCCGGTCGTACAACGATGCCAAACTCATCGGCGAAAGCTTCCGTGACGGCATCCCTGTCATCATGAACGTAACGGACATGGGGGAGGCAGACGCCAAGCGACTGGTTGACTTCTCTGCGGGCCTGGTTTTTGGCCTCCGCGGAAGCATTGAGCGGGTGACCAACAAGGTCTTCCTGCTCTCGCCGTCGTACGTGGAGGTCATCGGCGACGACAAGAAGGCCAGCGATACCACGGCCAGCTTTTTCAACCAAAGCTGAGCACTCAGCTGACGCAGATGCCAGGCAGGGACACACCTGCCTGGCATCTGTGCTGAAATAGACAAGACACATCGCAAGGAACACCGCGGTATCCACAAGGGACTTGGAGATATGAAGTAAGTCATGGGAATTGTTTTCGGGCTTGTCTATCTCGCGCTTTTGTTGTTCTTTGTCGCACTGATCATTCGCCTGGTTTTCGACTGGGTCCAAATGTTTGCCCGGGAATGGCGCCCCCGGGGGGCAGCACTGGTAGTGGCGCACGCGGTGTACTCCATCACCGATCCGCCGCTGAACGGACTGCGGCGGATGATCCCGCCGCTGCGTCTTGGCGGCATCTCCCTGGACCTGGGCTTCCTGGTCCTGTTCATTGGCGTCAGCATTGCCATGGGGATCACCAGAGGCCTCGCCTGATTTAGCCGCTAGACCAGCAGCGCAGGGATGGAACCCGCCGGGGACCACGAATGTTATGCGAAGAGAAACTCGCGTTTGACACCGCAGTGTTGAATTAGAGGAACAAGACCAAATTTAGGTACCGTAGTTTTGACGGCCGGAAGGCCTACTGACTAACCAGACCAGTGAGGTGACCAGATGGCTTTGACGCCAGAAGACGTTGTCAACAAGCGCTTTCAGCCGACCAAGTTCCGCGAAGGCTACGACCAGGACGAGGTTGATGACTTCCTGGACGAGATCGTCGTCGAGCTCCGGCGCCTGAACCAGGAAAACGACGAACTTCGCAAGAAGCTCGCCGAAGTTGGTTCCAGCGTTCCGGCAAGCACCGTTGCCGCGCCCGTGGTGGAAAAGGTCCCCGCGCCCGTCAAGTCCGAGAAGGACGAAGCCCGCGAGAAGGCCGAAGCAGAAGCCAAGGCTGCCGAGGAGCGCAAGAAGAAGGACGTCCAGCAGGCTGCCCCGGCAGCTGCCGCTCCTGTAGCCGCCGCTCCTGCCGCCAGCACTTCAGCCGAATCGGCTGCCGGCCTGCTCGCCATGGCCCAGCAGATGCACGACCGCCACGTCGCTGACGGACAGGCGCAGAAGGACAAGATCATCGCCGAGGCGCAGATCGAAGCCAGCAGCCTGGTCAACGATGCACAGGAGAAGTCCCGGAAAATCCTTGGTGCCCTCGAGCAGCAGCGTTCGGTTCTCGAGCGCAAGGTGGAGCAGCTGCGCGGCTTCGAGCGTGACTACCGTTCACGCCTGAAGGCCTACATCGAAGGCCAGCTGCGCGACCTTGATGCGCGCGGTTCAGTGGCTACGCCGGAAGTCAGCGAAGCCAACTAGTCTGTCAAGCACGTATTCTGAAAGCCGGTGGCTGAGGATTCCTCGGCCACCGGCTTTTGGCATTGACACCGGTTTTACGAATGAAAGCACCATGACTGACGAACTTGCCGCCGACGCCGCACGCCCTGTCCCGCCCTCGCCGCGCCCCCGCCGCGGCGTGCTGCTGTCCCTTTTTGCCGGGTTCGCGGTCTTCGCTTATGTCCTCGACCAGCTGACAAAGCTCTGGGTCACCTCCACCATGGTGGAAGGTGAGCGCACCCCCGTACTGCCGCCTGTACTGCACTGGTACTTCATCCGGAACTCGGGAGCGGCGTTCTCCATCGGGGAAAACGTCACCTGGGTGTTCTCCATCATCATGGCTGCCGTGGCCGTTGCCATCCTGTTCCAGGTCCGCAAGCTCGGCTCCATCTGGTGGGCCCTGGCATTGGGCCTGCTGCTGGGCGGTGCTCTGGGCAACCTGACGGACCGGCTCTTCCGGGAACCCTCCTTCGGTATGGGGCATGTGGTTGACTTCATCCAACTGCCCAACTTCGCGATCTTCAACATCGCCGACTCGGCCGTGGTGTCCGCCGTCGCGATCATCTGCATCCTGACGCTGCGGGGCATTTCCTTGGACGGAACCCGGTTGATGGCGGCCAGCAAGGAAAAATCCGGCGATGCTTGAGCGCCTCGTCGTCACCGAACAGTTTGCGGGGTCCCGCGCTGATGCGGGCCTCGCCGCGCTCCTGGGGATATCACGCTCCCTGGCGTCAACCCTGATCGCCGAGGGCCATGTCCTCAGCAAAGGCAAAGCATTGGGCAAGTCGGCCAGGCTGGTGGCCGGAGATGTCCTCCAGGTGAGCCTGCCGGAACGGCGTGACCCCCTGGAAGTCGTGGAGGAAGTTGTGGAAGGCCTGAAGATCCTGCTGGACGACGACGATTTCGTCGTGGTCGACAAACCCGTGGGCGTCGCCGCCCATCCCTCCCCGGGATGGGTGGGGCCCACTGTTGTGGGTGGCCTTGCCGGGGCGGGCTACCGCATTTCCACCTCAGGCGCCCCTGAGCGCGCAGGCATTGTCCACCGGCTCGACGTCGGGACGTCAGGCGCGATGGTGGTGGCCAAATCCGAGCGTGCCTACACGGCCCTCAAACGTGCTTTTAAGGAGCGCACCGTGGACAAGGTGTACCACGCAGTGGTGCAGGGCCTGCCCGACCCGCTGGTGGGCACTATCGACGCCCCCATCGGCCGGCACCCCGGGCACGACTGGCGGTTCGCCGTGATCGAGGACGGCCGGCCTTCCGTCACGCACTACGAAGTGGTGGAAGCCTTCGGCAAGGCAAGCCTGGTGGAAGTACACCTGGAGACCGGACGCACGCACCAGATCAGGGTGCACTTCTCCGCGCTGCGCCACCCCTGCGCCGGCGACCTCACCTATGGTGCCGATCCCCGGCTCGCCGCCACCCTGGGCCTGACCCGCCAGTGGCTGCACGCCCGGGAACTCGGCTTCGAGCACCCGGTAACGGGGGAGTCCGTGCGTGTTGTCAGCGACTACCCGCAGGACCTGGCGTTTGCCCTGGAAGTGCTGGA
The DNA here is from genome assembly GCF_006715305.1 of Arthrobacter sp. SLBN-100. Classification (NCBI taxonomy): domain Bacteria; kingdom Bacillati; phylum Actinomycetota; class Actinomycetes; order Micrococcales; family Micrococcaceae; genus Arthrobacter; species Arthrobacter sp. SLBN-100. The sequence continues at coordinate 115,696 of NZ_VFMY01000001.1, forward strand.
GTCAGGGCGGGCCTGACGGACCGCCACCGGGCTAACGCATAGAATAGTGCGGTGACTTCCAGCAACGACTCGTTTGTCCATCTCCACAACCACACCGAGTATTCAATGCTGGACGGTGCTGCACGGCTCGGCGAGCTCTTCGATGAAACCGAGCGGCTGGGGATGCCGGCCCTCGCCACCACCGACCACGGCTACCTGTTCGGCGCCTTCGACTTTTGGAAGAAGGCCACCGACAAAGGGATCAAGCCGATCATCGGCGTCGAAGCCTATGTCACTCCCGGAACTGCACGCGGCGACAAAGGCCGCGTCCGCTGGGGCGAGGAGCACCAGCGCAAGGACGACATCTCCGGCGGTGGTTCCTACACCCATATGACGCTGCTCAGCTACAACAACGCGGGCATGCGGAACCTGTTCCGGGCGTCCTCCATCGCATCCCTGGACGCGGTGTTCGGCAAATGGCCGCGGCTGGACCGTGAGCTCCTGAACACCTACTCCGAGGGGCTCATCGCCACCACAGGCTGCCCGTCCGGGGAGATCCAGACCCGGCTGCGGCTGGGCCAGTACCGCGAGGCGCTGGCGGCCGCCTCCGAGTTCCGTGACATTTTCGGTGCAGAGAACTACTTCTGCGAACTGATGGACCATGGGCTGGACATCGAACGGCGCGTCACCGGAGACCTGATCCGGCTCGCGAAGGAGCTGAACCTTCCCCTCGTTGCCACCAACGACCTCCACTACACGCACGAGCATGACGCCAAGGCCCACGAGGCCCTGCTGGCCATCCAGTCCGGCTCCACCCTCCTGGAACCTACGTACGACAACGGCGGCTCCCGCTTCGCGTTCTCCGGCAGCGGCTACTACCTGAAGTCGCCGCAGGAGATGCGGGAGCTGTTCCGGGACCACCCCGACGCCTGCGACAACACCCTGCTGATCGCGGAGCGCTGCGAGGTCTCCTTCAACACCGGCGCCAACTACATGCCCCGCTTCCCCTGCCCTCCCGGGGAGGACGAGACGTCCTGGCTGGTTAAGGAAGTTGCCACGGGACTGGACTACCGCTACCCCGGCGGCGTTCCGGACGAGGTCCGGGCGCAGGCGGACTATGAGCTCGGCGTTATCACCTCCATGGGTTTCCCCGGCTACTTCCTGGTGGTGGCGGATTTCATCAACTGGGCCAAGAACAACGGCATCCGGGTGGGTCCGGGCCGTGGTTCCGGCGCCGGCTCCATGGTGGCGTACGCGATGCGCATCACCGACCTGGACCCGTTGCGCCACGGCCTCATTTTCGAACGGTTCCTGAACCCGGACCGTGTTTCCATGCCCGACTTCGACGTTGACTTCGATGACCGGCGCCGCTCGGAAGTCATCGACTACGTGACCCGGAAGTACGGTGACGAGCGTGTAGCCATGATCGTCACCTACGGCACCATCAAGACCAAGCAGGCGCTGAAGGACTCTTCGCGTGTGCTCGGCTACCCGTTCAGCATGGGTGAAACGCTCACCAAGGCACTTCCCCCGGCCGTGATGGCCAAGGACATCCCGTTGGCGGACATCCAAAACCCGGAGGCCAAGCGGTACGGCGAAGCCGGCGACTTCCGCCAACTGATCAGCACGGACCCGGAAGCAGCCAAGGTCTTCGAGACCGCGCTGGGCATCGAGGGGCTGAAGCGCCAGTGGGGCGTCCACGCGGCCGGCGTGATCATGTCTTCGGATCCGATCATCGACGTCATCCCCATCATGCGCCGTATCCAGGACGGCCAGGTGATCACGCAGTTCGACTACCCCACCTGTGAAGGCCTTGGCCTGATCAAGATGGACTTCCTGGGTCTGCGGAACCTGACGATCATTTCCGACGCCCTGGAAAACATCAAGATGAACCGCGGCATCGACCTGGACCTCGAGTCCCTGGAACTCGACGACGCGCCGTCCTATGAACTCCTGGCACGTGGCGACACCCTGGGCGTTTTCCAGCTCGACGGCGGCCCCATGCGGTCCTTGCTCAAGCTGATGAAGCCGGACAACTTCGAGGACATCTCGGCTGTCCTGGCCCTGTACCGGCCGGGCCCCATGGGCGCCAACGCGCACACCGACTACGCGCTGCGGAAAAACGGGATCCAGGAAGTCATTCCCATCCACCCCGAACTCAAGGAACCGCTGGCGGAAATCCTCGGCGGAACCTACGGCCTGATTGTGTACCAGGAACAGGTGATGGCCGTGGCGCAGAAGCTCGCCGGGTACTCGCTGGGCCAGGCAGACATCCTCCGACGCGCCATGGGTAAAAAGAAGAAATCCGAGCTGGACAAGCAGTTCGCCGGCTTCTCGCAGGGTATGCAGGACAACGGCTACTCCATGGAGGCCGTGAAAACCCTGTGGGACATCCTGTTGCCCTTCTCCGACTACGCCTTCAACAAAGCCCACTCGGCCGCCTACGGCGTGATCTCCTACTGGACCGCGTACCTCAAGGCCCACTACGCCCCCGAGTACATGGCCGCGCTGCTCACATCCGTGGGCGACGACAAGGACAAGTCCGCCATCTACCTGAATGAGTGCCGGCGCATGGGCATTACCGTGCTCCCGCCGGACGTCAATGAGTCCGCCCTGAACTTCACCCCGGTGGGCAACGACATCCGCTTCGGCATGGGCGCTATCCGCAACGTGGGCGTCAACGTGGTGGAGGCCATGGTGGCCGCGCGCGAGAGCGAGGGCGCGTTTACGTCCTTCAAGGACTACCTGATGAAGGTTCCGGCTGTGGTCTGCAACAAGCGGACCATCGAGTCACTGATCAAGTCCGGAGCCTTCGACTCGCTGGGCCACCACCGCCGTGCCCTGGCGATGATCCACGAAGAAGCGATCGACTCGGTCATCACGCTCAAGCGGAATGAAGCGATTGGGCAGTTTGACCTCTTTGCCGGCTTCGAGGAGGCCGAGTCGGAGTCGTCGCTGAGCATCGACATTCCGGACCTGCCGGAATGGGAGAAGAAGGACAAACTCTCCTTCGAGCGGGACATGCTGGGCTTATACGTCTCGGACCACCCCCTGCAGGGCCTTGAAGGGGTGTTGAGCCAGCACGCCGAGATGAGCATCACTTCGGTCCTGGGTGAAGACGGGCCGCAGGACGGTGCCATCATCACCATCGCCGGCATGATCACGTCCCTGAGCCGGCGCATCGCGAAGGCCAGCGGAAATGCCTACGCCCGGGCCGAGGTGGAGGACCTCGGCGGTTCGATGGAAGTCATGTTCTTCGGCCAGGTCTACGGACCCATTGCCTCGGTACTGGCCGAGGACCTGATCGTGGTGGTCAAGGGGCGCCTGCAGAAGCGCGACGACGGCGCGATCACCCTCAACTGCATGGAGCTTTCCGTTCCGGACCTGAGCGAAGGGCTGGGCGGGCCGCTGGTGATCACCATGCCCACGCATAAGGCCACGGAAGCTGTGGTCACGGAGCTTGGCGATGTGCTCCGCACGCACCGCGGCAACTCGGAGGTGCGCCTGCACCTGCAGGGTGACACCCGCACGGAGGTCATGGGCCTGCCGGTCCACCTCCGCGTGAATCCGAGCCCGTCACTGTTTGGTGACTTGAAGGTCCTGCTGGGCCCGGCCTGCCTGGACGCCTGAGAAAGAAGCGGACGACGGCGGCACCCGCGTGCCGACGACGGTCGTCCGTTTCCTGGGTGCAGCTAAATCTCGTAGTCCAGCGGGACGGGCTGGCTGTAGGCGCCCCCGTGGTAGAGCAGCGGTGAGCCCTCCCCGCCCACCTGGCCGTCAACCACCTGGACCACCACCACGGCATTGTTCTCGAATGAGAGGCGCATCTGCACTTCGCCGATCAGCCAGCCGGCCACGTCCTTCAGCACCGGGACGCCGTGCGGCCCCACCTCCCAGTGGTCGCCCTCAAAGCGGTTGGTGCCACGGGCAAAACGGTCGGCCAGTGCCTGGTTCTCAAGGCCGAGCATGTGTACCCCGATGTAGGTGGTGTTGGCCACGGCCGGCCAGGACCCGGAGCTCCGGGCCATGTTGAAAGTGAAGCGCGGCGGCTGCGCGGACAGCGATGCCACCGATGTGGCTGTGAACCCAAACGGGCGGTCCTGGTAATTGACCGTAATGATGGCAACGCCGGCGGCATGGCGCCGGAACATTTCCTTGAACGTCCGTTCGAAGGGTGCCTCGTTTTCGGTCACGGAAACTCCTGGTGGTGGTTGTGGTGTTCTCCTTCAACTGTATGGGCCCGCCGGCCAGGCGCGGAATCTCTTGAAGCCCCACGCCGGGGAGTTAAGCTGCCGGAACAACTGTTAAGGTTTGTTGCATGACACATCCGACCGGACGGGCACGTCCGCGCCTGCCTTGGGCCATGTTCGTGCTGCCTGCTGCGGCCGGCCTGCCGGCAGGAATTCTTTGGTGGCTGCTGGCCCCTGGAGGCCTCAACCTGATCACCCGGGACCCCGCCCTGGGCGACGGCGCCCGCCCCCAAGTCTGGCTGCCAAGGGACCTGACACTGGCAGGGCTCCTGGTCTTCGCAGGATGCCTGCTGGCAGTGTTCCTGACGGAGAAAAAGCGCCAGGATCCGCAAGCAAGCCTCTTGATGGGCCTCGCCGGCGGACTGTGCGGCGCAGTCCTGGCCTGGCAGGCGGGTGTTTTGTCCGCCCGGCTGTTTGGCCCCGCCGTCGATGCCACCGCCAATGCCAGTATCGCTTTTTCCTTGCGCGCTTTGCCGGTACTGCTGCTGTGGCCGGCTGCTACGGCGGTGTCCGTGTTTGTGCTGGAGTTGATGCACCACCTGGGAAAGAAGGACGACGCCGGCGCGGAGGGGTCGCGGCACCGTGGGGTTAGACCCGTAAAATAGTGCGGTGACCATTTCTTCGGAGTTTCCCGCCACCCCTGCCGCTGCCGCCGTGAGCTTCCGGACCATTGACCTCCGGGGCCGGAACCTGACCCTTGCGGGACTCCGTGCCGCCGTCCCCCGCGCCCAGGGACAGACTATGGCCGACGCCGAAGAAAAGGTCCTCGACATCATTTCGACGGTGCGGCGGCGGGGCTTCGCTGGCCTGGCGGAGCTGGCCTTGCGCTTTGACGGTGTCGAACAGGACCACCCGCTGGTCCCCCAGGAGGCCCTCTCGGGCGCCCTCGGAGAGCTGGACCCGGCCGTGCGGCGGGCGCTGGAAGAATCGATCAGCCGGGCACGCCGTTTTGCCGACGGCCAGCGTCCCCGCAACGTCGACGTCCAACTTGGCGACGGCGCCCTGGTCAGCCAGAACTGGGTGCCGGTGGCGCGGGTGGGTCTCTATGTTCCCGGCGGCCTGGCCGTCTACCCCTCCTCGGTGATCATGAACGTGGTACCGGCCCTGGCCGCCGGGGTGGAGTCCATTGCCCTGGCCTCACCTCCCCAAAAGGAGTTCGGCGGGCTTCCGCACCCCACCATCCTTGCCGCCGCAGCACTGCTGGGCATCACCGAGGTGTACGCCATCGGCGGAGCGCAGGCGATCGCCGCGTTCGCCTATGGGGTGTCCGCAACGGAAACCGGTCCTGCGCTGGAGCCGGTGGATGTGGTCACCGGACCGGGCAACATCTTCGTGGCCACCGCCAAGCGCCTGGTGAAGGGCGTGGTGGGAATCGACTCCGAGGCGGGGACCACGGAGATCGCGATCCTGGCCGACTCCACGGCCCAGCCCGCGCTGGTGGCAGCCGACCTCATCAGCCAGGCCGAGCACGACCCCAAGGCAGCATCGGTGCTGATTACCGATTCGGAGGACCTGGCCGCAGCCGTAGGCGCAGAGCTGGATCTGCAGGCCGCTGCCACCAAGCACACGGCCCGGGTCCGGGAGGCCCTCTCCGGTCCCCAGTCAGGAGTTGTCCTGGTGGACAACCTGGATCAGGGGATCGCAGCATGCGACGCGTATGCCGCTGAGCACCTGGAGGTCATGACCCGGGACGCAGCGGCCGTGGCGGCGAGGATCCGCAACGCCGGGGCCATCTTTGTTGGCGACTACAGCCCGGTGAGCCTGGGGGACTACTGCGCGGGTTCCAACCACGTGCTGCCCACCAGCGGTACCGCTGCCTTTTCCTCCGGCCTGAACGTCACCACCTTCCTGCGTGCAATCCAGGTGGTGAACTACAGCCGGGATGCGCTGGCGGAGGTCAGCGGCCATATCGTGAGCCTGTCCGGCGCGGAAGACCTGCCTGCGCACGGGGAAGCTGTCACGGCCCGGTTCGGCGGCCAGTCCGCCGGCGGGCGTAACGACATCTAGTACCGCCCACCACAACATGTAGTAGTTACACGCTTGTTATTACCCTGCGCCGGGCCATAGAATTGAAGACGCAACAGAGCCCGCGTTTGCCCATGAAACTGCAACTTCACACTGCAACTGACACTGCAAGCGCGGCACCGCCACGGAGCTAAAGAAGGGACGTCCATGTACTGTCCGTTCTGCCGTAATCCCGATTCACGGGTAGTGGACAGCCGCATGGCCGACGACGGCTCGGCCATCCGCCGCCGCCGCCAGTGTCCTGAGTGCGGGCGCAGGTTCACCACGGTGGAAACCACCAGCCTGTCGGTTATCAAGCGGTCCGGCGTGGGGGAACCCTTCAGCCGCAGCAAGGTCATTAACGGCGTCCGCAAGGCATGCCAGGGGCGGCCGGTCAGCGAAGACGATCTCGCCCTGCTGGCACAGGAAGTCGAAGAGCAGATCCGTTCTTCCGGTGCGGCCGAAATCGACGCCCACGAGGTGGGCCTGGTAATCCTCGGGCCGCTGCAGAAGCTGGATAAAGTGGCCTATCTCCGGTTCGCCAGCGTGTACCAGGCCTTTGAGTCCCTTGAAGATTTTGAAACGGCCATTGCCCTGCTCCGCCAGGAAGCCGAAGACGATGCCAAGGGCATCGCCCGGAAGGGCCCCAAAACCTCGGAAAAGAGCCCGTTGTAAGGGTCCACCCTAATCTCCGGTGGCGGCAGCGGAGGGGAAGCCGCTGCCGCCGCCGGCACCCCTGCCCGGCCCGGGGGCCGAGGGGCAGGAGCGCCAGCTTTATTTCGCGAGCTTGTGCTTCAGGGCGATTTCGATCGCGGCACCCACGATGCCGGCCTCATTGCGGAGGACCGCCGGGACGATGGGCGTGCGGAGCTTGAGGTTGGGCAGGTATTCGTCGGCGCGCTTGGAGATGCCGCCGCCCACGATGAACAGTTCGGGGGAGAACAGGAACTCGACGTGGGAGAAGTAGCGCTGCAGGAGGACGCTGTATTCCTCCCAGGAGAGCCCGTCGCGTTCACGGGCCACGGCGGAGGCCTTGGTCTCGGCGTCGTGGCCGTCGATCTCCAGGTGACCCAGCTCGGCGTTCGGCACCAGCTTGCCGTCGAAGATGAAGGCCGAGCCGATGCCGGTGCCCAGCGTGATCACCAGGACCGTGCCGGCAACCCCGGCCCCCGCTCCGTAGCGCGCTTCGGCGAGCCCGGCGGCATCGGCGTCGTTGATGACCTCCACGGGACGGCCCAGGCGCGCGGTCAGGAGGGCATCGATGTCCGTGTTAAGCCAGCTTTTGTCCACGTTGGCGGCAGAGTGGACCACACCGTGCTGGATGATGCCCGGGAAGGTCACGCCCACGGGGGAGCCGGCGGCGGGCGCCTCGGGACGGGCGGAAAGCTCTGAGACCACCAGCGCCACTGCCTCAGCCACGGACTCAGGGGTGGCCGGCTGCGGGGTGGGCACGCGGAACCGTTCGCCCAGGAGCTTGCCCTTTTTCAGGTCGACAATGCCGCCCTTGATTCCCGTGCCTCCGATGTCGATGCCGATCAGCGGGGCTTTCTTGTGCGACTTCTCGTCCTTGTTGGCCAATGGGTTTCCGTTCATGCAGGGGCGGGCAGGGAAGGGCCGGCAGGCAGCCGGCCCGGTTGTAGCTAAGTCAGCGGTGGCTGCTTGTCCAGCAGCGGTGGTTTGTTCTGTCAGCGGCAGCGGGGGCAAGCAGGGTGCCGGCCACCAGGTGGTGCGGCGCCGGTCAGGGCAGGGTGAGGATCTCTGCGCCTGTATCTGTGACCAGCAGGGTGTGCTCAAACTGCGCGGTGCGCTTGCGGTCCCGGGTCACGACGGTCCAGTCATCAGCCCACATCTCCCACTCCACCGTTCCCAGCGTGAGCATCGGTTCAATGGTGAACACCATGCCGGCCTCGATCACCGTGTTGTAGGCCGGGGCGGCATCGTAATGCGGGATGATCAGCCCGGTATGGAACGCTTCGCCCACGCCATGTCCCGTGAAGTCCCGGACAACACCGTAGCCGAAGCGCTTGGCGTAGGACTGGATGGCGCGGCCGATCACGTTGATCTCGCGGCCCGGGGCCACGGCCTTGATGGCCCGGTTCAGGGATTCCTGCGTCCGTTCCACCAGGAGGCGTGATTCCTCGTCGACATCGCCCACCATAAAGGTGTAGTTGGTGTCCCCATGGACGCCGCCAATGTAGGCCGTGATGTCGATATTGATGATGTCGCCGTCCCGGACCACCGTTGTATCCGGGATCCCGTGGCAAATGACCTCGTTCAACGACGAGCACAAGGACTTGGGAAACCCCCGGTACCCCAGCGTGGAAGGGTACGCGCGGTGGTCAAGGAGGAACTCGTGGCCCACCTTGTCCAGCTGGTCCGTGGTGACGCCGGGCTCGATGTGTTTGCCCACCTCGACAATGGCCTGCGCGGCGATCCTGGCGGCCACGCGGATCTTCTCGATCGTTTCGGCGGATTTGACCTCCGAACCGGTGAATTTGGCAGGTGCCGGTTTGCCGACATACTCCGGGCGGGGGATGGACGCCGGAACGGGACGCTGCGGGCCAACGGTCCCCGGGGTGAGGGTGCCGATGGGTGCAGTCGAGGCAAGGGAAGGCATAGATTGATCATATAAGGCACCACAGAAGGCCTAACAACCGGGAGCCGCGTCTGTGCCGCGTAAGAATCTAAGTTACGCGCGTCACGGCCGCACCTTCCCGGCCGGCGGAACGGGGAAAAGGGATGACTGAGTACTGGTACAACATCAAGACCCACGAGGTTGAGGAGGACCGGCTGTCGGACTGGAGCCAGCTGATCGGCCCCTACAAAACCAGGAAAGAGGCCGAGCACGCCCTGGAAAAGGTCCGCGCGCGCAATGAGGCGTGGGAAAAGCAGGACGACGACGACTGACGGCTGAGTGCCGGCCTGCTCCTTGGGCCGGTATTCAGAAAGTGTGTTCGGGGCCGGGGAACCGGCCGGACCGGACATCCTCACCGTAGGCTGCGGCGGCGTCAAGAAGAGTGGTGCGCAGGTCCGCATACTGTTTGACGAACTTGGCCATCCTGCCGCCGCGCAGGCCCGCCATGTCCTGCCACACGAGCACCTGGCCGGTGGTTTCCTTGCCGGCACCGATGCCGACGGTGGGAACGCTGACGGCTGCGTCCACCGCAGCCGCAGTCTCCGCGGGAACCATTTCCATCAACACGCTGAAGGCGCCCGCCTCGGCCAGCGCCACGGCGTCGTCAATTAACCTCTGGGCATCGTCGCCGCGGCCCTGGACGCGGTACCCGCCCAGCGCGTGCTCGCTCTGCGGCGTGAAGCCAATGTGGGCCATCACGGGGATTCCGGCCTGCACCATTGCCCGGACAGTAGGGGCGTAGTACTTCCCGCCCTCGATCTTGACCGCGTGCGCCAGGCCCTCCTTCAGGAACCTCACTCCCGCAGCGACCGCCTGCTCAGGCGAGACCTCGTAGCTGCCGAACGGCAGGTCGGCCACAACAAGGGCGCGCCTGGCGGAACGCGCCACCGCCCGGCACAGCGGAAGCAGCTCGTCCACGGTGACCGGAAGGCTGGTCTCATTGCCGAAGACATTGTTGGAGGCCGAGTCTCCCACCAGGAGCACCTCGATGCCGGCGGCGTCGAAGATTTCTGCCGTGTACTGCTCGTAGGCGGTCAGCATCGCGAACTTCGTGCCCTCATCCTTGGCCTGCTGGAGGTGGTGGATGCGGACCTTCGCCGGCTTCCGGCCGGCGGCGGCCTGGACAGTCTCCCCCGGGCCGTTGCCGTAGGGGGCGGGGACGTCGGCGGGCAGGCTTGAGTCGGAGCTGTTGCTTGAGGCCATGGCATGAGCGTAGTGCCGCACCCGCAGTCCTAGCCAGCGGCGGCGGCTCCCTCCCTGGTGATTCGCGTCATATGGGCGGCGGTGGCAGCGGCCCGGACCCGGCGGTGCAGCCGTGCCTTTCACTGCCCTGGCGTGTTAACGCTGTGTTACGCGGCCCGCAGGCTCCAGCATCGGCGCCAATTGCTTAGTACAGTGTTGGTGAACTGCTTTCCGGCTTCCTCCTCTGCGGACCGGGGCATGGACGTTGACCGACAGAAGAGGCCATCATGGACCGCCAGCAAGAGTTTGTCCTGCGCACAATCGAAGAGCGCGACGTACGTTTCGTGCGCCTGTGGTTCACCGATGTTGTGGGTTCACTCAAGTCCGTGGCCCTTGCGCCTGCGGAAGTGGAGGGCGCCTTCGAGGAAGGCCTTGGTTTCGACGGTTCAGCCATTGAGGGGCTCGCCCGCGTCTTTGAGTCCGACATGCTGGCGCAGCCGGACCCGTCCACTTTCCAGATCCTGCCGTGGCGCGGCGAAACCGAGCAGACCTCACGCATGTTCTGCGACATCCTCACGCCGGACGGCGAGCCCTCGGCCGCGGATCCCCGCAACGTCCTCAAGCGCACCCTTGCCAAGGCCGCGGACATGGGCTTCACCTGCTACACCCACCCGGAAATCGAGTTTTACCTCCTCAAGTCCCAGGAACCGGGACCGGACGGCGCCCCGGTGCCCGTGGACGAGGGCGGCTATTTCGACCACGTGCCCGGCGGCGTAGCGCAGGATTTCCGCCGGACCGCTGTGACCATGCTGGAATCGGTGGGAATCTCGGTGGAATTCAGCCACCACGAGGCCGGTCCGGGCCAGAACGAGATTGACCTCCGGTATGCCGATGCGCTGCAGACGGCGGACAACATCATGACGTTCCGTACCGTCATCAAGGAAGTTGCGCTCCAGCAGGGGACCTACGCCACGTTTATGCCCAAGCCCTTCACAGCGCACCCCGGCTCCGGCATGCACACCCACTTCTCCCTGTTTGAAGGCGACGCGAACGCGTTCTACGAAGCCGGCTCCGAGTTCCAGCTGTCCAAGACCGCCCGCCAGTTCATTGCCGGCATCCTCAAGCACGCGCCCGAGTTCACGGCCGTAACCAACCAGTTCGTGAACTCCTACAAGCGGCTCTGGGGCGGTGGCGAGGCTCCAAGCTACCTGAGCTGGGGACACAACAACCGCTCCGCACTGGTCCGCGTTCCGCTGTACAAGCCGGGCAAGGGCCAGTCCGCCCGGATTGAGTACCGCGGCATCGATTCGGCAGCCAACCCGTACCTCGCGTACGCCGTCCTGCTGGGCGCCGGGCTCAAGGGCATCGAAGAGGGCTACGACCTGCCTGCCGCTGCCGAGGACGACGTCTGGTCCCTCAGTTCGGCCGAGCGCCGTGCCATGGGCCACGATCCCCTTCCCGCGAGCCTGCATGACGCCATCCGCTCCATGGAGGATTCCGAACTGATGCCGCAGATCCTGGGCGAGCAGGTCTTCGAACACTTCCTGCGCAACAAGCGCGCCGAGTGGCAGGACTACCGCCTCCAGGTGACGCCCTACGAACTGCAGCGCAACCTGGGCATTCTCTAGGGAGCGGTGGTGAGCCTCGCACGGCGCCTGATTTCCGCCGGTTTCAGCGACCTCGAAAAGGGCGGGCGGTTCCTCGCTGCCCGCGAGCTCGAAGGACTGGATGAAGACAGGCTCTTTGCCGGGCTCCAGATGGCTGCCAGCCCGGACACTGCTCTGCAGTCCCTGGTCCGCCTGATCGAAAAGCATCCCGCCCTGCGGGAGCTGGCGGGCGCTGACCCCGAGACCAGCGAGCCGCTGTACCGCGTCCTGGGAGCATCTGAGGCGCTGGGGGAGTTCCTCATCCGCCACCCCGAACACCTGGCCGCCTTTGAGGTACGGCCCAGCCCGGAGCCGCTGCCGGCAGATCCGCACAAGCTGCGTGCCTCCCTGCTGCAGTCGGTGGGTGCAGATCCCCGCGCCGCCCGGCCCGTCGCCGCAGCCACCGGAACGGACGCCTACGCAGCCCTTCGGACGGCCTACCGCAGGGGAATCGTGGACCTGGCGGTCAAGGACCTGTGCGCCGCCGACCCCCTGGACTTCATGCCGTCCGTGGGCGGGGAGCTCGCCGACCTTGCGGGCGCCGCCATCGAGGCGGCCCTCGCCGTCTCGCGCGCCGAGGCAGCCAGCCAGTTCAACGCCGCGGACGTGGCCGACGTTGGCCTGGCCGTTATTGGCATGGGCAAATGCGGAGCCCGCGAGCTGAACTATATTTCCGACGTCGATGTTATCTACGTGGTGGAGCCGGGCAGCCTGGACGACGCGCGGGCCGCCACCATCGGCACTGCACTGGCCAGCGGAATCTCCCGGGCCATCTCATCAGTTGCCAGGGAACCTGGACTCTGGGAGGTGGACGCGAACCTCCGGCCGGAAGGAAAATCCGGGCCGCTGGTCCGGACCCTCGCCTCGCACCAGACATATTACGCGCGGTGGGCTGAGAGCTGGGAGTTCCAGGCGCTGCTGAAGGCCCGGACCATCGCCGGCGACGCAGCCCTCGGCCAACGGTACGAAGAAGCCATCACTCCGCTGATCTGGAGCTCCGCCAGCCGCGACGGGTTTGTTGAGTCTGTCCAGGCCATGCGCCGCCGCGTCACCGAACACATACCGCCCGCCGAGGAGCAGCGGCAGATCAAGCTGGGCCGCGGCGGACTGCGCGACGTTGAATTCACCGTGCAGCTGCTCCAGCTGGTGCACGGAAAATCCGACGAATCGCTCCGCCGGCGCGACACCACATCCGCGATCGCCGCCTTGTCCGCCGGCGGCTACATCGGCCGCGCCGATGCTGCCGCCTTCGACAATGCCTACCGCTACCTCCGCCTGCTGGAGCACCGCATCCAGCTTTTCCAGCTGCGCAGGACCCACCTCATGCCGGTGGGCGAACCAGCACTCCGGGCACTGGCCAAAGCAGTGCTGGGCCCATTTTCCAATGAACGTCCGCATCCGGACGCCCTGCTGGCCGCATGGCAGAAAACCAAGCGCTCGGTGCGTGAGCTGCATGAGCGGATCTTTTACCGTCCCCTGCTCAACACGGCAGCCAAGCTCAGCAGCGAGGACGCCAAGCTGACGCCCGAAGCCGCCCAGGGCCGGCTCGCCGCACTCGGCTACCGGGACCCGAAGGGCGCCATGCGCCACATTGAGGCCCTTACTGCCGGCGTCAGCCGCAGGGCCGCACTGCAGCGGCAGCTGCTGCCCATCCTGCTGGACTGGCTGGCAGAAGGCGTGGATCCCGACGCCGGACTCCTCGCCTTCCGCCGGGTCAGCGAAGCCCTGGGCACCACCCACTGGTACCTGGGCATGCTTCGGGACTCCAAGGCGGCGGCCGAGCGGCTGTGCCACGTGCTCTCCAACTCGCGGCTGATCGCGGACCTCCTGGAAGTCTCCCCGGAATCGGTGGCGTGGCTCGGCCATGACAAGGACCTGGTGCCGGTCAGCTTCGAGGGCCAGTGGCAGGAGATCACCGCCAAGATGTCCCGCCACGCGGATCCGGGAAGCGCCATGCGCCTGATCCGCCTGATCAGGCGGCGCGAGACGCTGCGGATCGCTATCGCCGATTCCGCGGGACTGCTGAACCAGGAGGAGGTGGGAGCAGCGCTGGCGGACACCGACAGGGCAGCTGTCCTGGGTGCACTGCGCGTTGCCGAAGGAATTGTGCCGGCCGGCGGACCGTTGAAAACCTCTGTCCTGGTGGTGGCCATGGGCCGGCAGGGCGGGCGCGAAATCGGCTACGGGTCCGACGCCGACGTGATCTACGTCCACCGCGCGCTGCCGGGCTTCTCCGAGGGTGAAGCGCAAGAGCAGGCGTCGCGGATTGTTGCCAAGGTCTCCAGCCTCCTCACCCAGCCGCTGAAGCCGGCCATTATGGCCGAACGGGTCCTGCAGATGGACGCGGACCTGCGGCCCGAGGGAAAAAACGGGGCCATGGTGCGCTCCCTGGACTCCTACGCCGAGTACTACCGCCGCTGGTCGCTCATCTGGGAGGCGCAGGCACTGTTGCGGGCCCGGCCCGTGGCCGGCGACGACACCCTGGCCGCGGACTTCGTCGAACTCATCAATCCCATCCGCTACCCGGAGTTTGTGGCGGAGCAGGACGTGCGCGAAATCAGGCGGATCAAGGCCCGGGTGGAGTCCGAACGCCTGCCCCGTGGTGCGGATCCTGCCCGTCACCTCAAGCTGGGCCGCGGCGGGCTCAGCGACGTCGAGTGGCTGGTCCAGCTGCTGCAGCTCCAGCACGCGGGCAAACACCCGGAGTTGCGGACCACCTCCACCATCGGTGCGCTCAAGGCGGCGACGCAACTGGGCCTGCTCGCACGGGACGACGCGGATCTCCTTGCGGCGGCCTGGCGGCTGGCCAGCCGGATCAGGTCCGCCAACGTCATCTGGAGCGGCAAGGCCTCAGACCTGCTTCCGTCCTCGCGGCGCGACCTGGAGGCCGTGGCACGCTGGTGCGGCTATGAACCAGGCCATGCCGCTGCCCTGGAAGAGGACTACCTGCGGGTCAGCCGCCGGGCCCGCGCGGTCTTTGAGCGGGTCTTCTACGGCCAGTAAGCAGGGAGCACTCCCCGCCCGAGCCGGGGGAGCGGCTGACATCTGTCAGGGCCCGGTGCTAGTTTGAGCCCATGGCTACCCAACTCTTCCTCAACCTGCCCGTCCAGGACCTGAAACGCTCGGTCGACTTCTTCACGGCCCTGGACTTCACCTTCAACCCTGACTTTACGGATGAGAATGCCACGTGCATGGTCGTTAACGAGAACGCCTACGTGATGCTCCTGGTGGAGGCGTTCTTCAAAACCTTCACCTCCAAGGAAGTCGCCGACAACAAAGGTACAGCGGAGGCGATCATCGCTTACTCCGTGGACAGCAGGGAAGCCGTGGACGAGGCTGTACGGACTGCCCTGGCCAACGGAGGCTCTGTGTCCCAGGATCCCCAGGACTACGGCTTTATGTACAACCACAGCTTCCAGGACCCGGACGGACACCTGTGGGAGGTCCTCTGGATGGATCCGGCGGGCCCAACAGGTGAATCCGCGGATGGAGGTTCCTCCGGTCCGCAGTCCTGAACGGCATGGGCCTGGGCGTCTGGCTCATTTCACTCCAGGACCTCGACGACGATGCCCGCGCCATTCAGCTGGAGGCAGTGGCCGGACTCGAACTTGGGCCGGGGCAGGACAAGTTTGTTGGGGATCCGCTGCGGATGGTCCTGGCCGGGCTGGCTGAGGAGTCACGCCGTCCCTACGTGATCGAATCCAATGGCCAGGCCGTGGGGGTGCTCACGCTGCAGGCAGGGGCAGCGCGGCTTGCCGGCTGGCCGGACGACGATTCCGCCTGGCTGCTGCGCGGTTTCCTCATCGACCGGCGCCAGCAGGGCAAAGGCTATGGTCCCCTCGCTGCTGCCGCCGCAGTGGCGGCCGCGGAAAAACTAAGCCGTCGGCACCGGACGGGGGAGGCCGGCGTCGTCCTCTCCGTCAACGAAGCCAATCCCGCGGGCCTTTCCGCCTACCTTCGCGCCGGATTCGAAGACCGTGGACAATATCCAGGCGGGACCGCAGGACCCCAGCGGACCATGTTCCGGGGCTTTGCTGCGGGTGGCCGGCCGTAACCGGACGGCACAGCGTTGCACTCGGTCCCGGATTGGCAGATCATGTGGATTGGCGGTGTTCTCCAAACCTTGTTGGGGGGAAGGCTTCCTTAGTCTTCGTCTCGGGGGACATTCGCCAGGGGGTCCGGCTCCCGGTCTCAGCACGTCTGGAGCCGGATTCCCACCTTCGACGGTATACAGCCGTGCCTCCAGGGTGTCCTGCCTGCTTCTGATTCCTTCACCAGACGCTGCTCGGCCATCCAGGCACTTCCGCAGTACTCGTCCGGCCCCTATGCTGGGGGCTACAAACCTTCCTTTGGGGTAACCATGAAGCGGATCAGGACCACCCTGCCGGCCCTTGTTTTATTGCTCGCGGCATGTACAGCGCCGGCGCCCGTGCAAGGCGGCCCGACGGCGGGAGCTGCAAGCACAAGCGCGGACTCACCGCCGGTCACGGCATCAGGGACAGCGATCCCCGCAGGACGGTACGAGCTCACGACAGCGTCCGGTGCCGATATTTCTTTCACGTTGCCGACACCTGCGACGGACCCTGCTCTGGTGGCAATCGAGGCCTACAGGGTCAAGGTCGGAGCGGCGCCCGTTTCATATCTCGTCGCGGACGTGGACAACAGCAAAGGCACGGTACCCGTCACTATGTACATGGTGAGCGCCTTCAATGAAGAAGGACGTCAGTTCACGTTCTCCAGTGTTGCCGATGCCATCCATAGCTGGGCACCGACCTACAGTTACGACTACAAGTGGTCTATGGGTGGCCGGGCCTTGGACGCGGCTGAAGGTGAGGGGTTGAAGCGTGAGGCCGATGAACTGTACAACGCGGACACCAGTGACGCGGACATAGCGGAGCGCACCACTATCATCCTCGCGTCTTCCGACCCCGGACTGCCAACGGGGTTCACCAAGGTCGCCGTACAGCCATCAAGTTCGGCCGATGCAGAAGAAGCGCGCCCGGCCGGTTGATGCCCCGAGCCAGGCAAGGCTCGTAGTGCGGCGTTGGATCATGCAGCGGCGCGCGCGCAGCAGAAAGGCCGGCCTCAAGGGTTATCCCTTGAGGCCGGCCTTTCCACTATGAAGATTCATGCGACGGCTGGCCGGTCATGCCCGCTTTCGCCGCAGGATCTGACTAGACGCCGTAGTAGAGCTCGAACTCGTAGGGGTTCGGGCGCAGCGACAGCGGGCGGATCTCGTTCTCGTACTTGTACTCGATCCAGGTGTCGATCAGGTCCTGGGTGAAGACGCCGCCGGCCTGCAGGAACTCGTTGTCCTCGGCCAGGGCCTCCAGGGCTTCCTCAAGCGTGCCCGGAGCCTTGGGGATGTCCTTGGCTTCTTCTGCGGGCAGCTCGTAGAGGTCCTTGTCGATCGGTGCCGGGGGCTCGATGCGGTTGCGGATGCCGTCAATGCCGGCCATCAGCTGGGCAGCGAACGCCAGGTACGGGTTGGAGGAGGGGTCCGGCGCGCGGAACTCGATGCGCTTGGCCTTGGGGTTGGTGCCCGTGATGGGGATACGGATACCGGCGGAGCGGTTGCCCTGCGAGTAGACCATGTTGACCGGAGCTTCGAAGCCCTTGACCAGGCGGCGGTAGGAGTTCACCGTCGGGTTGGTGAAGGCCAGGACGGCGGAAGAGTGCTTGAGCAGGCCGCCGATGTACCAGCGGGCGGTGTCGGACAGGCCGGCGTAACCCTTCTCGTCGTAGAACAGCGGCTCGCCGCCGTTCCACAGCGACTGGTGGCAGTGCATGCCGGAGCCGTTGTCGCCGAAGACCGGCTTGGGCATGAAGGTGACAGACTTGCCCCAGGCGTCTGCGGTGTTCTTGATGACGTACTTGAACTTCTGCAGGTCATCGGCAGCGTGCGTCAGGGTGGTGAACTTGTAGTTGATCTCGGCCTGGCCGGCGGATCCAACTTCGTGGTGGCTGCGTTCGACCTCGAGGCCGGCTTCGTCCAGGGCCACGCACATGGCGTCGCGGAGGTCGGCCTGCTTGTCAGTGGGGGAGACCGGGAAGTAACCGCCCTTGACGGGGGTCTTGTAGCCGAGGTTTCCGCCCTCTTCCTCGCGGCCGGTGTTCCAGTGTGCTTCCTCGGAATCGATCTTGTAGAAGCTGCCCTGCGGGGAGGACTGGTACTGGACGTTGTCGAACACGAAGAACTCTGCTTCGGGAGCGAAGAACGCGGTGTCTGCGATGCCGGTGGAGGCGAGGTAGGCTTCGGCCTTCTCAGCAACGCCGCGGGGGTCGCGGTGGTAGGGGTCGCCCGTGCGGGGGTTGACGATGGAGAAGTTCAGCGCGAGGGTCTTTTCCATGCGGAAGGTGTCCAGGAACGCGGTGGTGACGTCCGGGATCAGCTGCATGTCGGACTCGGCGATGCCCTGGAAGCCGCGGATGGAGGATCCGTCGAAGAGCTGGCCGTTGATGAAGAAGTCGGCGTCAACGCTCTTTGCCGGGACGTTGAAGTGCTGCTGGACACCCGGAAGGTCGGTGAAGCGGATATCGACGAACTTAATATCTTCGTCCTGGATGAACTTGAGGACTTCGTCCGCAGTCTTGAACATCTATGCTCCTAACGCATATGTAAATATCTGGCGTGACAGCCATCTGATCCAACGCAATCCAAAGGCAGGGAGACCACAAGGTTTCCCTGCTGATGTGCACCCTGCCGGGGGATTCGCTTGAAACTGCTAACAGCCTATGGATGGGGCATTTCCCGTCCGTGTCCGTATTGTTTCGGGCAGGTTACAGAATGCCCTGTTATGGAACGCTATCTGCAGTCCACACTGTGGTCTAACCGCTTCCACAGTATGGGCGGGTGAACCGGGTAAACTTGGACGGTGGTAGATCGCAAAGACCTCGGTTCCTGGCTGGCGGGCCCCGACACCTCCGGCATTTCAAAATATCCGGGTGAGCGGCTCGGGCTGCCTGAGGGCGGGCCCGGTTCCATCGCCCGGGCCGGCCGCCGGATTCTTGCCATCATGATCGACTGGGGCGTTGCGCTGCTGATCAGCAACTTCGCTTTCGGGGGCGACGCCTGGGCAACCCTGGCGATCTTCGCCGTCGAGCAGATCCTCCTCGTGGGCACGCTCGGCTACAGCATCGGGCACCGTGCAATGGGCATTCATGTGGTGCGGGCCGGGGGCGGAGCGCCGGGACCGCTGTCTGCCCTGGTGAGGTCGCTGTTGCTCTGCCTGGTGGTCCCCGCCGTCATTTTTGACCCCGACCACCGCGGCCTCCATGACAAGGCGATGAATACGCTGCTGGTGCGCCGGTAGTACCCCGGGCTTCAGGCCCGGCTGGTTTCCCTGCCGGCCGCGGCCTCAAATTTGGCGGCTGAAAGGTATCCCCGCTTGCCGGCCCAGCGCTCGAACCACAGTGTGGCAAAGGGGAAGATGGCGGAAATTCCGGCGAAGAACGCCACCACGAACGGCCAGCGCTGGAGCCGCCAGAGTGCCAGCGCCGTGATTCCGTAGCCAACAAACAAGGCTCCGTGGATGGGCCCGGCCACCTGCACGCCGATTTCCGTGGTGCCGGCAATCCACTTGAAGTACATGCCGGCCAGGAGTGCGGCCCAGCTGAACGCTTCAGCTACGGCGAGAATCCGGAAGGCGCGGAGCGCCAGAGTTTTAGCGCGCGTCACGGAAGATTCCGCCTGGTCCTGTTCCGCCTGGTCCTGTTTCACCTTGAGCTGTTCCACTTTGTCCTGTCCTGTAGTCGGTGTTGCGGCAATGGCCGGCCATAAAAAAGCCCCGGTACCGGCAGTAGCCGGATACCGGGGCGTTTAGCCTAGCGTCCGCGGTTGGGGCGGGCTTTGTAGGGGTCGATGCCCTTGGGGATGGGGAGCCGGTTGCCCAGCGATGCGATCCGCTTGGAGACGGCATTCACCTCAAGCTTGGTCAGTTCCTTCTTCAGCTTGCCCATCTTCTTTGCCACCTGGCTGATGGGCACCTGGCCCTCGCCGCGCCCGCTTTCGATAACGTGCACGGTGACGTTGGGCAGGATCCTCGCCAGGCGCTTGCGTTCCGCATCCAGCAATGGCTTAACACGGTGCGTGGGTCCTTCACTGACCAGCACGACGCCGGGACGGCCGATGGCGCGGAACACGGCGTCCTGCGTGCGCGGGTTGACTGCGACGGGCTGTTCCTCGGTGATCCACCCGCGGCGGAGCGTCCCGAGGGCGGCTCCGGAGGCGCCCGGCTGGTTTTCGATCTGGGCGAAGGCGGCGCGTTCGGCGCGGCGGGAAAGGATCAGCGTGGCGCCCAACAGGCCCAGGGGGATGCCGATGATCAGGCCCGTGATCCAGTTGTCCAGCAAGAAGCCCACCAGGAAGCTAAGCGCCACAACACCCACGAAGACCAGCAGCATCAGCCACGGGACCATGGGGTCATGGCGGCGGGTCATGTTGAAGACCTCGCCGATCTGCTTGAGCCGGCTGGGCTTCTTGACCTTCGCTTCTTTCGGCTTGCGGGAGAAGAGGCCACGCTTCACTGCGCTTGAGCCCGCCGGAGTGGGGGTGCTGGAATCAGGGGATTTCGCCATAGTGCCTTAATTCTACGTGACCAAAGCCCGAGGGCCGGCACCGGAGTTCTCCGGTGCCGGCCCTCGGGATACAGCGTATTGGCGTCAGGGATGTTTGGTCAGGAACGCGCGGCGAGCAGTGAGCTGGCTTCCTGGCGGGTGGTGCCGGAGGACTCGATGTGGGCGAGTTCGGCGGGGATGTCCCAGCCCTTCTTCCGCATCGCCGTGGCCCAGAGCCGGCCGGCGCGGTACGAGGAACGGACCAGCGGGCCGGACATCACGCCGAGGAAGCCGATCTCTGTGGCCTCGTCCTGCAGGTCCACGAACTCCTGCGGCTTGACCCACCGGTCCACCGGCAGATGCCGCTCCGACGGGCGAAGGTACTGGGTGATGGTGATCAGGTCGCAGCCGGCCTCGTGCAGGTCCCGCAGCGCCTCGGAAATCTCTTCCCGGGTTTCGCCCATGCCCAGGATCAGGTTGGACTTGGTCACCATGCCCAGGTTCCGGCCCTGCGTGATCACATCCAGGGACCGCTCGTAGCGGAACGCGGGCCGGATCCGCTTGAAAATCCTCGGCACGGTTTCCACGTTGTGCGCGAACACCTCGGGCTTGGAATCGCAGATCGCGGCGATGTGTTCGGGTTTGCCGGAGAAGTCCGGGATCAGCAGCTCCACCCCGGTGCCGGGGTTCAGCTCGTGGATCTTGCGGACCGTCTCGGCGTACAGCCACACGCCCTCGTCCTCGAGGTCGTCCCGGGCGACGCCGGTCACGGTGGCGTAGCGCAGCTGCATCGCCTGCACGGACCTGGCCACCTTGGTGGGTTCGAACCGGTCCACCGGGGAGGGTTTGCCGGTATCGATCTGGCAGAAATCACACCGCCGGGTGCACTCGGACCCGCCGATCAGGAACGTGGCTTCCTTGTCCTCCCAGCACTCAAAGATGTTGGGGCAGCCGGCCTCCTCGCACACCGTGTGCAGGCCTTCCTTCTTCACCAAGTTCTTGAGCTGCACGAACTCAGGCCCCATCTGGACCTTGGCCTTGATCCACTCCGGCTTACGCTCTACCGGGACAGCAGAGTTGCGCTGTTCAACGCGCAAAAGCTTCCGGCCTTCAGGTGCCAATGTCACAGTAGAGCTCCTTCTGGGGTAGCGATCAAGGCGTCTTCATTCTTGCGCAGTTCTTCGATGATCCGGGAAACGAGGTCTGCCGGGGCAACGTCATAACCGGTTTCGTGGGCGATGGTGGTCACGCCGGCATCGGTGATGCCGCAGGCAATGATCTGCGAGTACGGGGTGAGATCGTTGTTGCAGTTGATGGCGAAGCCGTGCATGGTGACGCCCTCGTGGACCCGGATGCCGATGGCTGCGATCTTCCTGTCCGGGCCTTTTTCATCCGCGGTGATCCAGACCCCGGCACGGCCTTTGATGCGGACGGCCTTTATGCCGTAATCGGCGAGGACGGCGATGATCACGGACTCGAGCCGTTCCACATAGTCCCGGATGCCGGCGCGGTTCTTCAGCTTGATGATGGGGTATCCCACCAGCTGGCCCGGGCCGTGCCAGGTGAGCTTGCCTCCCCGGTCCACCGGGACCACGGGGGTGCCGTCGAAGGGCCGCTCGTGGTCCTCGGTCCGTTTACCGGCCGTGTAGACCGCGGCGTGTTCCAGGAGGAGGACTGTGCTGGGGGCCTTTCCGGCGACGACGTTGTCATGGAGTTCGCTCTGAATGGCCCAACCGCGGGTATAGTCGACAAAGTCCGGAGCAAGACCCAGCTGTGAAAACTCAAGAGTCATGGGATCCAGCTTAGACCTTGGGCGGCAGCGCGCCCGGTTTAGTGCTGAAGCTCACCCTGGGCTGTGACCCAGCCCCCGCAGCTGCGGAAAACTTGGGCCAGGCACCGGTCTCTGCCTGTGGATAACTTCTGCACGCCGTTCCGGATTCGGCTAGACATAGGTCATGGAAGAATTGCAGCGCCCGGGGGTTCCCGGTTACGCCGTGGGTCGGTTGCTTGGCCGGGGCGGCAGCTCCTCGGTCTGGCTGGTCAAGGAGGAACGGACCGGCCGGGAGTTTGCCTTGAAGTGCTTCCGCGGGGCCGCGCGCCGGGCAGCACGGGGGGAAGCGATGACGGAAGAGGACATTCGCCGGGAGATCCGAATCCTGTCCGTGCTGGACCATCCCCACCTCATCAAGTCCCATAGAGCCGTGGACGTGGAACACGGCGCTCACGGCAACACGGCCTTGCTCATGGACTACGCGCCCGCCGGTTCGCTCGGTGACCTGGTGACGGCCAGGGGCAGGCTCAGCGTCGGTGAGACAGTGACCGTATTGACGCCGATCGCCCAGGTACTGGGATACCTGCACAGCAAGGGGTTCACGCATGCGGACGTCTCACCGGGCAATGTCCTGTTTACCGGCCAGGGGAAGCCGATGCTGTCCGACGTCGGCATCGCACGGATGCTCGGTGATCCTGCTTCCGGCCCGGGCCGGGGCACACCCGGTTTTATGGACCCTGCACCTGTGGACGCAGTCCGCGCCGGCCTTCAACCCGAACGCGACGTCTACTCAGCAGCCGCCCTGGGCTGGTTCTGCCTCACCGGGACGCTCCCGCAACGAACGGCGGACCGTCCGCCGCTGACCCTCCTGGTTCCGGAGGTTCCCAAGGAGCTGGCCGGTGCCCTGGAGTCCGGGCTCAACGAAGACCGGCGGCTCCGGCCCACGGCAGCAGCCCTTGGGACCGCCGTCTACCGGAGCGCAACAGCGCGGCCCCTTGACCTCGCACCCGCGGTCCACCCCACAGTCCTTCCCGATCTGGTGACGCGCCTGCACGCGGCCGCACCGCCCAGCGGGCTTCGCGAAAGGCTGGATGGCCTGCAGAGGCGCTTGACGACGTCGAAATGGTCCGGCTTGTTGGCTGCCCCGCAGACGCTGCCGTTCCCGACCCCGGACGCCGCCTTGTCCGGGGTAGACGGGGCCACTCCCGAGCGGGCCGCGGCGGACCCGGGCGCGGGAGGCCAACGGAAGGGCCGGCACGTCCAGCCGGAGCGCGGCCGACGGGTGCGACCCCGCGCTTTTACCGCCACAGCCGTCGCCACAGCCGTCGCCACAGGCGCCTGGTGGCTCACGGGCGCGGTGGTTACAGCAGCAGGACCCGGTTCCCTGCCCACGGGCCAAAGTCCCGCAACCGCAGCTGCCGGCCCGGAGACACATCCTGTTGAAGCGCCGCAGGGGGCAGACCCTGCCGATGCCGCAAGGCAGCAGGCGGGTTCGTCCGATCCCGGCGTTGCGGCCCGGGGCCTGTCATCTCTGAGGTCACTGGCTCTCAGCTCGGGCCGGCTGGAACTGCTGGACGAGGTGAACCACGCCGGATCGGGTGCGGCGGCAGCAGACCAGCACATCCGTGAACGGCTGGAGGCATCCGGCCACACCCTTGCCGGTTTCTCCAGCACTCTGTCGCAGGTGCAGGCAGAGGAAGGCGGAACGGCAGCCCGCACCGTGGTGGGCGTGACGTCCGCCCCGTCCGCCTATGAGGAGAAGGACGCCCAGGGTGCCGTGGTTGCAACCGGCGCCGCCGGCCAGGTGCAGCGGCTCCGGGTGGTGCTCGTGTCAGTTGACGGCAAGTGGCGGGTCAGCGAAATCCTTCCCGGCTCTTGAGTGTCCGGCGGCCTGCGGCCAGGTGCCCCTACTCCTTGCCGGCCACCCAATGCGCTGCCCCGGCGAATGTTGGATGCTGCCACGTAAATCCCGCAGACGACAGGCGGGCCGGTTCCATCCGCTGGCTGGCGAGCAGCAGCTCGTCGGCAAGGTTACGCATGGCAAGCCGCAGCACCGGGGCCGGGACCCGCAGGGCGGCGGGCCGGTGCAGGGCATGGGCTAAGGCAGCCACAAGGGCACTGACGTCGGCGTCCTCGGGAGCGCAGAGGTTGACCGGTCCGCTCAGATCCGATTCCAGCAGGAAGAGGAAAGCCGCGGAAACATCCGGCAGGGTGACCCAGGGCCAAAACTGACGGCCGTTCCCCAGGGGTCCGCCCACACCGAGCCGGATCAGGGGCAGCAGCCGGCCCAGGGCTCCTCCCTTACGGCTGAGCACCACCCCCGTGCGCGGAACCACCACCCGCACACCCGGGGGAGCGGCGGCGGCCGCCGCTTCCCACCCACCGCAGATCCGCGCGAGCGTTCCGGTACCTTGCGGCGCATTTTCCCGAAGAACTGTGTTTCCGGCATCACCGTAGTAACCGGAACCTGACTGGCTGATAAAGGCCGGCGGCGGGGAATCCAGCTGCCGCATGGCGTTGGTAAGGGTCCGGGTGGAATCCAGCCGCGAGCTGAAAAGCTCCTCAACCCGCCTGCGTGTCCACGGCCTGTCCCCGATGCCGGCACCGGAAAGATTAACGACGGCGTCCGCTCCGGCCAGTGCCTTCGGGTCCAGTTCCCCGGCGGCCGGGTTCCACTGGACTTCCGCCGCTGAGGACGGCTTGCGCCTGACGAGGGAAACGACCTGGTGTCCGGCAGCGCGGAAGGTTGCTGACATGTGGGTCCCGATCAGTCCGGAGGCCCCGGCGATGACTATGCGCATGGGGTCCATCACACCACGGCTGCCACGGCGCCGGCACCTCCATCAGGGCCGTGCGGGGGTTGACTATGATCGAACGATGACCTCTTCGAGCTACTTCCGTTACCCGCACCTGCACGGCGATCTGGTCACTTTCGTGGCCGAAGACGACGTGTGGATTGCGCCCCTGGGCGGCGGCCGCGCATGGCGTGTCTCCTCGCTCCAGCTGCCTGCCCGCAACCCCCGCTTCACCCCCGACGGGCAGAGGCTGGTGTGGACGGTGGTGCAGGGAACGGCGCCGGAGGTGGTGTCTGCGGCAGTGGACGGCGGCGATTACCGGCAGCTGACGTACTTTGGCCACGGCACCACCAAGGTCAAAGGCTTCACGGCCAACGGTTCGGTGGTGGTCACCAGCGCCTTCCGCCAGGCGGAAGGCCGGCATACGCACGCCTACAGCGTCCCCCTTGACGGCGGCTGGGCGGAAGAACTGCCGTTCGGCCCGGTGGAGTCGGTGGCCTTCGGCCCCGAGGTGGGCGATGAGCGGCCCGTGGTTGTCGGCAGCGTGCTGTCCCGCGAGCCCGCCTGGTGGAAGCGCTACCACGGCGGCACCGCAGGAAAGCTCTGGATAGACAACGACGGCAACGGGGAGTTTGAGCGCCTGCTGCCGGACCTCGACGGCAACCTCGCCGATCCTCTCTGGGTGGACGGCCGCATCGCGTTCCTGTCCGACCATGAGGGCTACGGCAACCTCTATTCGGTGCTGCCCAACGGAAAAGACCTGCGGCGCCATACGGACCACGAGGATTTCTACGTCCGCCACGCCAGCACCGACGGAAAGCGGATCATTTTCGAGTCCGCGGGCGAACTGTGGGTGCTTCCCGGGCTGGGGTCCGAGGCCGCGCGGCTGGACATCACCCTGGGGTCTGCTTCGCAGTCGAGGCGGCCGGCCCTGCTTAATGCGGCCAAGCACCTTGGCGAGGTAGTCCCGGACGCTGCCGGCTCAGCCAGCGCGGTGGAGGCCCACGGCACCATCTCCTGGCTCAGGCACAAAGACGGACCCTCCCGCATCATCGAAGCGACACCGGGAGTCCGGGCCCGTCTGCCCAGGCCGCTCGACGGCGGGCGCCTGGCTTACGTCGCCGACCACGACGGCGTTGAAGCGCTGTTCATCAAGGACGTCGCTGCGCCTGTCCCCGGCGCTGGCGCCCCCGCCGCAGCAGATGCGGCCACGCCCGCCGGGCGTCCGGACGCTGCTGCAGCTGCTGCTTCGCGGCCTGGCCACAACCAGGGCCAGGTACCCTTGCCGCAACCTGTCCCGGCTGCCGCTGCTGCAGTTCGGGCGGCGGCCACCGTGATGCACGTTCCCGGGGACGACCAGCAGGCGGACGTCGCCCCGGAGGGCGCTCCCTCGCCGGCGGAGGCAGCCGCCGGGGCAACTGCACAGGCGGAAGAAAACGCGCAGGCAGAAATACTCCGCATTGGTTTTCCCCACGCCACCCGGACCAGCTCACTGGAGGCAAGCCCGGACGGTGAGTGGCTCGCATTGGGCACCTCGTTCGGCGAGGTGTACGCGGCCAACACGCGAACCGGGGATTTGACGCTGGTGGCCAGCATCGGCGAAGGCACAGTTTCCGACCTTGCCTGGTCGGCGGACTCCCGGTGGCTGGTCTGGTCCGAGCCGGTCACCTCCTTCGGTTCGCGCAGCCGGCTCCGCCTCGCGAAGGCGGCCGACCCCGGCGCCGGCCCGGTGGACGTCACGGACGGCCGGTTCCGGGACACGTCTCCGGCCTTCACCCCGGACGGGAAGTTCCTGGCCTTCCTGTCGAACCGCAGCTTCGATCCCGTCTATGACGGGCATTCTTTCGACCTCTCATTCCCCAGCCCCATCAAGCCCTACCTCGTGGCACTGGCGGCAGACACACCGTCGCCCTTTGGTCCTTCCGTGGATCCCGACGCCGGGGAGGGCAGCGCGGCAGATGCGGAGCGCCAGGATCATGCGGCCGCGCCGGAGGTCAGCGTGGATCCGGAAGGCCTCGCCCACCGGGTTATCGGCGTCCCCGTGCCCCAGGGCAACTACACGTCCCTGAAGGCGGCCGACGGCGCCCTGCTGTGGCTCGACTGGGCCCTCGCCGGCGTTACCGGCGACGGCAAAGCCAGCCAGGACGACAAGGACTCCCGCCCCAGCCTGTCGCGTTTTGACCTGGCCCGCCGGAAGCAGACCACCCTTGTGGAGGCGCTGGACAGCTTCCGGCTCTCCGGCGACCGCAGCAAAGTGGTGCTGATCTCCGACAAGAAGGTCACCGTTGTCCCCAGTGACAAAAAGGTGGACGAGGAATCAGGCGATCTGGTCAAGGTGGACCTGGGCCGCATCAGGGTGATGATGGAGCCGCTCCGCGTCTGGGGCCAGGCCTTCGACGAGGCGTGGCGGCTGCAGCGTGACTTCTTCTGGGCTGAAGACATGGCCGGGCAGGACTGGGAGTCGGTTTACAAGCGCTACCGTCCGCTCGTGGACCGCCTGGGCTCACACGACGACCTGGTGGACCTCCTCTGGGAGCTGCATGGCGAACTGGGCACCTCCCATGCCTACGTCCGGCCGGCGCCCGTCACCGAAAACGGCAGCCACGGACAGGGCAGGCTCGGCGCGGACCTTTCACTCACCCCCGCCGGTTGGGAAATCACCCGGATCCTTGCCGGCGAGTCCTCGGACCCGCTCGCAACGTCTCCGCTGACAAGGCCCGGCGTGGGCGCCCGGACCGGCGACATCCTGCTGGCCATCGACGGCGTTCCGCTGTCTCTGTCCGTCACCCCGGCCATGCAGCTGGTGGGGGCGGCGGGCCGTGCCGTGGAGCTGACGCTGCTCAACGGCGCCGCGCACGGCGAACGGGCGGGCAGGCAACGGCGGGTCGCCGTCGTTCCGGTGAAGGATGAGGAGCGCCTGCGGTACCAGGAATGGGTGGCCGGCAACCGGCGGACCGTGCGTGAGGCGTCCGGCGGCACGTTCGGATACCTGCACATCCCGGACATGATGGCCAACGGGTGGGCGCAGCTCCACCGTGACCTCGACACGGAAACGGCACTGGACGGCCTCATTGTGGACGTGCGGCGCAACCGCGGCGGGCACACTTCCCAGCTGGTGGCCGAGCTGATCGGCCGCAAAGTCACCGGCTGGAGCATGCCCCGGGGTGAAAAGCCGCGGACCTACCCGCACCACGCCCCGCGCGGGCCCGTGATCATCCTCGCCGATGAATTTGCCGGTTCCGACGGTGACATCATCACCCAGGTGTCCAAGCTGCGCGGCATTGGACCCGTCATCGGAACGCGCACCTGGGGCGGTGTGGTGGGCATCGACAACCGGTTCTCCCTGGCCGACGGCACGGGCGTCACCCAGCCGCGTTACGCCAACTGGTTCGGCGGCGGCGTCGGTTGGAGCGTTGAGAACTACGGCGTGGACCCGGACATCGAAGTGGCTTATCCGCCGCACGCCTACGCCGCCGGACGGGATCCGCAACTGGAGTACGGCATTGGTGCGCTGAAGGAGATGGTGCAGGAGCTTCCCACGGACCGCCCACCGGCCCGTGAGGGGTACCGCCTGCTCCGGCCGGCGCCGTTGCCGGCCCGCCGGCGGACGGAAGCCTAGCTAGGCAAAAGGCCCTGCCTTACCGGAACATCCCGGTGAGGCAGGGCCTTTTGTTGCTTGCTGTTCCGCGCGGATCAGGACTCCAGCGTGGCATCCAGCGTGATGTCAATGCTGGCGAGGGCGCCCGAGACCGGGCAGCCGACCTTGGCGTCCGCTGCGATCTTCTGGAATTCATCCTCAGAGATGCCGGGGACCTTCGCTGACATCGTCAGGTGGCTGCCGGTGATCCCGGTGCCCGGTACGAACGTGACGTCAGCCTTGGTACGGACTTCCTCCGGGGCGTGGCCGGCCTTCGCCAGCTCGTTGCTGAATGCCATGGAGAAACAGCTGGCGTGGGCCGCGGCAATCAGCTCTTCCGGGCTGGTCTTGCCTTCGGCCGCTTCGGTGCGGGCCTTCCAGGTGACGTCGAATGTGCCCAGGCCGGAGCTGTCGAGGGTGGTCTTGCCCGAACCCTGCATCAGGTCGCCGTTCCAAACAGTGTGTGCTGTACGTGTTGCTGCCATTTCGGCTCCTCAAATTGATCCTTACCGGGGCAGGCTGCTGCCAGGACCCCGCCGCTACCCATCCTAGGGATTCGGCACTCCGGGTGCACGGGTTGTCCGCTGTCAGAGGATTGTGACCACGGCGGTAAAACGCCGACGGCGACCCCCCGCTGGAAGGGAGGCGCCGCCGTCGTACGGTGCAGATGAAGCCGCTTACTGCCAGATGGTGGCGATAGCCACGTTCAGCAGCGCCAGGCCGCCCACGCTGTGTGCCAGGCCCTTGCTGACCGGCTCGTTGTTCTTGTACTTCCGGCGGGCGATAAACGCCAGCACGCCGACAGCAAGGGCGATGGCGAACTTGATGCCCAGCTTTACGTAGTTGGCGTCGATGTCCAAGGCCGGGATCAGGCCCATCAGGGCGATGCCGGTGAGGAGCTGGAGCATGGCGCCGTCGAACTGGCGGGGGTGGACGGTGGGATTTTTCATCTGGCCGATCCAGATGCCGACGATCATGGCGGCGCCGACGATGTGCAGGAAAACCACAATGTTATAGACGATGTTCATGGGACCAGTGTAGCCAGAGGTTCTACAGCTTGTAGTAGTTCCCCCGGGGCGCTTGGTTTGGTTCGTGTGCGGCTTGTCGACGCCGGCTTGCTGGACTTCGTGCTGTTAAACGCCGGCGGCGGTGCAGGACTGGCGCTGGTTTCCCACCGCTGCCTGCACCGCCGTCGTGCGGTATCTACCTGCTACAGCCCCAGGTCCGCCTCGAAGGCGCCCTCTTCGAGGCGTGCCTTCAGGGTCTGGAGGAACCGGCCGGCGTCCGCGCCGTCCACCAGGCGGTGGTCGTACGTCAGCGACAGGTACATCATGGAGCGGATGGCGATCGAGTCGTCACCGTTCTCGTCGGCAACAACCACGGCGCGCTTGACGATGGCGCCGGTGCCCAGGATGCCCACCTGCGGCTGGTTGATGATCGGGGTATCGAACAGGGCCCCGACGGAACCGATGTTGGTGATGCTGAAGGTACCGCCGGACAGCTCGTCCGGACCGATCTTGCCGTCACGGGTGCGGCTGGCAACGTCGGCGATCTTGCC
This sequence comes from Arthrobacter sp. SLBN-100, assembly GCF_006715305.1. NCBI lineage: Bacteria > Bacillati > Actinomycetota > Actinomycetes > Micrococcales > Micrococcaceae > Arthrobacter > Arthrobacter sp. SLBN-100. Next base: position 145,709 of record NZ_VFMY01000001.1, read on the forward strand.
GGCCAGTCCGGCAAGGTTCAGGTTGCCGGCGTCGGAGATGACCGGAACCAGCAGGCCCTTGTCCGTGTCGACGGCGACGGCCAGGTGCTCGGCGTTGTGATAGGTGATTTCCTGCTTGTCCTCGTCGTAAGCAGCGTTGAGCTTGGGGTGCTGCTTGAGTGCCTCGGCAACGGCCTTGGCGATGAACGGCAGGAACGTCAGCTTGACGCCGTTCTGTGCCTGGAACGAGTTCTTGGCGCGGGCGCGGAGCTTGGCCACCTTGGTCATGTCCACTTCATGGACCTGGGTCAGCTGAGTGGAGACCTCGAGGGACTCGCGCATGCGGCGGGCGATGACCTGGCGGATGCGCGGTGCCTTCTGCGTGGTGCCGCGCAGCGAGGAAACAACGGCGTTGGACGCTGCCGGGGCAGACGCGGCAGGCGCTGCTGCCGGGGCTGCGGCCGGAGCGGCCTTGGCTTCGGCGGCGGCCATGACGTCCTGCTTGCGGATGCGTCCGCCCACGCCGGTGCCCGAGAGCGACGCGATGTCCACGCCGTGCTGGTTGGCCAGCTTGCGGACCAGGGGAGTGACGTAGCCGGAGTCGGAACCGCCGGCTGCGGGTGCGGACTCGGCGGCTGCCGGTGCTGCCGCAGGGGCGGGTGCTGCTGCCGGTGCAGCAGCGGGTGCTGCCTGCGGGGCAGGTGCAGGGGCTTCGGCCTTCGGGGCTTCAGCCTTGGGAGCTTCCTGTGCCGGTGCTTCCTGGGCCGGCGCCTCGGTGGAGGGTGCTTCGGCGGGGGCAGCTGCGGCCCCGGAACCGATGACGGCCAGGACGGAACCGACCTCTGCGGTTTCGTCTTCGTTGACGCGGATCTCCTGCAGGGTGCCGGCAACGGGGGACGGGATTTCGGTGTCCACCTTGTCGGTGGAAACTTCCAGGAGGGGCTCGTCAACCTCAACGGAATCGCCAACGGCCTTCAGCCAACGGGTCACGGTGCCTTCGGTCACGCTCTCGCCCAGGGCCGGGAGGGTGACCTCGTGGCCTTCGCCGCCGCCGGCTGCCGGTGCCTCTGCCGCGGGTGCTGCCTGTGCAGGTGCAGACTGGGCCGGAGCTTCCTGTGCCGGTGCTTCTTCGGCAGGTGCGGCAGCTGGAGCTTCCTGTGCCGGTGCCGACTGGGCCGGAGCTTCCTCGGCCGGTGCAGCGGCAGGCGCGCCGCCGCCGGAGCCGTCGCCGATGCGGACCAGGGGAGCGCCCACCTCGGCGGTCTCGTCCTCGGCAACCAGGATTTCCTCAATCACGCCAGCGACAGGAGAGGGGATTTCAGTGTCTACTTTGTCGGTGGAAACTTCGAGCAGCGGCTCGTCCACCTCTACCCGGTCACCTACCTGCTTGAGCCAGCGGGTGACGGTTCCTTCGGTGACGCTCTCACCGAGGGCGGGCAAGTTAACGGATTCAGACATGTCGTCCCCGTTCTCCTTTTTGATCTTTAGTGCGGATGATTGCAGCCTTGTTGGCCAGCCTAATGCACCCGGCATTCCATGCCGGGTGCACCAGGCCCGTTGGTGCTTGGGGGAGACTAGCCGTGCAGGGGCTTGCCCGCGAGTGCCAGGTGGGCCTCGCCCAGGGCCTCGTTCTGGGTGGGGTGGGCGTGCACCAGCTGCGCCACATCCTCGGGATATGCTTCCCAGTTCACGATCAGCTGGGCTTCGCCCACCTGCTCGCCCATGCGGGCGCCGATCATGTGGACGCCCACGACGGGCCCGTCCTTCTGGCGGACCAGCTTGACCAGTCCGGAGGTGCCCAGGATGGAGCTCTTGCCGTTGCCGGCAAGGTTGTATTCCTGGGTCTGGACCTGGTCCTCGCCGAACTTCTCCTTGGCTGCCTTTTCGGTGTAGCCCACGGTGGCGATTTCGGGTTCGGAGTAGGTGACCTTGGGGATGTTGATGTCCTCGACGACCACGGGCTTGAGGCCGGCGATTTCCTCGGCCACGAAAATTCCCTGCTGGTAGCCGCGGTGGGCCAGCTGGACGCCGGGGACGATGTCCCCGACGGCGTAGATGTTGCCGACGCCGGTGTGGAGGCGCTCGTTGGTGATGACGAAGCCGCGGTCGATGGTGACGCCTGCTTCCTCGTAGCCCAGGTTGGCGGTGACCGGGCCACGGCCGACGGCGACCAGGAGCAGGTCCGCTTCGAACGTCTTGCCGTCCACGAGGGTGACCTTGACGCCGTCGTTGTTCTGCTCGACGCCCTGGAAGAACACGCCGGTGGAGAACTTGATGCCGCGCTTCTTGAAGGCCCGCTCGAAGTTCTTGACGATGGTGGCGTCCTCGTTGGGAACCAGCGAGGGCAGGCCCTCCACGATGGTGACGTCCACGCCGAAGGACTTCCACACGGAAGCGAACTCGACGCCGATGACGCCGCCGCCCAGGATGATGGCGCTCTTGGGGATGAAGTCCATGGTCAGGGCCTGGTCGGAGGTGATGACCTTGCCGCCGATTTCGAGGCCCGGAAGGCTGCGGGAGTAGGAGCCGGTGGCCAGGACAATGTTCTTGCCCTTGTAGGCGGTGCCGTTCACCACGATGGTGTCAGTGCCCTGGAGCTTGCCCTCACCTTCGATGACGGTGATGCCCTTGGACTTGATGAGGCCCTGGAGGCCCTTGTACTTGCCGGCGATGATGCCGTCCTTGTACGCGTTGACAGCAGTGATGTCGATGCTGTCGAGGGTGACGTTCACGCCGTACTTGGCGGAGTCACGGGCGTGGTCGGCGAGCTCTGCGGAGTGCAGCAGCGCCTTGGTGGGGATGCAGCCATTGTGGAGGCAGGTGCCGCCCAGCTTTGCCTTCTCCACGAGGCCGACGGTAAGGCCAAGCTGTACGGCCCGCAGGGCGGCGGCGTACCCGCCGCTGCCTCCACCGAGTACCAGGATGTCGAATTCTTGCGCAGTTGCCTGATCGGCCACTTAAACGCTCCCTCGCGTGAACGATGACGCGATCTCCGCGCATCATCTGGTCTTGGAACTTGCACTGCCGTGATTATGCCAGCAGGCGTGTTCTCTTGCATTTGTGACTATCGTGGTTCACCTTAGCGAACCACTTATCCATGCTCCACCTTGGCGCCGCGTTTGTGGAGCGCTTGTGTCGAGTGTCACGCAGCCCTGCGGCGCAGGGAACATTTGCGTGCCGCAGGGCGCGTGGCTGCCGGGCCGCCGCAGCGGCCGGCGTCAAACCAGCGTGTCAGGACGCGGCGGCGAGGATGTCCTCCACATAGGCCACCAGGGTCCGGACCGTGCAGCCCGTTCCCTGCTTGTGGGTGTAGCCATAGGGGCTTCCGTTGTTGAAGGAAGGCCCGGCGATGTCGATGTGGGCCCAGGGGATCTGTTCCCCGTCCTTGCCTTTACCCACGAATTCGCGCAGGAAAACGGCGGCCGTCATCATGCCGCCGTGGCGTTCGCCGATGTTGGCAAGGTCCGCTACCTGCGAGTCGAGGCTGGGGCGCAGTTCCTCGGGAAGCGGCATGGGCCATACAAGTTCCCCGGCGCGGTCCGCCGCCACTCTCAAGGCACCAGTCACGCTGTCCGAGCCCATCACCCCGGCGGTGCGGTTTCCCAGGGCAATCAGCTGTGCGCCGGTGAGCGTGGCGACGTCGATGATGGCGTCCGGGTATTCGCGGCTCGCGGCCACGATGCCGTCGGCCATCACCAGGCGGCCCTCGGCGTCGGTGTTCAGGACCTCCACCGTCTTGCCGCCGAACATGGTGAGGACGTCCGCCGGGCGTGAAGCGGCGCCGGAGGGCATGTTTTCGGCAATGCAGAGCCAGGCGGTCGCCTTGACCGGCAGGCCAAGTCCCGCCAGGGCCAGGACAGTGTTAAGGACGACGGCGGCACCGGCCATGTCGCTCTTCATGTCGCCCATGCCGAGGGCCGGCTTGATGGAGATGCCGCCGGTGTCGAACGTGATGCCTTTGCCAACGAGGGCGATCTTCGAGGTTGCCTTGGCGGGGGAGTATTCGACCTTGACGAGGCGGGGCTGGCGGGCGGAGCCCTTGCCGACGCCCATGATGCCGCTGAAGCCTTCCTTTTCGAGCCGCTTTTCGTCCCAGACGGTGACTTTGACGGGCAGGCCCTTGGCCAGGTCTTTTGCAGCCTCGGCGAACGTTTCCGGGTAGAGGTGGCTGGGCGGCTGGTTGACCAGCGACCGCGTGGCGTTCACTGCCTTGCCGATCAGTCCGGCACGCTTCAGCGCGGCGTCCACGCCCTCGTTGCCGGCCAGGTCCGTGAAGATGACGGCGTTCTTGACCGGGTCCTTCAACCCGTCCTTGGAGGACCGGAATTCGGTGAAGGCATAGGCGCCGAGGGCGGCACCTTCGGCGACTGCCGCCACATCGGCGAGGGACGCCGTCGGAAGCGCCAGCACAACGGTTGCGAGGCCGGCAAGCTGGCGGACAGCGGAACCTGCCGCCCGGCGGAGCGCTTCTCCGGCCAGCGGCTTTCCGGCCGAGACGCTGCCGGTGCCGGCGAGGACCAGGATTCCGGCGCCCGTTTCCGGAAGTCCGGGCAGGCGGACGATCTGGTCGGCTGCGCCGGTCACGCCCAGGGAATTGAGGGAGCTGGCCAGGGCCTCTGCGCTCTTGGCCGTCAGCGGGTTGTCAAGGAGGACCGGACCGTCAGTGCCCTTCCCCACACCGATGACGACTGCGTCACTGGGGCTCTTCTTCAGGTCCCTGGCGAGGGTACTAAGGTTGATTTCAGTATTCTTGACCACAGGGATCAGTCCTCAATTCTCGAGAGATGTTCGTAGCAGGGATGCATGTTCGGCGCTCTGCCATGGATGCCCGGATTGCTGTCGTTCGGGAGCAGCCCGGGTGTCTGCACGCCCGTCTGGCAGGCCAGTTCCGATCGTAGCCCGTCCCCGCCTGAGCCGGTGAATTTCCTGAGATGTGCGCCACACCAGCCGCAGGAATGCGCGGCTGTCCTGCGGCGTTGAAGAGGATGTCCACCCGCACCTATGAAAGGAACATGCCGTGCTTGAACGGATCTCCGGCTCCCTGCTGGACCCCGACGCGCTCTATGCAAGCAACATCGAGCTGTTCCACAGCCCGGACCTCAAGGGGCTGAACCTGGTGATGGGCTTCACCGGATTCGCCGACGCCGGGCAGGTGGTGAAGCAGATCAACGCTGAACTGCTGGACTCGCTCGACGCCCAGCCCGTAGCAGTCTTCGACGCCGATCAGCTGATCGATTACCGCTCCCGCAGGCCGCACCTGACGTTTGTCGAGGACCACCTGCAGGACTACCAGGAACCCCGCCTTGCCCTCTACCGGCTGGTGGACGGCCTGGGCAATCCCTTCCTGCTGCTGGCAGGCTTCGAACCGGACCTGCAATGGGAACGGTTTGCCCGGGCAGTGGTGGGCATTGTGGAGAAACTCGACGTCAACCTGGTCACGTGGATCCACTCGATCCCCATGCCCGTTCCCCACACCCGTCCGGTGGGCGTCACGGTCCATGGCAACCGGCCGGAACTGATCGAGGGCATCTCGGTGTGGAAGCCCACGGTTGAAGTGCCCGCGGCGGTGGGTCACATCCTTGAGCTGCGCCTCGTGGAGGCAGGCCGCAACGTGGCCGGCTACGTCATCCATGTGCCGCACTACCTGGCGGAGGCCGAATACCCCACCGCCGCCGTCGCAGGCCTGGAATACCTGGGCGCCGCCACCTCCCTGATGCTTCCCTCGGACAGGCTCCGGGAGGCCGGCCGTGAGGTCAGCCGCCAGATCGCGGAGCAGATCGAGGCCTCCGAGGAAGTCCAGCAGGTGGTGTCGCGGCTCGAATCCCGTTACGACGAAAAGGCCGAAGGCACCGTCCGGCGCTCCCTCCTTGCGGACGAAAATGACGAGCTGCCCAACGCGGATGTCCTCGGCGCCGCTGTGGAGGCCTATCTCGCCCGCGAAAACCCCGGCCAATAGAACCGGGGTTTGTAGAAGTCCGGGCGGCAGGCCGAATGGCTGCTGCCGGGCCGGCGGGGTCGTCCGGGCATAATGAAGACGTGACCGCACCCCGAGCCTGGCTGATCTGGACCATTGGAGTTTTCGGGTACCTGGTGGCCGTCTCCCAGCGCACCTCCTTCGGTGTAGTCGGGCTTGAGGCTACGGAACGTTTCCACGCCAGCGCCTCGGCAATCTCGTTCTTCACCGTCCTCCAGCTGCTCGTGTATGCCGGACTCCAGATCCCGGTAGGGCTGCTGGTGGACCGCTTCGGATCCCGCGCCATGATTGCCGGCGGCGCCGTTCTGATGGGCCTTGGCCAGCTCCAGCTGGCGTTCGCCGACAGCATCCCCGGCGGCGTGGCCGGCCGGGTCCTCGTGGGCGCCGGCGACGCCATGACCTTCATCTCGGTGATCCGACTGATCCCGCTCTGGTTTGCGCCCGCGCGGGTGCCGCTGGTGACGCAACTGACAGGCATGTCCGGGCAGTTGGGGCAGCTGATCAGTGTCCTCCCGTTCGCGTTCCTCCTCCACTCCGCCGGCTGGACCCCGGCGTTCCTGATGCTGGCCGGGATGTCCGGACTCGCCGTCGTCCTGGTGGTGCTGCTGCTGCAGGACGTGCCGCCCGGCACCCCGCGGAAGCAGGAGCAGCAGGGCCTGAAGGCCACTGGTGCCTCACTGGCCCGCGCGTGGCGCCAGCCGGGCACGCGGCTGGGCTTGTGGAGCCACTTCACCATCCAGTTCAGCGGCACTGTCTTTGCGATGACGTGGGGCTATCCGTTCCTGATTTCCGGGCAGGGCCTGGACGCCGGAACCGTGGCAACTTTGATGGCGTTGTATGTGGCGGCCGCCATGGCCGTGGGCCCCTTCATTGGACGCTTTGTCTCCCGTCATCCGCTGCGGCGCTCCACCATGGTCCTCCTGATCGCCGCCGCCACTGCCGGGGCGTGGGCCGCTGTCCTGCTGACGCCGGGACGTTCACCGCTGTGGCTCTTGGCCGGCCTGGTGGTGGTGCTCGCCATCGGCGGCCCCGGTTCCATGATCGGCTTTGACTTTGCGCGCACCTTCAACCCCGCACACCGGATCGGCACAGCCACGGGAATTGTTAATGTCGGCGGGTTCATCGCCGCGCTTGTTGCCATTTTCCTCATCGGCCTGGTTCTGGACGTGCTGTACGCCGGCGGGTTCTCCAACGGCGTGCTGTACGGGCTGGATCCGTTCCGGATTGCCCTGAGCGTCCAGTTCGTGCTGCTCGGTTTCGGCGTCGTGGCCATGCTGGTATGCCGGCGGAAGGTGCGCCGGCAGATGGCGGCCCAAGGAGTTGTGGTGCCGCCCCTTCGCAGCGCCCTGGCCCGCCAGCGCCGGGAAAACCTGGCCCGGCGCAGCAAGGCAGCGGCTTCGAGGACCAGTAAGGCGTCCGGGGACTAGTCCTGCACAGGCTGGGTTTTTCGGTGATTTTCACCGTGATTTCCACATAGCCGTGGCCCCTGCTGCGTAAGGGCGCGGCGCAGGCGAATGCTGGGGCCATGACATCTTCAGAACCCCTTACAGTCCGCGGCCCGGAGGACATCCTGGGCTTCATTCCCCACTCGCTGGGATACTGGCCTGCCAACAGCCTGGTGGCCATGACGCTGCAGGGCAAAAGATTGGGGGCAACCCTCCGGCTGGATCTTCCCGGGCCGGCTGTGCTGGCTGATCCGGCCGCCTTCGCTGAAACAGTCTCCGGGTACCTGGCGGCAGACGAGCATGCCGACGGCACCCTGCTGGCACTTTTCACCAACAACGGGTGGTTGTCCGGTCCGGGCTGCTATGGCGGACTGCTCTTCGGCCTGGAATCCGCGCTGGCCGAAGCCGGAATGCCCGTGAAGGAGGCCTGGTACGTCGGGGACCGCTATTGGCGGGATGCGCGATGCTCGGACCCCGCCTGCTGCCCGCTGCCCGGACGCCCCTTGGAACAGATCCGGGACAGCCTGCTTAACACGGAAATGGTGTTCCGGGGAAGCAGCATTGGGCCGCCTCCCGAGGAGCGGCAACTCCGGCCCGTCCCCAGCCTTTACCGCGCGGCTGTGCTGGAGGCTGAAGCTGCGTGGTCGGCCCGGCTCGACTGCCGGCGGCAGAGCCGGGCGCAGTTTGATGCAGTGCTGAGCTTGTGGACCGGGTTGCTGGCGGGCCCGTGGGAGGAACTGCGCCAGCCGCTGGTGGACCGTGACGCTTTCCTGCGGGCCTCGCTGCTGGTGCCGGCATGGCGCGACGCTGTCCTGGTGATGGCGGCGGCGGGACAAGCGGCTGCCGCTGCCGGGGCCGAGGAGTTCGGGATCTTCGATGAGGAGCAGGGGTTGGAGCCTGTTGTTCTGCCGGAGACCACCGGTGTGCCGGAAGGCGGACGTTCGGCTGACGTTCCGCTGGGGCCAGGAGAACGGCTGGGGACGCCTGGTTACGGGGAAGTCCTCATGGGGCACGAGCCTGCGGTCCCGCAGTGGGGGACCATGGACTCCCTCGAGCTGGTCCTGGGGCAACTGGCCCTCCTTGGCGGTGCGCCTGCTGCGGCTGCATTAACAGGTAGGGGATGGATTGCCTGGTGCCGCGGGCGCGGCTCGTACTCGGCAGCGTATTTCGAGGAGGCCCTGGAGATCTGCCCCGGCTACCGGCTCGCGGAACTGCTGCTGGAGCTGGTCCGCCGGGGTACTTTGTGCGGCTGGGCGGCGCGGAAGGAGGCCGCCTGGCAGAAATTCGGGCCGGAAGCTGCCTGAAGGCTAAAGACGGGGGGCCTGAGAGGCCAAGGCGGCGGGACCATGGGGAGGTCCTATTCGGGGAAACGTGAGACAATGGTTGCCGAGACCCGGTTGGGTCCGTGTACCGAGTGCTTGTGACTGGTCCTTTCGGGGAACATAACAGCCGCTCCGGCAGTTGTATTTATTGACTCTGCCGGCCGTGGTGGCGCTTGGTTTCCACCACGGACTTGACAGGGTCATAGTGGTGTTGCCCGTATGGCGATTCCACAGACCACCGCTAGAAAGGTTTTCTGTGACCCCGTCTTCCACGAAGAAGGACCCCGCCGCCCAGGACGAACTGTCCGCTGAGCAGAAGCAGGCTGCGACAAACGCCAAGCGGGCCGCCACTCGGGCAGCCAACAAGGCTTCTGCCGGTGAAGCTGGTGCGGACGGCAAGCGTGAGCCCAAAAAGCGCGGCCCCAAGCCCGGCGCGAAGGCAGCCGCCGAGGCTGCCGGCAAGTCGGCCTCTGACGCCGATGATGAGGTAGAAGAAGCCGAGGAAGACCTCGACGACATCGTCCTCGAAGGACCTGACGTTGTTGAAGAGGATGCCGAAGCTGATCCCGTGAAGGGTGCTGCCGGATCGGGCAAGGGCTTCGTCTACTCCGACGCCGATGACGACGACGCACCTGTCCAGCAGGTCATGTCAGCCGGCGCCACCGCCGACCCCGTCAAGGACTACCTGAAGCAGATCGGTAAGGTTGCACTGCTCAACGCCGAGCAGGAAGTGGACCTTGCGCTCCGGATCGAAGCCGGACTGTTTGCTGAAGAGAAGATCAACGCAGACGACGGCTCCATGGATGCGAAGTACAAGCGCGAGCTTGAGTTCATCATCCACGACGGCAAGCGCGCCAAGAACCACCTGCTCGAAGCCAACCTGCGCCTGGTGGTTTCGCTGGCAAAGCGCTACACCGGACGCGGCATGCTTTTCCTGGACCTGATCCAGGAAGGCAACCTGGGCCTCATCCGCGCCGTGGAGAAGTTCGACTACACCAAGGGTTTCAAGTTCTCCACGTACGCCACCTGGTGGATCCGCCAGGCGATCACCCGCGCCATGGCAGACCAGGCACGCACCATCCGTATCCCGGTGCACATGGTTGAAGTCATCAACAAGCTGGCCCGCGTCCAGCGCCAGATGCTGCAGGACCTCGGCCGGGAACCCACGCCGGAAGAGCTGGCCCTCGAACTGGACATGACGCCCGAAAAGGTGGTTGAGGTCCAGAAGTACGGCCGCGAGCCCATTTCGCTGCATACGCCCCTGGGCGAGGACGGCGACTCGGAGTTCGGCGACCTGATCGAGGATTCCGAGGCCGTTGTCCCGGCCGATGCTGTGAGCTTCACGCTGCTGCAGGAACAGCTCCACTCCGTACTGGACACCCTCTCCGAGCGTGAGGCAGGCGTTGTGGCCATGCGGTTTGGACTGACCGACGGACAGCCGAAGACTTTAGACGAAATCGGCAAGGTCTACGGAGTCACGCGTGAGCGTATCCGCCAGATCGAATCCAAGACCATGTCCAAGCTGCGCCACCCCTCCCGGTCGCAGGTCCTCCGGGACTACCTGGACTAGGACCAGCAAATCAGCAACAGCGGCCCGCCGGCTGCCGTGCCCCTTCGGGGGTGCAGCAGCCGGCGGGCTGCTTTGTTCAGTACGCAGGCGCGGCTGTGCGCGAGTGGGCGCCGCTTAAACGAAACGGGACCCCACCTTCCGGTGGGGTCCCAACAGCTTCGGTTGCGCTAGTCGATTTCTACGGCAGCTTTCTCGTGAAGCTTCCCCGTCTCATCGTGCCAGTCGGAGCTCAACGGCTTGAGCGTCGCTTCAACTGCACGGGCGTGGTGGCCGCAGAACAGCAACTCACCGCCGGAGGACTCGAGTACAACCCGCACATATGCCTGGGCTCCGCAACGGTCGCACCGGTCCAGTGCGTTGAGTGTGCGGTCTGCCACTGCTGTTGTCATGTCGGCCTCCTTAGTAGATCTGTACGTCTATATAACCAGTATTCGTAACAAAACCATCGCAAGGATGGGGCAAGTTCGCTGTCCGCGTATCCGCAAGAGTGCGTCAAGATCAGCGAAGGCTCCGCCAGGAAGCCCTAAGTGGCGCGGGGCACAGGGCCCGCAAGGTGTGGCAGTCGGCGGTCCAAGGTCCGGCCGACTACCCTAGAAAGAGCGATTCCCAGCCCGCTGTTCCGTCCCTGAAGGAGTTCACCACCGGTGGCACCAAGTTCTGATTACACTGCCCGGCACCTGTCTGTACTGGAGGGCCTCGAGGCCGTCCGCAAGCGCCCCGGCATGTACATCGGTTCCACCGACTCCCGCGGGCTGATGCACTGCCTCTGGGAAATCATCGACAACTCCGTTGACGAGGCATTGGCCGGGTTCGGCCACGACATCAAGATCATCCTCCACGCAGACAACTCCGTGGAGATCCACGACGACGGCCGCGGCATCCCCATCGACAAGGAACCGAAAACCGGGCTGAGCGGCGTCGAAGTGGTCTTTACCAAGCTCCATGCCGGCGGCAAGTTCGGCGGCGGCTCCTACACCGCCTCAGGCGGCCTGCACGGCGTCGGCGCGTCAGTTGTCAACGCCCTGTCCTCCCGCCTCGACGTCGAAGTGGACCGCGGCGGCAAGACCTACAAGATGTCCTTCCGCCGGGGCGAACCCGGGCGCTTCCAGGACACCGGCTCCAGGACTGACCCGGCCGCACCCTTCACTCCCTTTGTGGAGGACTCCGTCCTGGACGTGGCGGGCAAGGCCAAGCGCGGCGTAACGGGCACCAGGATCCGGTACTGGGCAGACCGGCAGATCTTCACCCCGGACGCAAAGTTCTCCTACGACGAACTCGCGGCCCGGGCCCGGCAGACGTCCTTCCTGGTTCCCGGCCTCAAACTGACGGTGCGCGACGAGAGGAAGGCCCCGGGAACCCCCGGGGAATCCGGCCCGCACGAGGAGGTCTTCCACCACGACGGCGGCATCTCCGAATTCGTCGAGTTCCTTGCGGCCGATCCCGCTGTCACCGACGTCTGGCGCCTGCACGGCTCGGGGAAGTTCAAGGAGACCGTTCCCGTGCTGGACGAACGCGGGCACAGCCAGCTCGCCGAGGTGGAGCGCGACTGTGAGGTCGATGTGGCCCTGCGCTGGGGCATCGGCTACGACAGCACGGTCCGGAGCTTCGTGAACATCATCTCCACCCCGAAGGGCGGCACCCATCAGTCCGGCTTCGAGCAGGCACTGGTCAAGACCTTCCGGAAAGCCGTGGAAAACAACGCCCGGAAGCTCAAGGCCGGCAATGACAAGATCGAAAAGGATGACATCTTCGCCGGCCTCACCGCCGTCTTGACGGTACGCCTGGCCGAGCCGCAGTTCGAAGGGCAGACCAAGGAGATCCTCGGTACCTCCGCTGTGCGCGCGATCGTGTCCAGGGTGGTGGAGCGCGAGATCACCGCCAAGCTCACGTCTGCCAACAAGAACGACAAGTCACAGTCCGCCCTGCTCCTGGAAAAAATCGTCAACGAGATGAAGTCCCGCATCTCGGCCCGCGTGCACAAGGAAACCCAGCGGCGCAAGAATGCGCTGGAAACTTCCTCGATGCCCACCAAGCTGGCTGACTGCCGCACGGACGACGTCGGACGTTCAGAACTGTTCATCGTGGAAGGCGACTCGGCCCTGGGAACCGCCAAGCTGGCCCGGTCCTCCGACTTCCAGGCCCTGCTGCCCATCCGCGGCAAAATCCTCAACGTCCAGAAGGCGTCGGTGGGGGACATGCTCTCCAACGCCGAATGCGCAGCCCTCATCCAAGTGGTGGGGGCAGGATCCGGCCGCAGTTTCGACATCAGTGCGGCCCGCTACGGCAAGGTCATCCTGATGACTGACGCGGACGTGGACGGCGCGCATATCCGCACTCTGCTCCTGACGCTCTTCTTCCGCTACATGCGCCCCATGATCGACGAGGGCCGGGTGTTCGCCGCTGTCCCGCCGCTGCACCGCGTGGAGGTCATCAACGCCGGCCAGAAGGCCAACGAAATGATCTACACCTACTCCGAGGCCGAGCTTCACGTGCTCCTTGCCCGGCTGGCGCAGGAAGGCAAGCGGTACAAGGAGCCCATCCAGCGCTACAAGGGCCTGGGTGAGATGGACGCCGAGCAACTGGCCGAGACCACCATGGATCCGCGGCACCGTACCCTCCGCAAGGTGGGGATCGAGAATGCCAAGCAGGCGGAGGAGATTTTTGACCTCCTGATGGGCTCGGACGTGTCGCCGCGCAAGGACTTTATTATCGCCGGCGCTTCCAGCCTGGACAGGGAACGCATCGACGCCTGACCGGGTGCGCGCATCGGCGCCTGACGGCATGCCTCGCAATGGATGGGTGCCTGACGGCGGCAGGAGGCGCAGGGCGGACGACGGCGGGACTTTAGCCGAACAGGCCCGGCACCACCAGCAGGGCTGTAGGCAGCGCCAGCAGGAGCACACAGCCGGCGAGCACCAGGCTGCGGGCGGTGGCAGGCAGCTGCGGCTGGGGGGAGAGCAGCCGGCTGACCCGGGAGGCCGTGGTGCGGGCCGAGTCCGAGCCGGCGGCAGGCGCAGCGGGGTCGAGCCCGGCCAATGACAATCCGGACGAGGAGAGTCCGGACGGGCCGGGCTGAAGTTCGGCGTCGCCCGGCGTCCTGGCGGACCCGCTGGCCACGATGGCAATGGCCTTGATGAGCGTAGCCTTGCTTTCGGTCTTAAGCGCTACGTCGTCGGCCAGCATCTCGATCAGGGCGTTGACCGACTCCTGCGCAAGGCGGGTGGTGGGAAGCCAGGGGAGCGCCTGCCGCCAGGCGGCAAACGCCCAGAGCAGCAGGTGGTGCCGCTGGCTCAGGTGCGCATTTTCGTGGATCAGAACGGCGCGGAGTTCGGCCGGCTCAAGGGCGGCCATCAGACCGTCGGACAACACCGTCACGGAGCGCGCCCCGCCGGGAAGGCAGTAGGCCACTGGCGAATCGTGGCTGATAACCAGTGTTCCGGCTCCTTGGGCGGACGGGGAGGCCAGAAGCGCGAGAAGCTCCCGGTGCCGCCGCCGCTGGCGCTCGATCTTGTAGTACGTCAGCAGCAGGGTGAACACCAGGTGGGCGGTCAGCAGCGCCGCGGCGGACAGCGCGAAGATGTGCCAGAACCCGAGGTCGGTGGTGGGGGCGTTGAAGAGCACCATGCCTGCAAGCGCCCGCAGGCCGGCGAGCAGGTTGTCCCCGATGGGCTCCAGGCCGTACACCAGCATGGCGCCGATCATCGACAGGCCACCGGCAAGTGCGATGGCCTGCCAGAGCACCATGGCCGTAAAGGGGGACCGCGCGGGCCACTGCGCGCGCGAGAGGAGGATAGGCACCGGCCACGCCAGGACTATCGCAAGGACCGCCAGCAGGTATGAGGCCCAGAACATGGTCCGCTAGATGTGGCCAAGCAGTTTGCGCAGAGTCTCGGCTTCACCTTCGGAAACGGAGCCAATGAAGCGTGCCAGCACGGCTTCACGGTCCGGGGCTGACCCCAGCACTTCGTGCATCAGCTCAGCGGTATGGTCCTCACGGCTGGATACTGCCTGGTAGCGGTGCGGACGCATGCCGCGTTCACGTTCCACCAGGCCCTTCTTCTCAAGCCGGGACAGGACCGTGAGTACGGTGGTGACGGCCAGTTCCTTGCCTTCATGGCCGGAGGTGCCATCCTGGCCGGCCGACGTCTGGGCAAGCCGGTCACGCAAAGTGTTGGCGGTGGCTGCTTCATGGCCCGCCCAGAGCAGGTCCATCACTGCCCGTTCCAGTTCACCAAGACTAGCCATTGCACTTTTCCTTTGTTTCCCCGCACCGTTGCCATGGGCAGACGATGACATTTTGCATTTCCCTACTGCTACAGAAACTAATTTACCCCGATTCCGCTTCAGTTTCTACATTGGGTAGAAGGCAGGCGGGTCACGGCCGCAGCAGATGCCCGGGCGGGTCACGGCCCGTTTTTACACCGCAGCAGCCGTTGTTCTACACTTTGTAGAAGTTAGAGTTTCTACAGAACGTAGAAAACCTTCGCCCGGACAGTAGGGACCCGCCATGGACGCTATGGACGCTCTGGAAATCGCACGCTGGCAATTCGGCATCACCACCGTCTATCACTTCATGATGGTCCCGCTCACCATCGGCCTGGGCCTCGTGGTGGCCGTGATCCAGACCGTCTGGCACCGGACCGGAAAGCCCGAATACCTCCGGATGACCAAATTCTGGGGAAAGCTTTTCCTGATCAACTTCATCATGGGCGTGGCCACCGGCATCGTCCAGGAGTTCCAGTTCGGAATGGCCTGGAGCGAGTACAGCCGTTTCGTCGGTGATGTTTTCGGGGCGCCGCTGGCACTCGAGGCGCTGCTGGCCTTTTTTGTGGAGTCCACCTTCCTCGGCCTGTGGATCTTCGGCTGGAAGCAGCTCAAGCCGGCCATCCACCTCGCCTGCCTCTGGATCGCCGTCATCGGCTCCGTGTTTTCCGCGTATTTCATCATCGTGGCCAACAGCTGGATGCAGCACCCCGTCGGCGTCGAGATGATCGACGGCCGGCCTGTCATGACCGACGCCTGGGCCGTCTTCACCAACAACACCGCCCTGGTTGCCGTTCCTCACACGCTCTTTGGCGCCCTCGCCGTCGCAGGCGGCTTCCTGCTCGGCATCGCCTGGTACCACCTGTGGCGGAGGCGGCGCGACGGCGTCGACACCGTAGGTGCGGACGGCAAGGTGAGCCCCGGTGAGTCAGCAGAAATTCCCGGCCGCGACCGGAACGACCACAAAGTCTGGCTTCATTCCCTGCGCATCGGCGCCGTGGTGGCCATGATCTCCTTCGCCGGAACCGCGCTCACCGGCGACCTCCAGGGCAAGCTGATGTTCGAGCAGCAGCCCATGAAGATGGCCGCGGCCGAAGCTGCCTGCCATGACGGCACCGGCTTCTCCGTCCTGAGCATCGGCAACATCGGCTCACAGAACTGCGACGACATCGTGGCCCTGATCGAGGTCCCGGGCATCCTCTCCTACCTGGCCAAGGGAGATTTCACCACCGAAGTCCAGGGCGTCAACAGCCTGCTGCCCGAATACAAGGAGAAGTACGGCACCCACCTGCCGGACAACCCGATCTACGGTGAGCGGGCCGGCCAGGAAATCGACTACCTTCCCGTTATGGAGGTCACCTACTGGGGCTTCCGCATGATGATCGGCTTCGGCGGCCTCGCCGCCCTGGCAGCCCTGGTGGCCCTGTGGCTCACCCGCAAGGGCACGGTGCCCGAGTCGCGGTGGCTGATGCGGCTTGCCGTCTTTGGCATCCTCGCCCCGTTCGGCGCCAATGCCGCCGGGTGGATTTTCACCGAGATGGGCCGCCAGCCCTTTGTGGTGGCACCCAACCCGGATCCCAGCGGCATTGACCAGGTGTTTATGTTTACCGCCGCCGCGGTGTCACCCGGCGTCTCCGCCGGCGAACTGCTGGCGTCGCTGATCACCCTGACCGCCATCTACGCCGTCCTGCTGGTGGTTGAAGTAAAGCTGCTGGTCAAGTACATCCGGGGCGGTGTGGTGTCCGCGATGCCGGAACTCGTCCACGGCCCGGTCGACGAAAACGAAGACGCCACCCCCGGCCCCGGCGGACAGGGCGGCGGCAAACCGGCCGACGACGTCCTGGCCTTCGCCTACTAGTCCGCGCCAAGAGCAGAGGAAACAAAGAATGGAACTGCTGCCAACCATCTGGTTCATCGCCATCGCAGTGCTCTGGACCGGGTACCTCTTCCTCGAGGGCTTTGACCTGGGCGTGGGCATGCTGATGAAGCTGTTTGCCCGGAACAACACCGAGCGCCGCGTCCTGCTCAACACTGTGGGCCCGGTCTGGGACGGCAATGAGGTGTGGCTCCTGACCGCCGGCGGCGCGACTTTTGCCGCCTTCCCGCTCTGGTACGCCTCCCTGTTCTCTGCCCTCTACCTGCCGCTGCTCCTGGTCCTGGTTGCACTGATCTTCCGTGCCGTGGCCTTCGAGTACCGGGGCAAGGTGGACACGGATCAGTGGCGGGCCAGGTGGGACTGGGCCATTGCCCTGGGGTCCTTCTTCGCGGCCTTCGGCGTGGGCGCAGCGCTTGCCCTGACCACCACCGGCCTGCCCCTGAACGCCAACGGTGACCGCGTGGGCGGCCCCTTCTCCTGGTTCAACGGCTATGCGGTGTTCGGTGGGCTCGCCGTCGTTGGATTCGCGCTGGTGCACGCCCTGGCTTTCCTTGCCCTGAAGACCGACGGCGATGTGCGCCACCGGGCCCGCCGCTGGTTTGTCCGGTTGCTGCCCGTCCTGCTCCTGCCGATTGCGGCGTGGGCACTCACGATGCAGATGCTCCACGGAAAGCCCTGGACCTGGGCGCTGGTCCTGCTGGCGGTGGCCGCCGCGGCTGCAGCATGGTCGATGGCCCGGAAGGGCTCAGAGGGAAAGGCGTTTGTGGCACTGGGAGGCTTCCTGGCCCTGGGCTCGGCGTCAATCTTCGGCGCGGCGTTCCCGGTGGTTCTGCCCTCCACCCTCAATGAGGCCTTTGACCTCACCATTTCCAACGCCTCGTCCTCGGACTACACTCTGGGGCTGATGACTGTTGTGGCCGCCTTCGGAGTTCCCCTGGTCATCGCTTACCAGGCCTGGACGTACTGGGTCTTCCGGAAGCGGGTCAGTGCGGCGCACATCCCGGAAGCCCACAGCTTCCTTCCGGCCGTCGCCGCCAAGGCTTTCACCAACAAAGGCTGACATGCGACCCACTTTCCCGCCCGGCCCGGCCACCCGTTCCGCCCTCTACTGGCTGGGACTTCTCGCCGCCCTTAAGGCGCTGTCCCTGGTCCTGATCGGCCAGGCGGTGGCGTCGGTGCTCGCCGGACTCGTGGCGGGGAACGAAGGGTGGGCGGAGCAGATCACTGCCGGTATGGCCGGGGTGGTGCTTCGGTCCCTGACCGTGTGGGCCCAGGCAGTTGCGGCCCGCCGGGCAGCCCTGGGCATCAAGGAGGAGCTGCGCGCCGGGCTGCTGGACCGGGCGCTGCGCAACGGCGTCCGCAGTACGGGGCCGGCCGACGGCGGACTCGCCGTGCTGGCCACCCGCGGGCTGGACGCCCTGGACAGCTACTACACGCAGTTCCTGCCGGCGCTGGTGAACTGCGCGGCCATCCCGCTGCTGGTGGGGGCCCGGATCCTCTTCGCGGACTGGCTCTCCGCCGTGGTGGTGGTCCTGACCGTTCCGCTCGTTCCGTTGTTTATGGTGCTGATCGGACGGTACACGGAGGATAACGTCCGGGAGGCCCAGGCGTCCCTCGCCCGGCTCTCCACCCACATGCTGGAGCTTGCCAAGGGGCTTCCTGTGCTGGTGGGCCTGGGACGTGCCTCCGCGCAGCGAAAGGCGCTGGAGGAGATCTCCGAGGAATACCGGTCCCGCACCATGGGTACGTTGCGGACCGCGTTCCTCTCGGCCCTGGCGCTGGAGCTGATCGCCACCATCTCCGTGGCCGTCGTCGCTGTGTTCATCGGCGTAAGGCTGGTGCACGGCGACATGCCCCTCGAAGCCGGCCTGCTGGCCCTGATCCTGGCGCCCGAGTGCTATCTTCCGTTGCGCGAACTCGGGACCGCCCACCATGCCAGCGATGACGGCCGCGTGGCGCTCGCCGAAACCACGGCAGTCACGGACGCGCCCGAACCGCAGCCGCTTCCCGCCGCCCGCGCCGGCAGGCCTGGTGCCCCCATCACCGTCACCGGCCTCACGGTGACCTACGACGGAAGGCCGCAGCCCGCCGTCGGCCCGCTCACCTTCACCGCGCCGCAAAGCCGGATCACGGCCCTGGACGGGCCCAGCGGAGCAGGCAAAAGCACCGTCCTGGGCGTCCTGGCGGGGACCATCGGGCATGGAGCCGGCACCACGGTCGGCGGCACGATCTCCGGCCTTGACCGCAAGGACATCGCGTGGGTCCCGCAGCATCCGGTCATGGTGGCAGAAACGGTCCTCGACGAGATCGTGCTGTACCTGTCCGGTGGCGTGGGGAGCGGCGGAAACGGGCCCAGGCGCCAGGCCGCTGAGGGAACTGCCCGGACCTGCCTGGCCCGGGCGGCCGCCGCCCACCTTGCCGGCAAGCATCCGGCGGAGCTGAGCCCGGGCGAACTTCGTCGCGTGGCCCTGGCCCGCGGGCTAGCCAGGATCGAGTCCGGCGCCACCGTCCTCCTCCTGGATGAACCCACGGCGCACCTCGACGACGCGTCCGCCGCGCTGGTAGAGGACAGCATCAGAAAGCTCCGGGGGCAGGTGACGGTCATCCTGGTGGCGCACGAGGAACGCACCCGGGCCCTCGCCGAACACCTGGTGCCGGTTGGCGGACATGCCCTGACGGCCCCGGCTCCTGGCACCGTTGAACTTACCCGGCCCGCACTTGGCTTGGGCGGCGCCGCGGGGGCACTCTCCTCCACCACGCAAGATCAGCAGGACTCCGCAGAAGCTCCAGGCCAAAGAGCCAGGCAGGGCAACGTCCAGCACAGCGCGGCGCGGCTGCTGCTGGCTCTCCTGGCGCCCGTGCGGGGCAAGTTCGCGGCCGCAGCCGTGGTGGGAACGCTGGCGGCGGTCTTCGCCGTCGCGCTGTCCGGCCTCTCCGGCTGGCTCATCATCCGCGCCGCCGGGCAGCCGCCCATCCTGTACCTGCTGACCGCGATTGTTGGCGTACGGTTCTTCGGGATTGGCCGGGCTGTGCTGCGGTACTGCGAGCGGCTCCTCCTGCACGATGCCGTATTCGCAGCCCTGACCAGGCTGCGGGGCCGGGTGTGGGAGTCCCTGAGTCGGCGGGCGCTGCCGCTGCGCCGCCTGCTGCAGGGCGGCAACGTCCTGGGAACGGTGATTGACGACGTCGATACCGTGCGCGACCTCCTGCCGCGGGTGGTCCTGCCGCAGGTCACTGCACTCGCGGTTTCGGTGTTGGCCCTGGTCACCACATCGCTGCTGGTGCCCGCCGCCCTTCCCGCCGTGCTCGCCGCCAGCATGGTGAGCCTGCTGCTCGCCCCGGCAGTTGCCCTCTGGGGCGACCGCAAGTCTGCTGTTGCTGAGCAGCTCCTCCGTTCCGGGGTCCTGCGCCGCATTTCGGCGGCCCTCGACGCCCGGGCGGAACTGCACGCGAACGGCGTGGCCTGCCGCGTGCTGGAGGACCTGCGTGCCCAGGACCGGAACGCCACCCGGGCCTCGCAGCGATCAGCCTGGGCCGACGGCCTGGGCCAGGCCATCACCACTGCTGCCTGCGCTTCCGCAGCCTTGGGAGCCGCCTGGCTGGCGGGGACGGCCGTGCTCGCTGGCCGGCTCGCCCCGGAAACCGCAGCGGTGGTGGTCCTGCTGCTCCTCGCGCTGGTTGAGCCCTTCGCAGCGATGACGACGGCGGTGCGCCAGTTCCCGGCGCTGCGGACGGTTATGCAGCGCGTCGCCGAGTCCGGAGCCCTTGAAGAGGGCGGGCAGGAGGGCGGCCTGCAGACCGTACCCGCCCGACCGGGCGGCCGTCCCGGCGTCGAACTGGAAGGGCTGTCCGCCGCCTGGCCCGGCGGTGCACCGGTGTTTTCCGATGTGGACGCCGTGGCGGAACCGGGGCGTTGGCTGGCAGTCACGGGCCCGTCGGGGTCGGGGAAGTCCACCTTGCTGTCAGTCCTGCTCGGTTTTCTTCCCGTTGCCGCAGGGCGGATCGGCGTGACGGGCCGCGCCGCCTGGTGCCCGCAGGAAGCACACCTGTTCGACTCGACGATCCGTGGAAACCTCCTGCTGGGTAAGCCCGGCAACGGAATTTCCAAGGACGAACAACAGGCCGGCGGACAGCGGGCCGATGCTGAGCTGCTTGATGTGCTCGCGTCGGTTGGCCTCAATGGCCTCCTGGAGCGGTTGCCGGCAGGCCTGGATACCCGGATCGGGCCGGGCGGGGCATTCCTGAGCGGCGGGGAGCGCCAGCGCCTGGCTGTGGCCCGCACCCTGATGACCGGTGCCGAGGTGATCCTGCTGGATGAGCCCACAGCGCACCTGGATGCGGAGTCAGCCAGGGCGATGCTGGCGGACCTGCGGCAGGGACTGCGCAACCGCACCGTGGTGCTGGTGACGCACAACCCGGCCGACATCCGTCCCGTGGATGCCCGCCTGGTGCTGGCACCCGGCTGGGAGCACCCGGGACCAAGGGACGACAGTTTGGGAAGCGCCACCGAAAACCTGGTGGCATCCTAGGCGGGGGATCAGCCGTCCACGTCGTGAAGGTGGTGCACCACGTCGTGCAGGAAATACTGGGACAGCGTCAGGACGGTGAATTCCGAGCCGTTGCTGCGCAGGCCCTTGCGGCCCCACTCGGACTCCCGGACGGCGGCAAAGGATTCCGCGGCCTGCTTGCCTTCAGCCGTCAGCTCGGCGCTGACAACCGCCGGGTCGGCGTTGGCGTAGTCCTTGTCGACAGCCGTCTGGTCCTGGTCCCAGTTGTCGAACCGGGCGTCGTCTGAATCCAGCATGAGGTTCAGCCGCTGGTCGAAAAGGCTGAACACGTCGCGGACATGGCAGGCGTATTCCAGGGCAGACCACGTGTGCTCGTCCGGACGCTCGGCCGTGTCAGGCCTGCGGAGAACGGCGCGCCAGCGGGGCAGCATGCTTTCGATGTTGCCCGGTACCGTTGATGGCGTCACGGTGGAGGCATTGAACGAGCATTCCGGGCAGGGACGGGTCAGGACCCAGGTCCAATCCTTTTCATCAGGAACGATAGGCATGGAAGCAGTCTAAGCGGGATCAGGCCAGGCCATGGCAGGCCCCACCACGTCCACAGGCTGGGACAGCGGGACGCCCGAACCATCGCGCCGGCCGTGCTCCTGGGGAAGGGAGCGCGCCACGCCGGCGGCCGAAGCGGCCTTGGCCGGACCGTGGCCTGCCCAGGCCAGCAGCAACGTGTCCTCGCCCTTCAGGAAGCGGTGTGCCCGCACGCCGGCAGTTGCCCGTCCCTTGACCGGGTATTCGGAGAAGGCGGTCACCTTGGCCGTGCCGGGGGCAGTTCCCGGCAGGGCGCCGGTGGTTCCGGCGATGGTCACCACCACGGCCGCTTCGTCCTTGGGCCGGATGGCGCCGAAGAACAGCACCCGGTCGCCCGCGGCGAGCTTGACCCCGGCCATTCCGCCGGCAGTCCGGCCCTGCGGACGCACGCCTGCCGCGCCGAACTTCAGCAGCTGGGCCTGGCTGGTCAGGAATACCAGTTCGGCGTCGTCCTCGACGGCAGGCGCCACGCCCACCACGAAGTCCTTGTCCTTGAGGGAAATCACTTCCCAGTCCTCACGGTTCAGCGGGTAGTCCGGCTGGACCCGCTTCACCACACCCTGGGCGGTGCCGATGGCCAGGACTTCATCGAGCCGGACGAAGGCCACCAGCGATTCCCCCTTCTGCAGGGTGATGAAGTCCTTGGCCGGGACACCGCCGGCAAGGTTGGGCAGGCCCGAGACCGGCGGAAGGACCGGCATGTCCATCACCTGCAGGCGGAGCATGCGCCCCAATGACGTGACGGCAGCGATCTCGCCGCGTGCCGAGGTCTTCACCACCGAAGCGAAGACGTCATGCTTGCTCCTGGGCCCGGCTTCGGCCATGGGCTCCTGGTTGCTGGTGCGCGCGATCTGCCCGGAGGCGGTGAGGATGGCCCAGCAGGGGTCGTCGGCAATTTCCATGGCCAGCGGCACGGCCTTGCCCTTCTTGCCCGGGGCGGCCAGTTCCGCGGCCACCGTGGGGGAGACGGCTTCGGATTCGAGCAGCAGGGTACGGCGCGGGGTTCCATGCTCTTCGGCAATGGCGCCGAGTTCGTCCGAGACCAGCGTCCGCAGCCGTTCGTCCGAGGCCAGGATCGCTTCCAGCTCCGCGATCTCGCGCCGCAGCTCGTCCTGTTCCTTCTCCAGCTCGATGCGGGAGTACTTGGTCAACTGGCGGAGCCGCAGTTCCAGGATATAGTTCGCCTGGATTTCGGTGAGGTCGTAGATGGACATCAGCCGTTCGCGGGCTGCGGCGGCTTCATCCGAGGACCGGATGATCTGGATGACCTCGTCAATGTCCACGATGGCGATGAGGAGGCCCTCCACCAGGTGCAGGCGGTCCTTCTTCTTCCCCAGCCGGAACACGGTGCGTCGGCGCACCACGTCGATCCGGTGGTTCACGTAGACGGTCAGCAGCTCCACCAGGCCCAGGGTCTGCGGCTGGCCGTCCACCAAGGTCACGTTGTTGATGCCGAAAGAGTCCTCCATCGGCGAGTAGCGGTAAAGCTGCTGGAGCACGGCGTTGGGGTTGAAGCCGTTCTTCAGTTCGATGACCAGCCGCAGGCCGTGCTTGCGGTCCGTCAGGTCCACGATGTCGCTGATGCCGGTCAGCTTCTTGGCGTTGACGGCGTCCTTGATCTTTTCAATGACCTTTTCCGGCCCCACCATGTAGGGCAGCTCGGTGACCACCAGGCCGGTCCGGCGCGCCGACAACTGCTCGATCTCCACCTTGGCCCGCGTCTTGAAGGACCCGCGTCCGGTGGCGTAGGCGTCGCGGATGCCGTCCAGCCCCACGATCCGGCCGCCGCTGGGCAGGTCCGGGCCGGGGACGAACCGCATGAGGTCATCCAGGGTGGCCTCCGGGTTCGCAATCAGGTGCCGGGCGGCGGAGATGACTTCCACGAGGTTGTGCGGGGCCATGTTGGTGGCCATGCCGACGGCGATGCCCGTGGCGCCGTTGACCAGCAGGTTGGGGAACGCGGCCGGCAGGACTTCCGGCTGGGTCAGCTGGTTGTCGTAGTTGGGGACAAAGTCCACCACGTCCTCATCGAGGTGGTCGGTGAGGGTGAGGGCGGACGCAGCCATCCGGGCCTCGGTGTACCGCGGTGCCGCCGGGCCGTCGTCGAGCGAGCCGAAGTTGCCGTGCCCGTCAATCAGCGGCAGCCGCAGCGAAAAGTCCTGGGCCATGCGCACCATGGCGTCGTAGATGGCCGTGTCGCCATGCGGGTGCAGCTTGCCCATGACCTCGCCCACTACGCGGGCGCTCTTGACGTGGCCGCGGTCCGGGCGCAGGCCCATGTCGCTCATCATGTAGAGGATGCGGCGCTGCACGGGCTTCAGGCCGTCCCGGGCGTCCGGAAGCGCGCGCGAGTAGATCACCGAATACGCGTACTCCAGGAAAGAGCCCTCCATTTCGGAGGTGACATCGATGTCCACGATGTTCTCCGTGTAGGCGGTGCTGTCATCCACAGCGGGGACGGAACTTTGGCGGCGGGCCATGGGGCTGGTAAATCCTTCTGGTACTGAGCAGCGGACGGGGGTGTGCTGCGAGAGTTTTTGGCTAGGCTAAGCCTATGGTGGATCAGCCCGGGGACGGCGAATATCCGGAACATTGGGAAGCCGATGTCGTACTGCGTGACGGCGGAACAGCCCACTTGAGGCCAATCCACCCTTCCGACGCTGACGCTGTCCAGGCCTTCCATATCGGGCAGTCCCAGGATTCAATCTACATGCGCTTCTTCGCGTTCAAAGCCAGGTTGTCCAGTAAAGAGCTTAAGCGCTTCACGGAGGTTGACTACAAAGACCGGGTGGCTTTTGTCATCACCATCCGCGGCGAGATCGTTGGCATCGGCCGGTATGACCGGCTCGACGACCCCACGGAAGCGGAGGTGGCATTCAACATCGCCGACTCCCACCAGGGGCGGGGGATAGGTTCCATCCTGCTGGAACACCTTGCCGCCGCGGCCCACGAAAACGGGATCCGGCGGTTCAGCGCCGAGGTGCTGCCGGAGAACCGGAAGATGCTGATGGTGTTCTCGGATGCGGGCTACGACGTCCGGCGGCATTTTGACGACGGCGTCGTCAGCCTCGAGTTCAACATCGACCCCACGGAGAAATCGCGGGCGGTGATGGAATCCCGCGAGCACCGCGCTGAGGCGAGGAGCGTGCGGGACTTGCTGACGCCGTCGTCCATTGCCGTTATCGGTGCCAGCCGCAAGTGGGGCACCGTGGGGTATCAGCTCCTGGAACACATTATTGAAGGCGGGTTCCGGGGCCAGGTCTATGCGATCAACCCCGAGGCGCTGGAACTTGCCGGCATGCTGTCCTTCGGAAAATTGTCCGAGGTCCCGGATCCGGTCCAGCTCGCCGTCGTGGCCGTCCCCTACGAGGAAGTCCCGGCGGTGGTGGCGGACTGCGCTGCCGCCGGTGTCAGGGGGCTGGTGATTGCCTCCGCAGGCTTCGCGGACGACGGCGAACGCGGCCTGCAGCGCCAGCGGGACCTCGTGCGGCAGGCGAGGGCCAGCGGCATGCGCGTTATTGGGCCGGCCTCCCTGGGCATTGTCAACACCAATCCGGATGTGTCCCTGAACGCTTCCATGGCGCCCAGCCTGCCGCCGCGCGGGGGACTGGGCCTGTTCAGCCAGTCAGCGGCCATCGGCGTTTCCCTTTATGCCGCGTCCAGCCGCCGCCGGCTGGGGCTGTCGACTTTCCTCTCCGCGGGGAACCGGGCGGACGTCTCGGGCAACGACATGATGCAGTACTGGGAAGACGATCCCGACACAGCCGCCGTCGGCCTTTACCTTGAATCGATTGGCAACCCGCGCAAGTTTTCCCGGCTGGCGCGCAGGCTCGCGCGTACGCGGCCGGTAATCGTGGCCAAGTCCGACACCATGGGGCTGCGGCTGCCGCCAGGGCATGCCGTCCGCACAACCCAGGCACCTTCCGGGGCGCTGGACGCCATGCTGCGCCAGTCCGGCGTGATCCGGGTGGAAACCACGGAGCAGCTGATGGACGTGGCGCAGGTGGTGTCCGGCCAGCCGCTTCCCGCGGGGCCGGGACTGGCCATTTTCAGCAACTCCCAGGCTCTGGGCAAGGTGGTGGCGGACAGCGCGTCGTCCCAGGGGCTCACTGTCGAAGAGCTGGTGACGGGCGTGGACCTTGACGCCGGGCAGTCGGTTGCCCTGCCTGCGTTACGGGCCAGCCTGCTCAAGGCGCTGGAGCAGGACGCCGTCCACGCCGCGGTTGCTGCGCTGCTTCCCGCGCGGGGGCTGACGGTGGACAGCGTTGCTGAAGTGCTGGCCGAATGCTCGGCAACGGCAGGCAAGCCCGTGGTGGCCGCGTTCACCGGCATCCTGGACGCCTCCATCTATGTGGAGGGAATGGTGGGTTCCCCCGGGCGCGCCGTCCCTTGCTTCTCCAATCCCGGCGCTGCGGTAGCCGCGCTCGCGGCCGTTGCCCGTTACTCCGAGTGGGTGTCCCGCGACCAGGGGCATTTTGTGGAACCCGAAGGTTGCAGGCCGGAACTGGCGCGGGCCGAACTCGAAGCGCTGCTCCGGGACGTCAAGGGCGATCAGCTCAAACGGCTGGACCCCGCGGCGATGGCCTCCCTGCTGGACCATTACGGGATCGCGGTGCTGCCGTCCGTGGGCTTTGACACTCCCGATGAGGCTGTTGAGGCGGCCGAAGCCCTGGGCTGGCCCGTGGTGCTGAAGACCACCGATCCTGCCCTGCGGCACCGCCTGGACCTTGGCGGCGTGCGCCTGGACATCCAGGATGCGGAGTCGCTGCGACAGAACGTGCTGCAGATGCGTCGGGTCCTCTCCAACTACGGCGACCCCGCGCTTGAAGTGCAGAGCATGGCGCCGGTTGGCCAGGCCTGCACCTTCCGGGCCATCGAGGACCCGCTGCTCGGCCCGGTGGTCTCGTTCGGGCTCGCGGGGGACGCCGTGAACCTGCTGGACGACTGGTCGCACCGGGTGCCGCCCTTGTCCGCCGCCGACGTGAAGGACTTCATCCGGGGCCCGCGGGCTTCCCGCAAGCTGTTCGGCTATCAGGGCCTGCCGGCGGTGGACGTGGCTGCCCTCGAGGACCTGGCCGGTCGGCTTGCCTGGCTTAAAGACAACCACCCCGAGATCGCACTCGTGGAATTCAACCCGGTCCTGTGCGGCACGTCTGGCGCAACCATCCTTGCCGCGGAGGTGCGGATCGGCAACGCCGCCCAGCGGACGGACAGTGCACGCCGGGCCATGCTGGGCTGACGCGGTTAGCAAGAGTCCGGCCGATCTGTGAAAATGGGAGGATGAGCTCACAGCCTCCCGCTTCGGCGCCCGAAACGCCCGGCAATGAAACCCAGGCAGTCCGCCACCACAGCTCACACAGCCACACTGCACAAGGCCAGAGCCTGGAAGGTGCGCTCGAGAAGGCCGGCTTCTACCCCCGCCTCGTGGCCGATGTGGTGGACGACGCCCTGGACGGCCGCGACTGTGTTGCGCACCTGGTGCACCTGGAAACCCACTTTGACCGCGCCGAGGTGCGCCGGCACATCACGGTGCTGGTGCTGACCTCGGACATGCTGGTCATCACCCACGTGGATGACCAGCAGCTCGATGATGCCGGCGAACAGATCGTGGCCCAGATCTCCACCGAATCCGTCCCCGTCGCCCAGATCCGGTCCGTGGTGCTCAGCTACATGTACTCCCAGCCGCAGAACTACAAGCCCTCTGACCCGGTCCGCGAAGTGACGCTGTCGATCGCCTGGTCCGGCGGACAGCGGCTGGACATGGGACCGGCGAGCTGCGGCGACCCCCAGTGCGAAGCGGACCACGGCTACAGCGGGACCATTGCCCAGGAAGACATCGTGCTGCGCATCAGCGCCGAAGCCGACGGCCTGCAGGCAGTCCAGGACGCCAAGCTCTTTGCCCGGGCTCTCCGTGCAGTGAACACTGGTTCCCCCGCCCCGCAGCCGCACGTCCAGTCCATGCCGCCGCGGCCCCGGGCCGGAGTATTCGGCAACCGCCTCAGCCGCGGGCACCAGCAGCGCTGATGCCCGAAGACCGCCAGCCAGCAGACATCGTTCCGCCCGCCCGGCCAGGCCTTGAGTATCTCCTTCCGCCGGCTCCCGCCTACGGGCAGCGCTCCATTGCCGAGGTACTCACCAGCGCCGCCGCGAGCCTGGGGGTCGACGGCTTTTCCAACACCCTCGGCCTTCCGCCCGCCTCACGGGTGTGCGTGGTCCTTGCCGACGGGCTGGGCCGGAACCTCCTGAAGCAGAAATCGGCCCACACGCCGTTCCTGCGCTCCGTGCTCCAGGCCGGGCAGGGCGAGGTCCCCGTCTGGGTCGATTCGGCGTTCCCGTCCACCACCGCAGCTGCCTTATCAAGCTTCGGCACCGGCGTGGCCCCGGGCCAGCACGGCATGGTGGGCTACGACGTCCTCGATCCGCAGCAGGACAAGGTGGTCAACCTGTTGGGGAACTGGGACCCTGGCGTTGACCCCGCCGCCTGGCAGCCCTTTCCCACAGTGCTGGAGCGCGCTGCAGAACACGTGGATGTCACCACCGTCAGCCTGCCCCAGTTCGCCGATTCGCCCATGACCCGGGCGGCACTGCGCGGAGGCAGGCACATCTCCGGAACCACTGCCCACGCCCGGACGGCTTCCGCAGCCGAGGCAATGGCGTCTGCAGGTTCGTCGCTGATGTACTTTTACGTCAACGAGCTGGACAAGGCCGGGCACCGCTACGGCTGCCAGTCGGAGCAATGGGAACACCAGCTCGAAGAGCTTGACGCTACCGTCAAGCGGTTGAGCAGCACACTCCCCGCCGGCACCACCATCCTGCTCACGGCGGACCACGGCATGCTGGATGTCCCCGAGCAGCAACGGATCGACTACTCCGCGGAGCCTGCGCTGGTGGAAGGGGTGCGGCACACGGCCGGTGAGCCGCGGATGGTCCACCTCTACCTTGAAAACGGTACCGGGCCGGACGTCCGGGACCGGTTGCTCGCAGCATGGCGGGCGCGTTTCGGGGACCGGATCTGGGCATTCACGAGGGAGGACGCCCTTGCAGCAGGCCTCTTCGGGACGGTTCGTCCCGCCGTCGAAGGCAGGATCGGTGACGTGATGATCGCTGCCCGCGACGCACTGGCGCTGTACGACGTACGCCGTGTCCGTCCCACCGCCATGGAAGTGGTGGGACAGCACGGGTCATTGACCAGGGCCGAGCGGGAGGTCCCCCTGCTCTGTTTCACGGCGGGCGGCAGGAGTTCCCGGCGTGGCTGAACTCGTGTTTTTCTCCGGCACCATGGACTGCGGAAAGTCCACCCTTGCCCTGCAGATGGATCACAACCACCGGGCCAGGGGACGCGGTGGCGTCCGATTCAGCCGGAACGACCGTGCAGGGGAATCACGTATCTCCAGCCGCCTTGGCCTGCAGACCGATGCCGTGGAGGTGATGGACGGCACCGACTTCTGGGAGGAAGTCATGCTGCGCCGCACCAAAGGCCAGCGCATCGACTACCTGATTTGCGATGAAGCCCAGTTCTACACGCCGGAGCAGGTGGAACAGCTGGCGAAAGTGGTGGACGAGATCGATGTGGACGTCTTCGCGTTTGGCATCACTGCCGATTTCCGCACCCGTCTCTTTCCAGGTTCCCAGCGGCTCGTGGAACTGGCGGACCGGGTGCAGGTTCTGCAGGTGGAGGCCCTGTGCTGGTGCGGCCGGCGCGCCACGCACAATGCCAGAACGGTCGACGGCGTGATGGTCACCGAAGGCGCCCAGGTGGTGGTTGGCGACGTGGACATGGCCATGGACGCTGCCGCGGGAACGCCAGCGGTGGACCACGGCCCTGTTGTCGGGTACGAGACGCTGTGCCGCCGGCACTACATGCGGCGGGTCACCGCCCACGGCGCGACCTTGATGGGCCATCAGGACCCGCTGCTGCCGTTCGAGGTTGATGCCTGCCTGTGGCAGGGATCAGGCGGAACCAGCGCTTCAGGGAGTTAGGGTCCGTGCGCCAGCCGCCGCGCTGAGACCCGGCACGAGCCTGAGTGTCTCAACAGGCTGAGGCAGATCCGACAGCACCTCATGCTCCGGTGGGAGTTGCTGCGCTCCGGCACCGGGGCCATTTGCCGCTTGCTGCTCCTTCGTCGCTCTGACGCAAGCTACACAAATGACCCCGGCACCTTCGCTGGGTTCCTGGACAGGTAGGCGGAAAGTTTTTCGAGTTCTTATTTCGTCGGCGCTCAAAAACGCCCTGTTTTGTCAGACCCCCTCACGATGATGGAGGTATGGAAAAGAACCCGGTGGTGGTGCATGCGGAGGAAGCGGTTGAGGCTGCTGTCGCTGCGTTTATGGCTGCCCTGGCCGGCAGTGACTCTGGCGGTTCCGGTGCCAGTGCAGCAGTCGGGTCAGACGCTGTGGGGTTTGATGATGATCCTTTGCAGCGGGTTACTGACGGGGCGTTGGAAGTCCTGGCCGGGGTGGCGAGGTCGGAAGCGAAGCTGGCGGCGGTGAAGGCGGAGGCCGTGGCGGTGTTTGCCGCGGCCACGGCGGTTCTGAATGGTCCGGTTTCGTCGCCGCAGGAGGCTACGGCGCAGGACCGGTCCCTGGTGGCCGAGGTAGGGTGTGTGCTGGCGATCGGTGACCGGGCTGCGGGGGCGTTGCTGGTTGAATCGCATGCTTTGACC
The DNA here is from genome assembly GCF_006715305.1 of Arthrobacter sp. SLBN-100. NCBI lineage: Bacteria > Bacillati > Actinomycetota > Actinomycetes > Micrococcales > Micrococcaceae > Arthrobacter > Arthrobacter sp. SLBN-100. The sequence goes on from NZ_VFMY01000001.1 coordinate 175,894, forward strand.
ACGTCTTTGCCGCGGTGCCTGGCGGCCCTGCAGGCCGGGACGATCTCCTGGGCGCATGCCCGGACCATGGTGGAGCAGACTGCGAGCCTTGACCGCGCGGCAGCCGCCATCATGGAGGCGCATTTCCTGGACCCGGACGCGCCTGACGCGGCCCGCGGGTGCCCGGTGGGGGAGATGCCGGCATACCGGTTCAAGGCCAAGGCCCGGGGGTGGCGGGAACGCCACCACCCTGAGAGCCTGGAGAAACGCCATGCCAAGAGTGCGGCGGACCGGCGGGTCGAGTTCTGGCCGGACAGTGACGGGATGGCCTGGGTCGCCGGGTACCTGCCCGCGGACCAGGCCTCCGCGATTCGCAACCGACTCACGGCTATCGCCCGGGGGATGCAGGGCCCGAACGAAACCCGCACCATGCCGGAGTTGTGCGCTGACATCTTCTCCGACGGACTCCTGAACAGCGGGGCCGGTATCAACCCTGGAAACAGTTCCGGTGGTAACGGCGACGGCGGCGGTATTGGCGGCGAAAACAGTACCGGCAACGCAGGCAGTACCGCGAATGGCGGCCACAATAGTACGGGCAACGGCGCGGCAAACAGTACCGGCAACGGCGAGGCGAACAGTTCCGGTGGCGGGGAGGGAACAGCGCCCGGCCCGTCCTCGTCGGGGATTCGGGCGCAGGTGCTGGTCACCGTGCCCGTGTTCTCTCTGATGGGTTTGACGGAGGAGCCGGCGGTGCTGGACGGGTTCGGGCCGATCCCGGCTTCGATGGCACGGGACCTCGTCGCGAATGGGGCCGGTTCGTTTTACCGGGTGCTGGTGGATCCGCGGGACGGGGCGCCGCTGGAAATTGGCAGAACCAGCTACCGGGTGGGCAAAGCGATGCGGAACTGGCTCAGGTTGCGGGACAGCAAATGCCCGTTCCCTGGCTGCAACAACAGCTCCCTGGACAACGAAGCAGACCACATCCTCGCCTGGCATAAGGGCGGCACCACCGGGGTATCGAACCTGGGACAGCCCTGCCCGAAACACCACAAACTCCGGCACACCAGCAGCTGGAAACCCACCCCGGCCACTAAAAACGAACCACCAGGCTGGACCTCACCCACCGGCCGGCACTACAAAAGCGAACACCAGGACTGGGAACCACCCCACTGGCCCGAACAGCTGAAACCGGAATGGTTGGTAGACGGATGCACGGTTGGCGGTGCGGTGGCAGGCGGTTCGATAAAGGGCGCGCAAACGGGTGAATTTCTGAAAGAAGCCGTGCCCGGCTCAGCTATGCCCGTCGTGTACCCATCAGATCTGGACGGAGCAGACCTATACCCGGAGGGGCAAGGTATTCCTGAACCAGCCCTGTCCCAACAGATCATTAGCTGGCTCGATGAAGCTGACGACGCCGTGCGCTTCTTGGATCCGCCCGACGTTGACCTCCCCGAGGACCCCGGCGTTCCAGAAAACGAACTGCCGCAAGACCCGTTCGGAGAGTTCTATTTGATGCTGGAGCTGGAGCACCTCCGGCGGCAAATGCCCTTCTAATGCGAAGGGATGCTTCGCTGGCCCTATCGCCGTGACGGGAGTTTCCTGGCGGAGGTACGAAGCAGGGGCTTTGGACGCTTTGGACGCTCTAAATTTCCTGCGACGACAGCCCAAGCTTTTCTGACTGGGGAGACCCGCCTACTCGCTGCGGGTGCCGAACACAATCTCGTCCCAGGAAGGAACGCTGGAACGCTTGGGCCGGCCCGGCTGCCGCTCGGGCGCACCCGTTTCGGGAAGCTGGCCGGTAGCGGGAGAGCTGTCGTCGGTCCGTGGAGCCGGACGCCGCGGGTTGTTGCCCAGCAACTCGTTCAGGATTGCGCCACTGGAAAGATTGCCGCTGCCCCCGGCGCTTCCGCCAGAGTCACCGCTGCGCACGTCACTGCTGCCCGCGTCACGGCTGCCGGCGTCACGGCTGCCCGCGTCCCCATGGCCGGTTGCTTGGGTGCCTCCCTGGGCACCGCTGGAGGGCCGCTGGGGCGACGCGACAATAGTGATCTCACGGGTTTCGGTGCTCACGCCGTCGTGCAGCTTCAAGGCATCCTCCATCGCCTCCCGGTGCGGAGGTATGAGGCTGAGCCGCGACAACATGGAAGGCCTGGCGTCCCGTCGCCGGGTGAAGGAGCTGCCTTGGGCGGCCGGAGTTTCGGGAGGGTCCTCCTGTGACTCGTCCGGGTGCTCCTCCGCCTCGGGCAGTACCTCGGAGGGCCTCGGGTGGGCGGCGGGGACACCATGGGTCAGCAGCAGCGCCAGGGCGTCGTCAGAGTCCTCGTCCACGCCCAGTCGCTGGCCCCGGCGGGAGCGCAGCATGTCAAGGAGCCCGTCCGGGTCCTTGCTATCGGGCTGGCCCTCGCCGCCTGGTGACGTCCGGACGGAGTCGGCGTCGGTTTCAAAATCGAAGGGGCGGTCGGAGACTGCAGAGAGCCTTCGTGCGGGGACCGGGCCGTCCAGGGGCTCGAGCTCGCTGAGCTGCTGGGCCCAGCGGTTGGCATTCTGCAGCGACTTTCGGGTTGGGCTGAAGGTCCAGAGTGCCGGTGGTTCTTCACCGATGCCGGCTTTTCCGCCGGTGTTTGCCTCGAAGCTGGCCGATACCGTCCATGCACCATCCTGGCGCCGCCAGGAGTCCCATTCAACGGAGGAGGGATCAATGCCGTGGGCAGAAAGCCTGTGTGCCACCATGTCAGCCAAGGTGGCGGGACTATCGCCGAACGCCGACCGGTAGATGTCGTGGCCCGGCGATGGCGAAGCGACTTCCACTTTCCGGGCCTGCTGGGCCACGTACTCGCGTTCCGCCAGGACGGGTCCCTCATAGCGTTCCACCTTGGCCAGCGGCAGGCCGGACAGCTCGGCCACATCTGCGGCCGTCGCCCCGGCCCGGATCCGGGCCTGGATGTCCCTCGGGGACAGGGGAATGGCGGGCCGCTCAGCAGCAGGCCTGGGCGCAGGCCTGCTCGCGGTCCTCAGCGCTTCGTCGATCGGCAGCTGGAACATCTCGCCGCCGGCCCCGCTCAACAGGAGATGCGTCCCGTCGTCGTGTACGCCTACAAGCCGTAGATCCTGCATACAAATCCTCCACCCTGGCATTACTATCAATCGAAACTCTGCCACCAGGTGAACCTGTTTTGTGTCAAGGGGCAGGGCGCGCCGCGATATTCCGGCAGCCGGCCTGGCCGTCGGCCCTGAGGCCGATGTGGAAATGGGGTTCCCTGCGGGCACAAACGCGATGCCTGCAGCGTTATGAAGGGTGGCATTGGCAGGCTGGTCAAAAGGAAGAAGGATACGGCGAACATGGCCACCGATTACGATGCGCCGCGCAAGTCTGAAGAAGACCTCGGCGAGGACTCCCTCGAGGAGCTGAAGACCCGCCGCACGGACAAGCCGGTCGTGGTGGTGGACGAAGACGAAAGCGATCTGGCCGCCGGCTACGAACTCCCCGGCGCGGACCTTTCGGGTGAAGAGCTGATGGTGCAGGTGGTGCCTGCCCAGGCGGACGAATTCACGTGTTCTTCGTGCTTCCTGGTCCGGCACCGTTCCCAAATTGCCCGCGAGAAGGACGGCCGCCTCTATTGCAAGGAATGTGAGGGGTAAGCAAGGGCAAGCATGCCGACGGCGGAGTGCGGCCTCGGCAGGGCAGCTCATCTGGATGACGCATCCTGCCGGTGCTGCTCACCGGCATGCCAGGGCCGGCAGGGGGCTTACCTGCCTGCCAGGGCTGCGGTCAGCTTGTCGGGGCGCCGGGTGGAGGTCAGCCAGTACGGCGTCTGGTCCGACGGGTCCGTGATCCGGATCTTGACCACCGGGTCTATCCAGCCCCGGATGCAAAGGAACGCCAGGCCATTGAGGCGGGTTCCGCGCTCTGCCGTTGCGTCCTCGCCCCGGAACGCTTCCACTGAGCCTACAAACCGTCGCTCAATGGTGGCGCGGCCAACGGTCAGTGAATTATCAGTCACCACGATGGCCGGCGTGGACAGGACCAGGAGAATGGCGATGATTGCGAAGAGCACCGCAGCGGCCGTATAACCCGCTGTCATGCTGATGGGGGCGAACATCAGGATGCCGGCCCCGGCTATACCGGCAGAGATAATCCAGATCCACACATTGGGCCACAGCTTCTCCCGGTAGATCACCGGCGCCCCGGTGGAAGGAACCTCGGGCACGGGCGGAGGGGAGCTTGATTCGGGCATAAGCCCAGCTTTCCATTTTTGCCCGGCTATTTCACCTTGGTAGAACCCTTCCAGCGGCCACAGGTCGCACGGGATGCACGAGCGGTTCCGGTGCCGCGGCCTTAGGACTGATTTGGGGGCGCGGGTTAGAGTGAGTGACTGTGACTGAACATCCCGCCGCAGTAGATACGTTCCCTGACGAAGCCTCCGGCTTTGCGCCGCCCGCCGCCCTGGGTGCCCCCACGCTGCAGGTCCAGCTGAAGATGCTCGACCCGGAGATAGAGGCGCCGTCCTACGCCCACCCGGGCGACGCGGGCGCGGACCTTCGTGCACGCGAGGATGTTGTCCTGCAGCCGGGGGAGCGGAAGCTGGTCCCCACCGGAGTGGCCATCGCCCTCCCCGACGGCTTCGTTGCCCTGATTCACCCACGCTCGGGCCTGGCCACCAAACACGGCCTCACCATCGTGAACGCCCCCGGAACCGTGGACGCGGGCTACCGAGGCGAAATCGCCGTCACCCTGCTGAACACTGATGCGACGCAAAGCATCGAGCTGCGCCGCGGCGATAGAATTGCGCAGATGGTCATTCAGCGTGTTGAGTACGCGCAGTTCATCCCCGTCAACGAATTGAGCGGATCCGTACGTGGCACAGGAGGATTCGGTTCCACCGGCGGCTTCAACGTGCCCCGGGCTTGAACGCTTCCCTTCCCCGTTCCTCAGTTCCGGCACGCGCCGGCGGGACGGCAATAAAGCACGACGGCGGGACCCCCTACGGGCCGGACCGGCAACTTCACAACTAAGGAGACACCCAAATGGTCTTTGGGCTCGGCAGGAAAGCCAAAAAGGAACAAGCAGCCGAACCGGACGAACTGTTGCCTGCCGCGGAGACCGCGGAGGAGGCGAAGGACAGTTCCGGAAACCGCTCGAACGGCCCTTTCGATGAATCCGAAATCAGCAGCCGTGATGGCTACGTTGACCTGGGTGCACTCCTGATTACTCCCAGCGAGGGGCTCCAGCTCCGGCTGGAGGTGGAAGAAGCCACGCAGCGCGTCGTCGCGGTGACCATGGACCTGAACGGCTCCAGCCTCCAGCTGCAGGCCTTTGCGGCCCCCAAGAGCGAGGGACTCTGGGACGAGATCCGGGAGCAGATCGGCCAGTCCGTGGGCGGCCAGGGCGGCCAGGTGGAGGAGATCGAAGGGCCCTTCGGAACCGAGCTCGTGGCGAAACTTCCTGCAGGCCTGCCGGACGGGAGCCAGGGCTACCGGGTGGCGCGCTTCGTTGGAGTGGACGGCCCCCGCTGGTTCCTGCGCGGCGTCCTGGGCGGTGCCGCAGCGCTCGAACGGCCCGCCGCCGAACCTCTCGAAGCACTGTTCCGGCAGGTGGTGGTGATCCGGGGAGACAACCCCATGCCGCCGCGCGACCTGCTGCAGCTGCGCCTGCCCAAGGACGCCACGCCCACGCCGCCGCCCGGCGCACCCTCACTCCAGGAACCTGAACGTGGTCCTGAAATCACCCAGATTGGCTGATTCCGCATCAAGGGGAGCTCCGTTTGGCGAAAACGGCGATATTCCCCTGAGCCAGTTGCCGGCCAAAGGGCGGGTTGTGTGCCATGGGTGGATCGAATCCGTGACATATGTTCCGACGGACCAGACCGCGGAGTTCAGCGCCATAGTCTCCGACGCCGATGCCCGCCACCGCGGGATCGGCGCCGCTGCCGGGCGCCCTGCCAGGCTCCGCGTGGTGTGGCTCGGACGGCGGCGCGTACCAGGAATCGATGCCGGCACCGAGGTGCGGCTTGAAGGGATGCTCTCCACGGTGCAGGGCCTGCCCACCATGTTCAACCCACGCTACGAAATACTGTCCCGCCAGGAGAACGAATGACCGTGCCCAGTCCCAGCCCCTCCAACGGTCCCGGACAGGACGGGCAGCCGGGCGGCCCTGCCGGGAAGGCGCCCGAGGGGCAGGAAGCGGTTGACGGACAAGCACCGTCGCCGATGGCAGGCTTTGCCGCAGAATACGCCGCCAAGGCAGGGCTGCACCGGACGCATGACGGGCGCGTGGACGTGCTGCGCAGCGCCGGCGGAGTCCAAGGCATTGCCGAAAGCATCCTGCCCGGCCTGATGTTCCTCGTGGCGTACACCGTCAGCCAGGACCTCACGGTTTCCCTCGTAGCCGCCTTGGCGGCCGCCGCGGTGTTCACCGTGGTCCGGCTGGTGCAGCGGCGTCCCCTGACGCAAGCATTGGCCGGTGTGGTGGGCGTGGGCATTTCAGCCTGGCTCGCCAACACCACGGGCAAGGCTGAGAACTTCTACCTGCCGGGCTTTTTCACCAACGCGGCCTACATCGTGGCGATGGTGATCTCGATCCTGGTCAAGTGGCCGGTGGCCGGGCTGCTCTTCGGGTTCATCCGCAACGAGGGCCTGGACTGGCGCAAGGACCCCGCCCGGCTTAAGGCCTACCGGCTTGGCACGTGGGTCATCGTTGCCGTCCTGGTGCTCCGGCTTGTGGTGCAGGTCCCGCTCTATCTCCTGGGGCCGGAAGGGCTGGCCGCCCTCGCCACCACCAGGCTCATCATGAGCGCTCCGCTGTACATTTTGGGCGTCTGGGTCGCCTGGCTGATCACGAGGCCGGCCCCGGCAGGCGTCGACGCGGAGGACGGCGCAGCCGCACGGGACGCAACAGCGGGGGATTAGCCGTCGAACCCGTCGTCCTCCGGGCCCTGCTGGTCCGCGTGGGCGGTTCCATCGTCAGCCCTGGGCCGTGATGCTTCCGGGGAATCAGGGGAGAGCAGGGCGCGCAGCTCGTCCTCCGCGGCAATGGTCGTGACGAAGAACAGTTCGTCGCCGCCGTCAATCACGTCGTCACGGCTTGGCGTAATTGGCGCATGGTCGCGCAGGATGGCCACCAGGGTGGAGTCCTCCGGCCATACAATGTCGCCAACGGTACTGCCGATGACGTGCGAATCGTGGGGGACGGTGAACTCCACCAGTGAGGACACACCGGTCTGGAGGGTGAGCAGCCGGACCAGGTCGCCAATCTCCACAGCTTCCTCCACCAGCGCGGTCATCAGCTGGGGAGTGTTGACAGCGACGTCCACGCCCCATGAATCGTTGAACATCCAGTCGTTCTTTGGATTGTTCACCCGGCCCACGGTGCGGCCAACGCCGAATTCGGTCTTTGCCAGCAGGGATACCACCAGGTTGACCTTGTCGTCGCCGGTGGCTGAGACCACCACGTCGGCGTCCTCCACCTTGGCGCCCTGCAGCGTGCTCAGTTCGCAGGCGTCGCCGACGAGCCAGTGCGCGCCGCGGAGTCCGCTGCGCCCAATAACCTCAGGCTTGAGGTCGATCAGCAGGATTTCGTGTTTGTGTGCCAGGAGTTCCCGGGCGATGGACGAACCCACACTGCCGGCACCGACAATCACAACTTTCACTGGTACTCCTTGGCGGGTGCTTTGGCGAGGATCTGGGAAACCTGGGCGCTGCGGTCGACCTGCAGCATGGCGTGCACAGTGTCGCCGTCCTGGTACGCGGTTCCGGCATCGGGAAGCAATCCTTCGCCGAACCGGGTGAGGTAAGCGACGCGGACGCCGGCAGCTTTTTCGATGCTGCTGATCCGGTGGCCGATCCAGCCGGCGTCGAGATCCAGTTCGGCCAGCACCAGGCGTCCGGAAGGCTCCCGGAAGTCACCCGCCAGGTGCTGTTCCGGAAGGATCCGCCGCAGCACCTGGTCCGCGCTCCAGCGGACCGCCGCCACCGTGGGGATTCCCAGGCGCTGGTAGATTTCGGCCCGGCCGGGATCGTAAATCCTGGCTACAACATGGGGCACGTGGAAGGTCTCCCGGGCCACGCGGGTGGCGAGGATGTTGGAATTGTCACCGCTGGATACCGCGGCGAAGGCGTACGCCTCGGCAACGCCGGCTTGCTTGAGAGTGTCCCGGTCGAAGCCCACCCCAGTGACTTTGCGGCCGGTGAAGCCTTGGCGGAGCCTGCGGAAAGCGCGGTCGTCCTGGTCAATGATGGCCACGGAATGCCCGGCATCTTCAAGGGTGTGCGCCAGTGTGGCCCCCACCCGGCCACATCCCATGATCACGAAATGCGCCACCAGTATCTCCTTAGTTTCTTTCCCGTTCGTCCTGCCGCTAGAACTCTACCGTCAGCGTCCCGGAAGCCGCTGTTGACCGGCCGTCATGACACAGACCGGGAATCAGACTAGCTTTGTGGGGTGCTGACAATATTCAATGCGGTCAAGCGCGTGCTGGTGGGCAGGCCATTCCGGAATGACCGGATGGCCCATACGCTGCTTCCGAAAAAGATCGCACTTCCGGTTTTCGCGTCGGACGCGCTGTCCTCGGTAGCGTACGCGCCGGACGAAATTTTGCTGACACTGGCCCTGGCCGGGGTCAGTGCCGTGGCCTTCTCGCCGTGGGTGGGCCTGGCCGTGATGGTGGTGCTGCTGACCGTGGTGGCCTCCTACCGGCAGAACGTCCACGCGTACCCTTCCGGGGGCGGCGACTACGAGATCGCGGGCGAGAACCTGGGCAAGTACGCCGGCCTCACTGTGGCGTCGGCCCTGCTGGTGGACTATGTCCTGACCGTTGCAGTCTCGATGTCCTCGGCAGCGACGTACCTGACGACGGCCGTCCCGTCACTGCACGGCCAGCAGGCCACGATCGCCACCATCGGCGTTGTTATCCTCGCCCTGGTCAACCTGCGCGGCATCAAGGAAGCCGGCAGCGTGTTCGCGGTACCAACCTATATTTTCATGGCCTCCATTATCGGTATGACAGCTGTCGGCATCTTCCAGGCCGCCACCGGGCAGCTGGGAGAGGCCCCCTCCGCTGCCTTCACCATCGTCCCGACGGCGGGTTTCGAGGAAGGCCTGGTGGGCCTGGCGGGGGCCTTCCTCTTGCTGCGGGCCTTCTCCTCCGGGGCCGCGGCGCTCACCGGGGTGGAGGCCATCAGCAACGGCGTCCCGAATTTCAAAGTCCCCAAAAGCAAAAACGCTGCCACCACGCTGCTGCTCCTGGGCGTGATCGGCGCAGCGATGCTGGCGGGCATCATCTACCTGGCCAACGCCACCAAGGTCCATATTGTGCTGGACCCGGCCACAGAGTTCCTCCTCAACGGCAACCCGTTGCCCGAGGGCTACATCCAGAATCCGGCCATCAGCCAGATCGCCCAGACCATATTCGGAGCCGGCTCGATCCCGTTCTACATCGTGGTGGCCGCCACCGGCGTCATCCTGGTCTTTGCTTCGAATACTGCCTTCAACGGCTTCCCGGTCCTGGGCTCCATCCTCGCCCAGGACGGCTACCTTCCCCGCCAGCTCCGCACCAGGGGCGACAGGCTCGCCTTCAGCAACGGCGTCCTGGCCCTCGCTGCCGGCGCCCTGGTGCTGATCATCGCGTTCAACGCCGATGTCACGAAACTCATCCAGCTCTACATCGTGGGCGTCTTCATCTCCTTCACTGCCAGCCAGCTGGGCATGATCCGGCACTGGGGCAGGGAACTGAAACTGGCCAAGGACAAGGCAGTGCGGCGCCGGATGGCGAAGTCCCGCGCCATCAACACCGTAGGTTTCGGCATGACCGCCCTGGTGCTGGTCATCGTCCTGGTCACCAAATTCGAGCAGGGCGCCTGGATTGCGCTGCTGGCCATGTTCGTCCTCTTCCTGATCATGTGGAGCATCCGGGCGCACTACGACAATGTGGCCCGGGAACTGGCAGTGGACGCGGACTCCTCACCGCGTGCCCTACCCACCCGCGTCCACGCCGTCCTGCTGGTGTCCCACGTACGCAAGCCCGTCCTCCGGGCCCTGGCCTACGCCCGGGCTTCCCGGCCCTCGCGCCTGGATGCCATCACCGTGGACATCGACTCCGAAGAAACGGCACAGACGGTGGCCGACTGGGAAAAGCTGGACATTCCGGTGCCGCTGACGGTGCTGGCGAGCCCCTACCGTGAGACGGTCACACCCATCATGGAGTACGTCAAGCAGATGCGGCGGGATTCACCGCGCGACCTGGTGGTGGTGTACATCCCCGAGTACGTGGTGGGTAAGTGGTGGGAGCAGCTGGTCCACAATCAGACCGCACTGCGCATCAAGACCCGGCTGCACTTCGAACCCGGCGTCATGGTGGCCAGCGTTCCCTGGCAACTCAAATCATCCGAAGAAGCGAAGAACCTGCAGGACGTCCAATGATTGCAAAGACACAAATCCAGCCGGCACCTGCCGGAGAAGCCGGCACGGAAGTAGTGCTCGACGTCGGACCCGTGGCCCACGGCGGGCACTGCGTGGCCAGGCATGAAGGCCGCGTCATTTTTGTCCGCCACGCCATCCCCGGCGAGAAGGTACGGGCCCGGCTGACGGACGCTGACGAGAAGGCCAAGTTCTGGCGCGCCGACACAGTGGACGTCCTCGAAGCCTCGCCGGACCGCGTGGACCATTTCTGGCATGCGGCGGATTCACGCCGTGCCTGGGAGCACGGCCACCCGCCTGTGGGCGGAGCGGAGTTCGGCCACATTGCCCTGGCCCGCCAGCGCAGTCTCAAGGCAGACGTGCTCGCCGAACAGCTCAGGCGGCTCGCCGGGGTCGAGCAGTTGCCCGAAAGCTGGGCAGGTGCGTCCGTGGAAGCGGTGGGCGGAACGTCCGACGGCGGCAGCGGCCTCGGGTGGCGCACGCGAGCCAGCTTTTCGGTCACCCCCGGCGGGAAGCTGGGCATGCACGCCCACCGGTCGACGCAGATCGTCCCGGTGCGGGAGATGCCGCTGGCCACGGATGCGATCAACAACCTGCGCCTGTGGGATATCGACCTGCAGGGCGTGCACCGCGTGGAAGTGGCTGCGCCGGCCAACGGTTCCCGTCCGCTGGTGCTCCTGGCCCCGGCGGAGGGCACCAAACCCAAGCGGCTCAGTGCCATCGCGGCCCAGCTGCCCGCCGACGTATCCGTCGCGGCCTTTGATCCCGTGACGGAGGCCGTTGAGCAGTTGCGCGGACGGCTGTGGGTACAGGAATCGGCGGCCGGCCACGAATACCGGGTCACGGGCGCCGGGTTCTGGCAGATCCACCGCGACGCGCCCGGGACACTTGTGGGGGCTGTCACACAATTCCTGCAAGATGACGGGTTCCTTCACGCCGGCGCCGTGGTTGCGGATCTTTATGCGGGGGCCGGATTGTTCACGGCCGTGCTGGCCGACGCCGTGGGGGAGACCGGGTCCGTCCTCTCCGTGGAAGGCGCCCCGGGAACCAGCCGTGACGCACGAAAGAACCTGCACGCAGCGCCGCACGTCGAGATCGTCCAGGGCCGCGTCGAGCGCGTTCTCCGCCAGAAACCGCGGGATTTCGACGCCCTGCTCCTGGACCCGCCCCGGGCAGGGGCCGGGAAAGCGGTGGTGGGGCAGCTTGTGGCCTCGCACCCGCGCGCCGTCGCCTACGTGTCCTGCGACCCGGCGTCGTTCGCCCGTGACGTGGGGTACTTCCGCCAGGCCGGCTGGGAGCTCTCGGACCTCCGGGCCTTCGACCTCTACCCCCACACCCACCACCTGGAAACGGTGGCGCTGCTGACTCCGGGTCGGTGATGCCACCGCTGTTTTCGACTACGATGGCCGTAGTAGTCCCACGTCGCGCTCCGTATTCACGGCCGGCCGTGTGCAATTTGCGGGCCCGGAGCTAATAAGGGCGTCCTAACTAGCAGGCGGTCAACCGCGCGACAAAGATGAAACTGTTGCGAGAGGAGTCCTGCGATGAGCACTGTGGACAGCTTCGGTTCAAAAGGCAAACTTAATGTAGCCGGAACCGAATACGAAATTTTCCGGTTGAACTCCGTTGAAGGTGCAGAAAACCTTCCGTTCAGCCTCAAGGTATTGCTTGAAAACCTGTTGAGGACCGAGGACGGCGCGAACATCACTGCCGATCACGTTCGCGCCTTGGCCGGCTGGGATCCAAATGCCCAGCCCAATACAGAAATCCAGTTCACGCCTGCACGCGTGATCATGCAGGACTTCACCGGCGTCCCCTGCGTGGTGGACCTGGCGACGATGCGTGAAGCGGTCAAGGAACTGGGCGGCGACCCCAAGCGGGTCAACCCGCTGGCACCTGCCGAGATGGTCATCGACCACTCCGTCCAGATCGATGCGTTCGGTAACTCCGGCGCGCTGGAGCGCAACATGGAGATCGAATACCAGCGCAATGGTGAGCGTTACCAGTTCCTGCGCTGGGGCCAGACCGCGTTCGACGACTTCAAGGTGGTCCCGCCGGGAACCGGCATCGTGCACCAGGTCAACATCGAATATCTGGCCCGCACGGTCATGACCCGCGAGGTTGACGGCGCCCTCCGCGCCTACCCCGACACCTGCGTCGGCACCGACTCGCACACCACCATGGTTAACGGCCTGGGCGTGCTCGGCTGGGGCGTCGGCGGCATCGAAGCCGAGGCCGCCATGCTGGGACAGCCCGTCTCCATGCTGATCCCGCGTGTTGTGGGCTTCAAGCTGACCGGCTCCATCCCTGCCGGTGCCACCGCCACCGACGTGGTGCTGACCATCACCGAACAGCTCCGCAAGCACGGCGTTGTGGGCAAGTTCGTGGAGTTCTATGGCGAAGGCGTGGCCGCTGTGCCGCTCGCCAACCGCGCCACTATCGGCAACATGAGCCCGGAATTCGGTTCCACGGCCGCCATGTTCCCGATCGACGACGTCACGCTGGACTACCTGCGCCTCACCGGCCGCGAAGATCAGAACGTGGCCCTCGTGGAGGCCTACGCCAAGGAACAGGGCCTCTGGCACGATCCCTCCCGCGAGATCAAGTTCTCCGAGTACCTCGAACTGGACCTCTCCACGGTTGTTCCGTCCATCGCCGGCCCCAAGCGCCCTCAGGACCGCATCGAACTGACCGAGGCCAAGGACGAGTTCCGCCACGACCTCAAGAACTACGTCTCCCACGATGCGGACGCCGGAACCCTGGACGAGTCCCTGGAGGAGACCTTCCCGGCTTCCGACTCGCCCTCCTTCACGGCCGGTGCCACGCACATCTCCGACACCGACCGCGAACCGCCGAAGTACTCGGCGGCGCACGGGGGAGCCGGACGCATCTCCAGCCCCGTCCCCGTGAAGATGGCTGACGGCCGCGAGTTCGAACTGGACCACGGAGCAGTGACCATTGCCTCCATTACGTCCTGCACCAACACGTCCAACCCGTCCGTCATGCTGGCCGCCGCCGTGCTGGCGCGCAACGCCGTCGAAAAGGGCCTCACCGCCAAGCCGTGGGTCAAGACTTCCGTTGCCCCCGGCTCGAAGGTTGTCACCGACTACTACGAAAAGTCCGGCCTGACCCCCTACCTGGAGAAGCTCGGCTTCTACATCGTGGGCTACGGCTGCGCCACCTGCATCGGCAACTCCGGTCCGCTGGAAGCCGAAGTCTCCGAGGCCATCCAGGCCAACGACCTCGCCGTCGCGGCCGTCCTCTCGGGCAACCGCAACTTCGAAGGCCGCATCAACCCGGACGTGAAGATGAACTACCTGGCCTCCCCGCCGCTGGTCATCGCCTACGCCCTGGCCGGTTCCATGGACTTCGACTTCGAGACCGACGCCCTGGGCAAGGACGAGGCCGGCAACGACGTCTTCCTGAAGGACATCTGGCCCAACCCGGTTGAGGTCCAGCAGGTCATCGATTCCTCCATCGACAAGGAGATGTTCGCCAAGGGCTACGAGGGCGTTTTCGACGGCGATGACCGCTGGAAGGCGCTCGACACGCCCGCCGGTGACACCTTCGCCTGGGACCCGAACTCCACCTACGTCCGGAAGCCCCCGTACTTCGAGGGCATGCAGGCACAGCCGGATCCGGTCAAGGACATCAGCGGCGCCCGCGTGCTCCTGAAGCTGGGCGATTCGGTCACCACCGACCACATCTCCCCGGCCGGTTCCTTCAAGTCGGACACCCCGGCCGGGCAGTACCTGCTGGCCAACGGCGTGGAGCGCAAGGACTTCAACTCCTACGGTTCCCGCCGCGGCAACCACGAGGTGATGATCCGCGGAACGTTCGCGAACATCCGCATCAAGAACCAGATCCTGGACGGCGTCGAAGGTGGCTACACCCGCGACTTCACGCAGGAAGGCGGACCGCAGGCGTTCGTTTACGACGCCGCGCAGAACTACCAGGCAGCCGGCACTCCGCTGGTGGTCCTGGCCGGCAAGGAATACGGTTCCGGCTCATCCCGTGACTGGGCTGCCAAGGGTACCGCCCTGCTGGGCGTCAAGGCTGTCATCGCCGAGAGCTACGAGCGTATCCACCGCTCCAACCTCATCGGCATGGGAGTCCTGCCGCTGCAGTTCCCCGCCGGTGAATCGGCTGCGACCCTGGGCCTCTCGGGCACGGAGACGTTCTCCGTTGAGGGCGTCACTGCCCTGAACGAGGGCACCACGCCAAAGACCCTCAAGGTCACCGCCACCGCCGAGGACGGCAGTTCCACGTCATTCGACGCAGTGCTGCGCATCGATACCCCGGGTGAAGCGGACTACTACCGCAACGGCGGCATCCTGCAGTACGTGCTGCGCCAGATCTCCGCAAACTAGCGGTTTCTGCCCAGCAGTAAGCGCCTCCCGAAGCCCCGGCCGGTCACCGACCAGCCGGGGCTTCGGCTTTGCATTTGATCTTTGCCTTTGAAGCGAGGCGTTAGAGTTAAACGGCACGTCTACCACCCGAAGGAGGGGTCATTGGGAATCTTGGACACCATCCGGAATCCGCAGGACCTGAACGAGTTGTCTGAAGAACAGCTGAACCAGCTGGCTTCGGAGATCAGGGATTTCCTGATCACTAACGTCTCCCAGACGGGGGGCCACCTCGGACCAAACCTCGGCGTGGTGGAGCTCACGCTCGCCGTGCACCGCATTTTCGACTCGCCCCGGGACAGCATCGTCTTTGACACCGGACACCAGTCCTACGTCCACAAACTCCTGACGGGGCGCAAGGACTTCAGCACCCTTCGCCAGCAAGGCGGCCTCTCGGGCTACCCGTCCCGTGCCGAGTCCGAGCATGACATCGTGGAAAGCTCCCATGCCTCTTCGTCGCTGTCCTGGGCTGACGGGATCTCCCGGGCCCGCCAGCTGACCGGTGATGGCCATCGGCATGTTGTGGCAGTGGTGGGCGACGGCGCACTGACCGGCGGAATGGCCTGGGAAGCCATCAACAACATCGCGGCAGACAAGCGGCGCCGCGTGGTCATCGTGGTTAATGACAACGGCAGGTCCTACGCCCCCACCGTGGGCGGCTTTGCCGACTACCTCGCCTCCCTGCGCCCCACCATCGACTCCTTCCGCGCCACCCCGGCCTACGAACGCGCCCTGGACTGGTGGAAGAAGAAGCTCCAAAACGGCGGACCCGTGGGCCAGTTCACCTACAAGAGCCTGCATGCCATGAAGAAGGGCATCAAGGACTGGTGGGCTCCACAGGGCATGTTCGAGGACCTCGGCATGAAATACATCGGTCCGGTGGACGGCCACAACCTCCAGGCCATGGAGCACGCGCTGTCCACGGCCAAGCACTACGCCGGTCCCGTCATTGTCCACGCCATGACTGAAAAGGGACACGGCTACGCCCCGGCCCGTGCCCACGAGGCTGACCAGTTCCACGCCGTAGGCATCATCGACCCCGAAACCGGGGAACCCACCGGCAGCGCCGGTGCGCAGTCCTGGACTTCGGTTTTCGCCGACGAGATCGCCGCCATCGCCGATGAGCGAAAGGACGTCGTCGGCATCACCGGCGCCATGCTCATCCCCGTGGGCCTGCACAAGTTCGCCGCCCGGCACCCGGACCGCGTGATCGACGTCGGCATCGCCGAGCAGCACGCCCTGACCTCTGCGGCGGGCATGGCCTTCGGCGGCCTCCACCCCGTGGTAGCCGTTTACGCCACGTTCCTGAACCGCGCCTTCGACCAGCTGCTGATGGATGTTGCCCTGCACAAGGCCGGAGTGACCATCGTCCTGGACCGCGCCGGCGTTACCGGCCCGGACGGTGCCAGCCACCACGGGATGTGGGACATGTCCATGGTCCAGATCGTCCCCGGCCTGCACCTGGCCGCGCCCCGCGACGCCAGCAGGCTGCGCGAGGAACTCCGCGAAGCCGTGGCCATCAGCGATGCTCCCACCGTGGTCCGCTACTCCAAGGGTTCGGTCGGAGCGGAAGTGGAGGCGCTGGAACGCCTCAGCGACGGCGTGGACATCCTCTCCCGCCGGCCCTCTGGATCCACCGAGAACGATGTGCTGATCATCTCCGTGGGCGCCATGTCTGAGCTTGCACTGGATGTTTCCAACCGGCTCGGCGCGCAGGGCATCAGCACTACCGTGGTGGATCCGCGCTGGGTGCTTCCGGTCCCACGGTCCATCATCGCGCTGGCATCCCACCACCGCCTGGTGGTCTGCATCGAGGACGGCGTCCGTGCCGGCGGCGTGGGCTCCCGGATCCGCCAGGAGATGCGTACCGCCGGTGTGGACACCGCCCTGAACGAGGTGGGCCTGCCGGTCGAATTCCTGGACCACGGCACCCGCAACCAGGTCCTGGAACGCGTGGGCCTGACGGCCCAGCAGATTACGCACGACGTCGTAGCCCAGGTTCTGGGGACAAAGGTCCCCTTTGCGCGTCCACTGCCCGGCCAGCAGCATCCCACCACCGGCAGCCTTCCGATCCTGTGAGGGAAGAGGATGCGCTGAAGTACCCGGGCGCCGTGGGGGAGGCGGGGCCGGCCATGCACACCACCACCACCCGGGTCCCCACTGGCCTGCAGCCTGGCCAGCTGGTGGTCGCCCGGAACAGGAAATGGAACGGCAAGGCCCACTGGGTGGTTCCGGGCAGATATCTTGGCGAAGACCGGCACGGGTGGTGGATCTTCCAGGACACCAACGAGTTCTGTTCCCGCCCGGGTGCAGCCTTCTACACGCGGTCCGACGCCGTGCTGCTGGTGCCGCGGCAGGGTGACTGGGTTGCCACGTTCTATGACTCTGCCCACCCCAACGGAGTCAGGGTGTATGTCGACCTGGCGGTAGGCCATGAGTGGACTGACATCCGGCCGGCCGTCACCGAATTCCATGTCATCGATATGGACCTGGACGTAGTCCGCACCGCAGACCGCGGCGTCTTCATCGACGACCAGGACGAATTTGCGGACCACAGCGTCTCCATGAACTACCCGGAGCGGCTGATCGAGGATATCCAGGCCGCCGCGGATGAGCTCTACCGGGCCGTCAAGGCGCAGAATCCACCATTTGATGGTACCGACGTCGAATGGTTCACAGAAGGACGCAAATGAGCGGAATTGTCAGGGTCTACAGACGCGACGAAGAGGGCACCCTCCATTTCCGGGAGGCCTGGTTCGACGAGGACTACAACCAGTTCGTGATGAACTACGGGGCGGTGGGCCACCAGAGCAAGACCGAGGAAACCGACGTTCCGGATGCCGCGGCGGCCGAGGGACTCCTGGACGCTTTTGCGGTCCAGTGCGCAGAGGACGGCTACGCCGAGATCCCGGAGGAGGAGCAGTTTTGGGTGGTGGCGCAGTTTGCGCTCAAGACCAGGGAGGGCACCGAGAGGGACCGCTACCTGGAGGAAAAGGCCAAGGATGCCCTCATCAGCCATCTCGCCTGGCGGGGACTCGGCACGGTGGAACGCGCTGAATATACCGATTTCAAGCTCAACATCTTCTGTCTCTGCCCCGAGGTCAACAAGGCCGTGAACGCCATCAAGGTGTGTGCCCGGAACGAGGACCTGGACTTCACCAAGCTCAGCATCGGTGCAGCCCCGCACAGCGATCCGCAGAACTTCAAGCTCAAGCATTCAGCGAAGCCCGCGAACACTTTCAGCCTCTAGGAGTTTCCATGACCAGCTACCGCCGCGTTGGAAAGTCAGGCCTGACCGTGTCCACCGTCGGCCTGGGCTGCAACAACCTTGGCCGCGCCAACACCCTGACTGAGTCGCAGGAGGCCACCGACGCCGTGGTTAACGCTGCGGTGGAGGCCGGAATCACCCTGTTCGACGTCGCCGATACTTACGGAAGGGAACCCGGGCTCAGCGAAACGATGCTCGGCAAGGCCCTCGGCAGCAGGCGGGCCGGCGTCGTCGTTGCCACCAAGTTCGGCATGGACATGAAAGGCGCCAGCGGCCTGGACTTCGGCGCCCGGGGCTCCCGCCGCTACATCATCCAGGCCGTCGAAGCCTCGCTCCGCCGGCTGGGCACCGACTGGATCGACCTCTACCAGTTCCACACGCCGGACCCGCTCACCCCGATAGAGGAAACCCTGTCCGCCCTGGACACCCTCGTCACCAGCGGCAAGGTACGCTACATCGGCCACTCCAACCGGGCCGGATGGCAGATTGCCCAGGCGGAGTACGTTGCCCGGGAACTTGGCGGTGCACGCTTCATCTCAACCCAGAACCACTACAACCTCCTGGACCGGCGGGCCGAGCTTGAAGTGACTCCGGCAGCGGAGGAGTTCGGCCTGGGCGTCCTTCCCTACTTCCCCTTGGCCAACGGACTGCTCACCGGCAAGTACGCGCCGGGCCACGCCCCGGACGGATCGCGGCTCAGCCACACACGGCAACACATGGTCCACGACGCCGACTGGGACCAGCTGGACAGGTTCAGCAGCTTCGCCAGGGAACGCGGGCTGAGCGAAATCCAGGTCGCATTCTCCTGGCTGGCAGCCCAGCCGTCGGTTTCCAGCGTCATCGCCGGCGCCACCCGGCCGGAACAGGTGCGGCAGAACGCCGAAGCAGCGGACTGGATTCCCTCGGAAAAGGACCTCGCGGAGCTGGACACCATTTTCCCTCCAGTGCCCAAGGTGGCGCTGTTCTAGGGCCGGCATGACTGCCTTCCTGCTGGACGTGGACACGGGCATCGACGACGCCCTGGCCCTCGCCTACCTTGCTGCCCTGCCGGACACGGAGTTCGTATCCGTCACCGCCACACCCGGAAACGTGGACGCGGACCAGGTGGCGCGTAACACCCTGGCGCTGCTGGAACTGTGCGGCCGCCCGGGGGTGGAAGTGGCCATTGGCGCCCGCGAACCGCTGGCCATACCGCTGCTGACCACGCCCGAAACCCACGGCCCGCAAGGCATCGGATACGCGGTCCTGCCCGAACCCGCCGGCGCTGTTTCGGCGCGGAACGCCGTGGACCTGTGGGTTGAGCATGCCCGTGCCCGGCCGGGGGAGCTCACCGCCCTGATCACCGCACCCTTGACCAACTTTGCGCTGGCACTCCGGCAGGAACCGCAGCTGCCCGGGCTGCTCGCGAAGGTGGTCATCATGGGTGGCAGCTTCTACCATCAGGGCAATACAACACCCACCGCAGAGTGGAACACGCACGTGGACCCGCACGCGGCCAGGGAGGTCTACGCCGCCTTCCAGGGCTGGCCGCGGGAACAGCTGCCCGTCATCTGCTCCCTGGACACCACCGAGCGGATGGAACTGCACCCCCACCATGTCCGGCAGCTGGCGGAGGCTGCAGGCGCCGCAGTTCCCGAACTGGTGCTGCCCGGCCAGCCGGAGGGCCTGCACAGTACCTCCGACAACACGCTCGTACGGCACTTGTCCGACGCCCTGCGGTTCTACTTCGAATTCCACCGCCACTACGACCAGGGCTACCTGGCCCACGTCCACGACTACTTCGCCGCCGGCGTCGCCGCAGGCACGCTGGACTTCGAGGCCCGGCCCGCCACCGTGGATGTGGAAACCGGCTCAAAGATTCTGATGGGCACCACCGTTGCCGACTTCCGCGGCCTGTGGGGAGCGCCGCCGAATGCACGCGTGGTGTCCGCAAACCATCCGGAAGCTGCCTTCCGGGAGCTGGTGTCCGCCGTCGGCGGCCTCGCGCGCCGCCTGCCCTAGTGTGATCCCCGGTGGTTGAGCTTGTCGTCCCGGTGGTTGAGCCTGTCGAAACCGGCCCGGGGTTTCGACAGGCTTAACCACCGAAACCCTTCGCGCCACAGCGGGAGCACCGCGGTAGAATTGTCCGCGGACCGGGCAGGCGCAGATTGCCTGCCGGCTGCTGCCGAGGTGACATAGGCAGCGCTCCATCCGGCCCGGGCTTCCCGGGCCGTCCGTGCGCACCCTGAAGGAACTCCATGTCATCGCACTCCCTGACGTTGCCGTCCACGTCACCTGCCGCCGCCCGCAAACGCCGGCTGCTGGAAATCCTCGGCGCCCTGGCCATCGCGGGCACCTACCTCTACCTGGTCCTCAACCAGCCCACTGACATTACCGGCGGACCGGGAAGTGCCTCGGCCCTGATCGCCCTGTCCGGCTTCCTGGCCGGCGCCATCCTGCTCATTGCGGCCGTCCTGCCTACCCTGCCGACGTCCACCCTGGTGCTGATTCCGGTGGCCCTGGTGCTCAACATCGTCCTCGGCCAGTTCGTGGGCAGCACCCTGGTGCCGTTCTACCTCGACGCGATCGGTACCGTGCTGGTCGCGGTCCTCGCAGGGCCGGCCGCCGGTGCGGCAACCGGCGCCTTGAGCAGCATCGTCTGGTCCTTCTTCAACCCCACCGTGCTGCCGTTCGCCGCCGGCGCCGCCCTGATCGGGTGCCTCGCAGGCCTTGCCGCCCGCTACGGCCTCTTCCGCCGCTTCTACCTGGCACCCGTGGCCGGATTCGTCACCGGCATCATCGGCGGAGTGGTCTCCGCCCCGGTGGCCGCCTTCGTCTTCGGCGGCACGTCCGGCGTAGCCACTGGCGCCATCGTCAGCGCCTTCCGCTCCATGGGGGACAGCCTCCTGGCAGCCATCACCAAGCAGGCCCTCATCTCCGACCCCATGGACAAGGCGATCGTGTTTACCGCCGTGGCCGTGCTCATCTACGCACTGCCCCGGCGCGCGAGCCTGCAGTTCCCGTTTGTCCGGCGGCACCGTGTGCTGGCCGGCAAGGCTGCGGAACAGGGCGCCTGACCGCCTCCCGATGCGACTGCATCCGCTGACCTCCCTGGCGGCCGCCGGCAGTACCGCAATCATCACGACGGCGGCGGCGTACCTGCCGTTGTCGCTCACCGTGATCGCGGCGGTACTTGGCCTTGCCGCCTGGGGCGGTACGTTGCGTCGGCTGGTGCCCGCGGCAGCTGCCATCCTTGGGCCGCTGTGTGCGTCGCTGCTGGTGCTGCACGGCCTGTTTTTCCCGGAGGGCCATACCGTGCTGGCAGAGTGGGGCCCGGCACGCGCAACCTCCGAAGGGCTCTCCTTCGCCCTGCAGCGGGCGGCCCAGCTTTCCGCGGCGGTCCTGGCCCTCCTGGTGTTCTCCTTCAGCGTGAATGTTCCGGACCTGGTGGCCGCGTTGTCCACCAAGGGAGTTCACGGGCGGCTTGCCTTCGTCCTGGCGTCCACCCTTACCTTGCTGCCTGCCATCACATCCCGGCTGGAGCGCATCCGCCAGGCCCAGGAAGCACGCGGGCTGGTGATCCGGAGCGGGCTCCTGGCCCGGGCCGCGGCCTTCCGCCTGCAGGTGGTCCCGCTCGTGACCACCCTCGTTGAGGACGTGGGAACCCGGGCTGCCGCACTTGAAGCCCGCGGCTTCGGCAGCACCGGCCCGCGGACCAGCTACCGTGAAGTGCCGGACCGGCCGGGGGAGCGATGGCTCCGGATGGTCCTGCTGCTGGCCGCCGCCGCTGCGGTTGCCGCCCGGCTGTTGCAGGCGGGAGCCTAGGTGGAATCCCCTACGGCCCTTGCTGCCGGCATCAGGAGCTTCGCTTTCCATGACGAGGCCGCGCCGGTCCTGCATGACGTGCACGTCTCCTTCGAACCCGGAACTTTTACGGCAGTCCTGGGGCCGTCGGGCAGTGGCAAGTCCACCCTGGGCAGGCTTCTGGCAGGTTGGCTTCCACCGGGACCGGGCGGACGGCTGGAAGGACAGCTGACGCTTGGCGGAACCAGGCTGCAGTTCGATGGCGCTGCAGATGATCCGCGGATCAACCCCGCACAGTGGGGCCGGCAGGTGGGGTTCGTTCCGCAGGACGCGTCTGCCATCCTGTCCACCGTGAGGGCCACAGTCGCCGAAGAACTGGCGTTCGGCCTCGAAAACGCAGGCACGGACCGGCCTGCCATGCAGGCCGCCGTGGAAAGGACTGCGGCGCTGCTTGGCCTCAGCGCGCTGCTGGACCGCCATCCGGACACGCTCTCCGGCGGGCAGCAGCGGCGCCTGGCCATCGGATGCGCCGTCATCGCTGAACCCGAAGTGCTGATCATGGACGAGCCCCTCGCCTCCCTGGACGCAGCCGGGGCGGACGAACTTGCCATCCTGCTGGCTTCGCTCGTAACGCGGGGGACCGCCGTGGTGATCCTTAGCCAGGCCGTTGAGGAAGCACTCTGCCAGGCAGAACGGTGGATTGTCCTTGATGCCGGCACCGCGACGGCCAGCGGCACCCCGGCCGAGTTCACCTCAGCGCCCGGACGGCTGCCGGCCGGCATCCGCTGGCCCGGCACCATGCCGGCTCCCCGGCAAGAACTCCTGCAAAGGCCCCGGGCGAAGGACGGGCCTGCCCTGGCGCGGGATCTCGCAGCCCCTGATGACCATCGGGATGATCACTCTGCTGCCGCCACACCCGTCCTGGAGCTTCGGGGCGTGAACTTCGGGTATGCGGACAAGGGAAGGAGCGGCAGGAAGGCCCGGGCAGCCGCTGGCGGGACCTGCGACGAGCGGCCGCAACCAGTGCTCCGGGACATCGACCTTGAGCTCCCGGCAGGGCAGATTGTTGCTGTCACCGGGCCCAACGGGGCGGGGAAATCCACCTTCCTGCGGCACCTCAACGGCCTGCTGCGGCCCACCTCGGGCTCGGTCCTGGTGCACGGCGAGGACATTGACGCCAAGCCCGTGGGTGAGGTGGCGGCATCCGTGGGCCTGCTGTTCCAGAACCCGCGCCACCAGCTGTTCGAACGGACTGCCGCCCGGGAGGTGCGGTTCGGCCTGGAGCGGCGGGTTGGCGCCAGCGAGGCGGCGGCCAGGACCGAGGCCGCATTGGCAGCCGTCGGGTTGTCCGCAGCCGGAAATGAGCACCCCGCTGAGCTGCCGGCGTCCCGGCAACGGCTGCTGGCCCTGGCCACCGTCCTGGCCCGCAAGCCGGCGGTGCTGGCCCTGGACGAGCCCACCGTTGCCCTGGACGGGGACGGGCTTCGGCTGCTGGACGCGGCGGTGAGGAGCGCGGCGGCGGCGGGCGCCGCCGTCGTCCTGGTCACCCATGACGTGCCCTACGCGCGTTCGGTGGCGGACCGGCTGTTAACGCTCGACGGCGGGCGGCTGGCAGCGCTCTGACCCCGGCTTGACTGCCGGAGCTACTGCGCCCAAGGGGCTGCTGATCCTGCTGATCCTGCTGAAGCGCTGGTTCTTACGCGCTGGTCGTTAGGCGTTGGCACGCTGGCCTGCCGCCGGACGGGAAGCCGCGCCGGGCGGCAGGAACCGCTTGCCGTTGACCCGTTCTGAGGCTCCCACCCGGTCCAGGTAGGGGGTGATGCCGCCGAGGAACAGTGGCCAGCCGGCGCCGAGGATCATGCAGAGGTCGATGTCTTCCGGCCCCGCCACGACGCCTTCCGCAAGCATCAGGCCGATCTCTTCGGCGAGGGCATCCTGGGTGCGGCGCAGCACCTCGTCGGCGGTGGAGGGGCTGGTTCCGAAGGACATCAGGGACAGTGTGGACTCCGGAATGACCTGGGAGCCATCAGGCCCGGGAACCCACAGGCTCTTGACACCGTTATCGATCAGCTTCTGCAGGTTGGCGGAGACAGTGAAGCGGTCGCCGAAGACCGCGTGGAGTGACTCCTGGACGTGCTGTGCCACGGGAAGGCCCACCATCGCGCCGAGGGTGAAAGGAGTCATGGGCAGGCCCATGGGGCGGAGCGCGTTGTCGGCGACCTCGGCGGGAGTGCCTTCATCGAAAGCCGCGGTTACTTCGCCCATCAGCCGCAGCAGGATGCGGTTGACCACAAAGGCCGCTGCGTCCTTAACCAGCACCCCGGTTTTCTTCAAGGCCTTGGCGAGTTCAAAAGCGGTGGCCAGCACGGCGTCATCGGTCCGCGGGGCACGGACGATCTCCAGCAGCGGCATCACGGCCACCGGGTTGAAGAAATGGAAGCCCACCAGCCGCCCGGGATGCTGCAGGTCCTCCGCCATGGCCGTAACCGACAGCGACGAGGTGTTGGTGGCCAGGATGCACTCCGGGCTAACGATCTGCTCCAGTTCGGCGAACACCTGCTTCTTGACGTTCAGCTCTTCAAAGACCGCTTCGATCACAAAGTCCGCGTCCGCGAAAACATCCTTCGATACGGAACCGCTCACCAGGGCCTTGGTGCGGTTGGCCGCGTCCTGGCTGATGCGCTTCTTGGCCAGGAGCTTGTCCACCTCGGCGTGGACGTAGCTCACCCCTTTGTCCACCCGGGCCTGATCGATGTCCGTCATCACCACGGGCACCTTCAGCTGCCGGGCGAAGACCAGCGCAAGCTGGCTTGCCATCAGGCCTGCGCCCACCACTCCCACTTTTGTGACCGGGCGGGCCAGTGTGCGGTCCGGAGCGCCGGCCGGACGCTTGGACCGCTTCTGGACCAGGTCAAGGAAGGCGTACACGGTGGCACGGAATTCGTCGGTCTGCATGAGCTCGGCGAGTGTTTCGCACTCCAGTGCCGCGGACTCCGCGCGACTCATGGTCCGGTTGGCTTCCAGGATGTCCAGGACCTTGCCGGGAGCAGGGGCGGCGTTGGACGTTTTCGCTTCCACCAGTGCCCGTCCGGCGGCCACCGCTGCTGCCCAGCGCGCGGCGGTTTCCGGAGCGGCGGGGTCGACGGCGTTGGGACGTTCCACCGTTGCCTCGCCGGAGATGACCTTCGCGGCCCAGGCAAGGGACTGCTCGAGGAAGTCCGCCGGTTCGAACATGGCGTCGGCAATTCCGAGCGCGAAGGCCTGCGGGCCGGTGAGCGTGCGGTTATTGCTGAGGGCGTTTTCGATCATGACCTTCACCGCGTTCTCCGGGCCAATGAGGCGCGGCAGGAGGTACACCCCGCCCCAGCCTGGGACCAGGCCGAGGTACGCCTCCGGCAGGGCCAGCGCACCCGCACCGGTGGACACGGTGCGGTAGGTGGACTGCAGGGCAATCTCGAGCCCGCCGCCCAGCGCTGCGCCGTTGATGAACGCGAAGCTGGGCACGCCGAGGTTGGCAAGGGTGGCATACACGTCGTGGCCCAGCTGCGCCATCCACAGTCCATGCTCACGCTTTTCCAGGTTCTTGACGGTGGACAGGTCGGCTCCGGCCACCAGGAAGTAGGGCTTGCCGGTCACGCCCACGCCTGCGATCTCGCCGCGGCGGGCCCGCTCCCGACTTTCCTCAAGCGCGGTGCCCAGCTCTACCAGGGTGTTCGGCCCAAGGGTGGTGGGCTTGGTGTGATCCAGGCCGTTGTCCAAGGTGATGAGGACGAAAGTTCCAGGACTCGTCTTGCCGGCCGGTGCCGGGAGTTCGATGTCCTGGACATAGGAATGCGTCACGGTCTCGCGGGGGAACAGATCGGCAAGCCTGGTGAAATCTGCGGCGCTCATGCGGCTCCTTCGGAAACGGTTTCGGCGGCGGTAACGGTCTCGGCTTTGGATGACCCTGGCAGGGCTCCGCTGTAGTCGGCGTGGTGCGGGTTCTCCCAGATCACGGTGGCACCCATTCCCAACCCCACGCACATGGTGGTGATGCCATAGCGGACGGAGTGATCCTCCTCGAACTGACGGGCCAGCTGGTTCATCAGCCGCACGCCGGAGGATGCGAGGGGGTGGCCCACTGCAATGGCGCCGCCGTAGCGGTTGACGCGGGCATCGTCGTCGGCAATTCCGAAATGCTCCAGGAAGCTCAGCACCTGGACGGCAAAGGCTTCGTTGATTTCGAACAGGCCGATCTCGTTGATGGACAGGCCGGCGTTTTTCAGCGCCTTCCCGGTGGCGGGAACAGGGCCAATGCCCATCACCTCAGGTTCAACCCCCGCATAGGCGTAGCTGACCATCCGCATCCGCACCGGCAGCCCCAGTTCGGCAGCGGCCTCGGAGGATGCCAGGATGGCCGCGGTGGCCCCGTCATTCAATCCAGCAGCATTTCCGGCGGTGACGCGCCCGTGCGGACGGAACGGGGTGCGGAGGGCAGCGAGGTCAGCGGTTGTGGTCCCCGGCCGTGGCGGTTCGTCAACGGTGTTGAGGGTCCAGCCCTGGCCGGGCTTCAGGGTTGCCACGGGAACCAGGTCCGGCTGGATCCGGCCGTTGCGGCGGGCGGCATCGAATTTAGCCTGTGACGCCACCGCGTAGGCATCGGTCCGGTCCTTGGTGATGGACGGAAACCGGTCGTGCAGGTTCTCGGCGGTGTTGCCCATGTTCAGCGCGGCCGGGTCCACGAGGCGTTCGGACATAAACCGGGGATTGGGGTCTGCGCCCGAGACCATCGGGTGGTTGCCCATGTGCTCCACGCCGCCGGCGATCACCACATCGTAGGCGCCAAAACCAATACCGCCGGCGGTGGTTGTTACGGCGGTCATGGCGCCGGCGCACATCCGGTCGATGGCAAAGCCGGGAACGGTCCTGGGAAGTCCGGCGAGGAGAGCCGCGGTCCGGCCCAGGGTAAGGCCTTGGTCACCGGTCTGGGTGGTGGCAGCGATGGCAACTTCATCAACGCGTTCGGGCGGCAGCGACGGGTTCCGGCGCAGCAGTTCGCGGAGGCATTTCACTATCAGGTCGTCGGCACGGGTTCCGGCGTAGATGCCTTTTTCTCCCGCCCGGCCAAAGGGGGTGCGGAGGCCGTCGACAAAAACGACGTCCCGGACACTGCGCGTGGATGCGCGGCTGTTTTCTCCGCTGGAGGGGGCTTGGCTCACGTGTAACTCCTCATCGAGACGTAGGCGCCGGCGCATGCCGCAATGCGGCAAGCAGCCAAACGGCAATACCTGCGATGTTACTCGTGAGTAACTTCAGCGGCAAGGCCCCGGACGAAGGGACGCTCTCTCACTTAATGCGCCCTTTTCACCAACGCTCTCTCACTTTCCTGAAGAAAGTGAGAGAGCGTTGGCAATATTCATGCATCAAATGGGAGAGCGTTGGGGGATCTGGGAGCCCGTGGCCCTGGCGGCGCCTATTGCCCGGCTGCGGCGACGCCCGGCCTGGGTTCCTTGGCCGGCAAGGGCTCAGGATGGAGGAACGCCTCCGCGATGAGGGGTGCTGCCAGGTCCACCTGCCATTCGCGGGCGCCCAGCGCACGAAGTTCGCCCGCGACGGATGCCTCACTGATCTCGGCCGGAGGCCACCACGCGACCCGACGCAGGTAATCGGGGGTCAGGAGGTTTTCCAGCGGGAGCTTCAGCTGGTCGGCCTTGTCCTGCAGCATGGGGCGGGCGGTGGCGAGCCGTGCTGCCGCTTCCGGGTCACGGTCCGCCCAGACACGGGGCGGCGGTGGCGCGTTGGTGGCCAGGTGCAGCGGCGGAAGTTCCGCCAGGTCCCGGGCCGTGGCGATGCAGCGCAGCCAGCGGGGAGCTTCGCGTTGGGCCGCCCGGCCATGGAAGCCCTTGGTGCCCAGCAGTTGCGGCACGGTGGATGGCATGGCCTTGGCGGCGGCGACCAGGGCCGAGTCCGGGATGAGCCGGCCCGGCGCCACGTCCCGCTTCCGGGCCAGTGAATCGCGTTCCAGCCACAGTTCCCGGACGGCCGCCAGCTGGCGCCGGTCACGGATCTGGTGCAGGCCGGACGTTTTGCGCCACGGGTCAACACGGGCCGGGGGGAGTCCTGCCGCCAGGATGGCGGCGAACTCCTGCTCCGCGTACTCCAGCTTGCCGTCCGCCTCGAGGAGTTCGATAAGTTCTTCCCGCAGCTCGGTGAGGACCTCAACGTCCAGGGCGGCGTACCGCAGCCACGGCTCGGGAAGTGGCCGGGTGGACCAGTCCGCCGCGGAGTGCTCCTTGGCGAGCCCGAACCCCAGCAGCTGTTCAATAACGGCGGCAAGCCCCACCCGCGGCAGGCCGGCCAGGCGCGCCGCGAGTTCGGTATCAAAGAGTTTGTCCGGCCACATGCCGAGCTCCGACAGGCAGGGCAGGTCCTGGCTGGCCGCGTGCAGGATCCACTCAACGCCGCGCAGGGCGTCGTTGATGATGTCAAGGTTGTCAAAGGGTTCGGGGTCGATCAGCCAGGTCCCGGCACCTTCGCGGCGGATCTGGACCAGGAAGGCGCGCTGTCCGTAGCGGAAACCGGACGCGCGTTCTGCGTCTACTCCAGCCGGTCCGGTACCGGCCGCGATGGCGGCTGCGCACCGCTCCAGCCCGGCTTGCGTTTCGATGACCAGCGGAACGCCGTCGCGGGGCCTATCGAGCTCGATGATTTCGGGGATGGGGGCGTCAAAGCCCTCCACTGTGATGTGGGGTGCGGTATCAGCAGCCGGGACGCCGGCCGTGGTGTTTTCCGGAATGTTAGGGGTCATGATGCCTTTAGTTTACCGGCCGGCCGTATCCGGACTGCCGCCGGAACCCCTCCGGGCTTTGCCCGCCCTCCGCCACTCGCCACGCCGTTAGTTCCGGCGCCGCTGCGGCAGCGGGGTGACCCCGTCCGGAAGGGGCGGCAGGCCGGCGAAGGTGCACACCATGTCAGACCAGGCTTCAAGGTGGGCGGCGACATCGGAGGTGGCGGGGGTCCAGGAGGCGCGCAGTTCGATGTCGATGGACCCGGGCCTTTCCGCCAGCGTTCCAAAACTCTCGGAAAGAACCCGCGTGGCCGTTCCACCGGCGGCGCGGTAAGGCGCTTGATGGTTCTCGAGCGCCTCCACCAGCCACGTCCACGCCACAGTTCCCAGCATCTCGTCGTTGCCCATCTCGGGCTCGAGCTGCGCCCGGATATAGGTGACAATGCGGAATTCGCCGTCCCACACGGCCGAGCCGTCGGGGTCGTGGAGCAGGATGAAACGCCCCGTTGCCAACTCTGTCCCGTCGTCGTCCGCGGTCCCTGAGGCGGCTGCCAAAGCCATCGCGGCAGGGCCATGCAGGGGAGCGGCAGCGGTTCCTGGGCCCGGTGCCAGGACCTCCGCGCCCAGCGCGACGGCGAAAGGCGCCAGGCGTGCCGGCGCGGGGATCTCCGCAAGGTGGAGTTCCCTGCGGCACCGGGCTTTCCTGAGGGTTCCCAAGGCGTGGAGAAATTCCGGGGGAACCTGGTCAAGTGCGTTCACCTTCGCAGGTTACGCAACCGGGCCGGTGACGGCGGGAAGGCTCGCCGTCGTTATGCAGTCACTGGCCGGCCTGCCCGCTCCCATCAGCGCGAAGCTCATGCCGGATTGCTGCGGCAAAGGCATCAATATCCTCCTCGGTGGTATCAAACGAGCACATCCAACGCACTTCCCTGGCCGCCTCGTTCCAGTCGTAGAAACGGAAGGACTCCCGCAGCCGGTCTGCCACGCCCTCGGGAAGGATGGCAAAGACGCCGTTGGACTCGGTTTTCTGCGTGGGCTGGACACCGTCAATGGTGTCGACGGCGGCGCGCAGCCTGGCTGCCATCGCATTGGCATGCGAGGCGGAGCGCAGCCAGAGATCACCCTCCAGCAGGGCGATGAACTGCGCCGACATAAAGCGCATCTTGGACGCCAGCTGCATGTTCATCTTGCGCAGGTACACCAGCCCGTGCGCCGCCTCCGGGTTCAGTGCCACCACCACTTCTCCGAACAGCAGCCCGTTCTTAGTGCCGCCGAAGGAAAGGATGTCCACGCCTGCGTCCCGGGTGAATGCGCGCAGCGGGACCTGGAGATGCGCGGCCGCGTTCGCCAGCCGGGCACCGTCCATGTGGAGTTTCATCCCCTTGGAATGTGTATGGTCGGCAATTGCCCGTACCTCCTCCGGGGTGTAGCAGGTGCCCAGCTCAGTGGTCTGGGTGATGGAGACGGCGAGGGGCTGGGCCCGGTGTTCGTCGCCCCAGCCCCAGGCCTCGCGGTCGATCAGTTGGGGCGTGAGCTTGCCGTCCGGGGTGGGAACCTGCAGGAGCTTGATTCCGCCGACGCGCTCCGGCGCGCCGTTTTCATCCATGTTGATGTGGGCGGTGGAGGCGCACACCACTGCCCCCCACCGGGGAAGCAGCGACTGGAGGGACAGGACGTTGGCGCCGGTGCCATTGAAGACCGGGAAGCTCTCGATGCCGGGGCCGAAGTGGTCCTCCAGCACGTCCTGCAGCCTGGTGGTGTACTCGTCCTCGCCGTATGACACCTGGTGGCCCTCGTTGGCGGCGGCCAGTGCCGCCAGGACTTCCGGATGGACGCCGGAGTAGTTGTCCGAGGCGAACCCGCGGATGGTGGGATCGTGCAGGCGGACTCCGGCGGCAGTTTCAGCTGTTGTTGTCATGGCTTTGGTCACGCTTTCAGTCTAAGTACAGTCATGAGGCCACCTGGTTCGCCAGCACGAGCCGGGTGCCGTTCAGCTCGTCCGCCGGTGCTTCAAAGAGTCCGACGACGGCGCGGGCAAGGTCTTCCACGTCAGTGGCGCCGGGGAAGCTGCGTTCGGGGTGGTTGCGTCGCATCCCGTCGTCCACGAGGGCTTTGACTACCAGGACGACGGCGGCCGGACCGGCGCCCTGCGCATCAGAGTCCGTGGCCGCCCCGCCGTCGTTGGCGGCTGCCCGGCGGAATCCGTCCGCCATGGCCATGGTCCACGCTTCGGCCGCGGCTTTGGCGGCGACGTAGCTGGCGGTGGCCGCTGCCGGTTTGTCCACAGCAGTGGAGGACACCATGGCGAAGCGGCCATAGCGCGAAGCGGCAATATCGTCATAGAACACCCGGGAGACGTTCCGGAGCGTGGTGATGGCGCCGCGTTCGAGGAAGTCCCAGTCCTCGTCCGTCTGGTCGGCGATGCCTTTGGCTCCGCGCCAGCCGCCCACCAGGTGGATCAGGGCATCGACGTTCCCGCCGGCCTCGGTCACCTCCGTCCGCAGCTGCCGCACGTCCGTCAAAGCGGCGAGGTCGCACACGAGGCCAGTGACGCCGTCGCCCGCCTGCTGCGCTGCCGCCTCGATCCTTGCCTGGTCCGAACCCACCGTAAATACCCGGTGGCCGGCGTTGTGGAGCGCCCGTGCGACCGCGATGCCGGATGGCCCGCTGCCGCCGGTTACCAGGATGTTCAGCCGGGGGACTCCGGTTTGATGTGCCGCTGACCCTGGTCCGGCTGTTGCCGGTTCCTCCGTCACAGTGCAGAGGCTCCGGTGATTCCGGCGGTGGATTCGATCACGTGGCGCATCTTCTTCTCCAATGCTTCGTAGAACATGGACAGCGGGAACTCATCGTCAAGCACCTGGTCTGTGAGGCCGCGCGGCGGACCGGCCAGCGCCAGCGCTTCGGGACCCTTGGCCCAGAGTGAAGCCGGGTTGGGAGTAACGGTAGCCGAGATGAGCTTGTACGCGGCGAGCCAGTGCGCGGTCTTCGGCCGGTCAATGGAACGCCAGTACAGTTCATCGATGCTGTTTCCGAGCGCGATGACAGCATCCGCCACCTCGTCCCAGTCGATGGTGAGCCGGGTGTCGGTCCAGTGCAGGACGTGCTGCTGGTGCAGCCAGGCGAACAGGAGTTGGCCGCCGAGGCCGTCGTAGTTGCGGACGCGGCTGCCGGTGATCGCGAAGCGGAAAATTCGGTCGAAGATGATGGCGTACTGCACCAGCTTGGCGTGGCGGCGCGCCTCCGGATCGGCGTCGTCATCCTTTTCAATTCGGACCGATTCCCGGAAGGCGGTCAGGTCGCAGCGCAGTTCTTCAAGCGAATACAGGAAGTACGGCATCCGCTGCTTGATCATAAAGGGATCGAAGGGAAGGTCGCCGCGCATGTGGGTCCGGTCGTGGATGAGGTCCCACATCACGAAGGTGGCCTCCGTCAGGTCCTGGTCAGCGAGGAGTTCCGCCGCTCCCTCGGGGAGTTCCAGGCGGGTGGTTTCGGCGGCGGCCTTGAGCACGCGGCGGAACCGGGCGGCTTCCCGGTCGGCGAAGATGGCGCCCCAGGTGAATGTGGGGGTTTCGCTGACGGCAACGGTCTCCGGGAAAAGCACTGCCGAGTTGGTGTCGTAGCCGGCAGTGAAGTCTACGAAGCGGATGGGGACGAACAGTTTGTTGGAGTACTCTGCGGCCTCCAGTCCGGCGATGAACCCGGGCCAGATCACTTCAATCAGGACGGCCTCGACCAGCCTGTTGCTGCTGCCGTTCTGCGTGTACATAGGAAAGACCACCAGGTGCTGGAGGCCGTCCTGGCGCTGTTCCTGGGGCTGGAAGGCGAGCAGCGAAGACAGGAAGTCGGGGACGGAGAAGC
Organism: Arthrobacter sp. SLBN-100; assembly: GCF_006715305.1. NCBI lineage: Bacteria > Bacillati > Actinomycetota > Actinomycetes > Micrococcales > Micrococcaceae > Arthrobacter > Arthrobacter sp. SLBN-100. The sequence goes on from NZ_VFMY01000001.1 coordinate 208,368, forward strand.
CGTTGGTTTCCCAGGCGGAAAAGTCTTCGACGACGGCGTCCAGGTAGGCGGCGTCGTGCGGGAAGGCGGGGGCCAAGGTACGCACGGCGTCAACGATCTCGCTGACGTGCCGGGACGCCTCACCATGGTTTGCCGGGTCGGGAACGGAGCCGTCCTTCGCCTGGAGCGCCTGGATGGCGGTGGCGGCCGCCTTGAGCCTGGTCCAGTCCTGGTTTTCCGCGGAAATCCCGGTGGAAGCGGTGATCAGTGTTTCGGTCATCGTCGGCGCCTTTCTGGTTGCTTGCTATCTACGGCGAGCGTAACAAGCAACCAGCAAGACTAATCCGAAAAGCGGCTTAGGCTAAGAAAAGCTTTTCCTTCTCGCGCTGTGGCAGGGAGAAGGTCCAGCCTTTCGGTGGTCTCATGCTTCCGCTTCCGGCCCGCTGACCTGCGGTTCTTCGCGCGGAACGAGCTTCAAGGAGACGGAATTGATGCAGTAGCGCTGGTCCGTGGGCGTCGGGTAGCCCTCGCCGTCGAACACGTGCCCCAGGTGCGAGTCGCATGTGGCGCAGCGCACCTCCACCCGCTCCATGCCAAGGGTCCGGTCGTGGATGTAGCGGACGGTGCCTTCTGCCAGTGGGGCGAAGAAGGAGGGCCACCCGCAGTGGGAATCAAACTTCTCGTTGCTGGTGAACAGTTCTGCGCCACAGGCCCGGCACTGGTAGACGCCGGCAGTATGGGTGTCCCAGTATTCACCCGTGAACGGACGCTCGGTTCCGGACTGGCGGAGTACGTGGTATTCCTCCGGCGTGAGCTCCTGCCGCCACTCAGCATCGGTCTTCTGGACGCCGGGCCCGGCGGCCGCGGACTCGGGAGCCGGATCTGCGTCCTTGTTTCCGAAGATGTTTTTTCCCAGGATGTTGTTTCCGAATATGCTCATAGCCTTGTCAACGCTCAGGAGTCACCGATAAATCCCGAACCCGCGTACAGATGCAGGACGGGCAGGCCCAGCTGGTCCTGGGCTTTGTTGGCCCAGTCCGTGTGGAAGGTATCCGCCACCGCGTGCGGCCGGGTGACCACCACTGCCTGCGAAGCACCGCTTTCCTTGACCTTGGCCACCAGGCCCTGCACCGCACCGCCGTCGACTATTTCTCCCGTGACGCCTGCACCCAGCCCCGCCAGCGCTGCCAGCGACACCGCCAGGGTCTCGGCCGCCTGGGCCCGTTCACTGGCAGGATCCGGGGCGTGGGATGTCAGTTCGCGGAAGGCCTTGGCAATGTCCAGCATGGAAAGGTTCTCGAGGAAGTCCACCAGCAGATGCCGTTCGGTGTTCGCCGGAACCAGGACCAGGAGCCGGGTGTCTCCTCCGTCCACGAGTCGCTCGATGTTCAGGCGGTCGTCCGCCCCCAGGGGTTCTTCGGTCAGGATGACGATGGGATCACTCATGGCCTTAGCCTAGTCCCGCCCATGGTGCCGCCGCACTGGTTTCAGGGACGGACCGGCCTTTGCGCCTCCCCGCGGGAAATACGGCCTGCCGGTGCCGGGGCGGTAAGAATAGTTCCATGGCATTTTTCCAGCGCAGCACCTCCGCACCCGTCCTGAGCACCAAGGATTCCGGCACTGGCCTGTCGCTGCGGACAAAATGGGCCATCGGCGGGGCCATCGGTGGAGGCGCGTTGGCAGGACTGCTGGCCACGGGATCATCAGCGCTGGCCGTCTACTTTGCCCGCCGTGTCATCACCCCTGCGCGCCAGCGGGCGGCCAACCAGGAAGTCCTGGCGGTGATCCGGGACGGGCACCAGCAGCACGTGATCATGGCAGCCAATGAGGACACCACCGTTGACGGGGTGTACGGGTTCTTTTTCGATGGCGGCAAGGGGCACGCCAGGATTGGCCGCATCGTCTCGTACTCTCCGGCTGAGCGCACGGTGTCCCGCGAGGTCGAAGCGGTGTACGCAGGAGACCTGAGCAAGGCTCGCTGGGGCTGGTGGAGCGGCGCTCTCTACCCGGACCCGGCCGCCGTCGGAATCCCTGCCGAAGATGTCATGATCGAGGTTGACCGGGGGCAGGCGCCGGCCTGGCTGGTCCGCGCCGGCGGGACGGCACGTACCTGGGCGGTGATGGTCCACGGACGGGGTGCAAGCCGGCAGGAAGCCCTGCGCGCCGTGGGGCCCGCCCTTGAGCTGGGACTGACAACCCTGGTGGTGTCCTACCGCAATGACGGGCTGGCGCCCTCTGCGGACGACGGGCGCTACGGCCTGGGTTCCACCGAGTGGCGCGACGTCGAGGCAGCCATTGAGTATGCCCTGGCGAACGGGGCCGAGGAGATTGTGCTGTTCGGCTGGTCCATGGGCGGCGCTATCTGTCTGCAGACCGCGGATTTGTCCCGCTACCGGCACCTGATCCGGGCCATGGTGCTGGATGCCCCGGTCATTGACTGGGTGACGGTATTGGCCCACCATGCGCAGCTGAACAGGATTCCGTCCCTGGTGGGGCGTTACGGGCAACTGATGCTGGGGCATCCGCTGGGGCGGCGGCTCACGGGACTGTCCGCACCGGTGGACCTCAAGGCGATGGACTGGGTGTCGCGGGCAGTTGAACTCCGGACTCCCACCTTGGTCATCCACAGCGTGGATGACGAGTACGTGCCGTACGGCCCGTCCGAGCTTTTGGCTGAACGCAATCCGGAAATGGTCACCTTCGAGGCTTTTGACCATGCCCGGCACACCAAGGAGTGGAACGTTGATCCCGAACGGTGGGAGCGCGTGGTCAAGGCGTGGCTGCGGAAACAGCTGGCGCCCCGCCTGAATCCGGGTGGTGCCCGTCCAAGGACTACGACAGCGAGCTGATGGGTGCGGTGACGGCGTCCGTGAGTCTGATGAGGTCCGCAGGAGCCAGTTCGATGTCCAGGCCGCGTTTGCCGCCCGACACCAACAGCGTCTCCAAGGCCATGGCACTTTGGTCCAGAACCGTAGGGGAGGGGAGCCGCTGGCCCAGCGGGGAGATGCCGCCGAGCACATAGCCGGTGCGCCGCTGGGCGTCGGCGGGGTCCGCCATCGCCGCCTTCTTGGCTCCCAAAGCGGCAGCGACCGCTTTAAGATCCAGTGTGCCGCTGACCGGCACGATGCCCACCGCCAGCTTGCCCTCGACGTCGACCATCAGTGTTTTGAACACTCTGGAGGGTTCGATCCCCAGGACCTGGGCGGCTTCGGCGCCGTAACTTGCGGCGGAGGGATCGTGGTCGTACGGATGCAGCACAAAGGGAACCCCGGCTGCCGCCAGTACGGCGGTGGCCGGAGTCCCCTGTGATGTGTTTTTGCGTCCCATCGGTGCTGGGCGGCGGTTAGGAGCGCACGGCGGTGGAAGCGGCCACCTTGCGCTTGATCCTTCCCAGCATGGCCGTCATTCCCCGCATCCGCAGGGGCGTGATGGCGCGGGTCAGGCCCAGCAATTCCGGCATGTCATCTGGTACCGAGAGGATCTCTTCGGCGGACAGTCCGTCCAGGCCTTCGTGCAGGACTCCGGCAAAACCGCGGGTGGTGGGAGCCTCGGCGGGGGCCTTGAAGAAGAGCCGTACGGCGCCGGCGGGGCCGCCGGCTTTTTCCGTCTCGATGGTCAGGAACAGCGGGGACTGGCACTCCACCACCTGTTCGAGCAACTCGGGATGGTCCTTCAGCCGGTCGGGCAGCTCCGGGAGCCCCTGCGAGAACTCGAGCAGCAGTTGAAGCCGCTCGGGCTCTGACAGGGCCTGGAAGTCGTCCACAATGTCGGCAAGGGCGGAGGGCAGTGCTTGAGTAGTCATCATTCCAAGTTTACGCGCCGAACCCCGGGTGAGGCCTCGTCAGGCCCCGACGGCGACGGGAAAGGAACCGCGCTCGGCACCTTTGACGATCGGAACACGCACGGCGTTGCCCCATTCCGTCCACGAACCGTCGTAGTTGCGGACGGACTCGAAGCCCAGGAGGTACTTGAGCGCGAACCAGGTGTGGCTGGAACGCTCGCCGATGCGGCAGTAGGCCACAACGTCGTCACCTTCGGTCAGGCCAGCCTCGCCCAGGTAGAGGGCGTCGAGTTCCTCACGGCTGCGGAAGGTTCCGTCCGGTGCGGCGGCCCGTGCCCACGGAATGGAGGCAGCAGTAGGAATGTGGCCGCCGCGGAGGGCGCCTTCCTCGGGGTAGGCAGGCATGTGGGTGCGCTGGCCGGTGTACTCCTCGGGGGAGCGGACGTCGATGAGGGGCTTGCCCAGGTGGGCCAGGACATCGTCCTTGAAGGCGCGGATCGGGGCGTCCTCGCGCTCGACAACCGGGTAGTCGCCCCTGGCCGGTGACGGCTTTTCGGTGGTCAGTTCCCTGCCCTCGGCAATCCACTTGTCCCGGCCGCCGTCGAGGAGCCGCACGTCCTGGTGCCCGAAGAGGGTGAAGACCCACAGTGCGTAGGCAGCCCACCAATTGGACTTGTCACCGTAGATCACCACGGTGCTGTCGCGGGAAATACCTTTCGACGCCGCCAGTTCCGCGAAGGCGGTTCCATCCACATAGTCGCGGGTCACTTCGTCGTTCAGGTCGGTGTGCCAGTCGATCTTGACGGCACCGGGAATGTGCCCCGTTTCGTAGAGGAGCACGTCCTCGTCGGACTCCACCACCACCAGCTGGCCACTGGCGACGGCACCATTTTCCACGGCGGCTGCAAGCCACTCAGTGGAAACGAGGCGCTCCGGGTGGGCGTAGGCTGCAAACTTTTCGTTCTGTTCAACCGGGTAGGACATAGCTTTGCCTTTCATCGAGAACACAGGTGATCCGCGGGACCGGATGGGGACCTGCTCCTACCCTAGCCAGCGCCCCGAATCATGTCCGTATTCCGTTAACAGGAGGAAATGTTGGCTTCGTCACGCAGGCGCCCGGTGTGGCCGGCGCCATCGGGAGCGGCGGCGCATTGCCGGTATCCTTTCTGGGGACCAACCACCAGCAGAACGGACCACCTTGGTACAGATTGAACAGCTTGCCGCCCGCACTCCGGCAGTATCGGTGGACGAGCTCCTGAAAGGCTTCTTTCCCTCGTCCCGGTTCGGCCAGGTCTCTTTTGCAAGCTACCGCCCCGATCCGAAGCAGCCCAGCCAGGCGCACGCTGTCCGTGCCCTGCAGGGATTTGCCGACGGCGTGGGGTCAGGTGACGGCGGCGGGCTGTTCAAGAAACTGTTCGGGAAAAAGGATACTTCCCGCGCCGGTATCTATCTGGACGGCGGCTTCGGCGTGGGCAAGACCCACCTCCTCGCCTCGCTCTGGCACGCAGCGCCCGGGCCCAAGGCCTTCGGCACTTTCGTCGAATACACCAACCTGGTGGGCGCCCTCTCCTTCCGCAAAACAGTGGATGCGCTGAGCGGGTACAAGCTTGTCTGCATTGACGAATTTGAGCTCGACGATCCGGGCGACACCGTGCTGATGTCACGCCTGATGCGTGAGCTCGCGGACGCAGGGGTGAAGCTCGCGGCCACGTCCAACACCCTGCCGGGCTCACTGGGTGACGGCAGGTTCGCCGCAGTTGACTTCCAGCGCGAAATCCAGGTCCTCGCGGACCAGTTCGACGTGGTGCGGATCGACGGTGAGGACTTCCGCCACCGCGGGCTCCCGGCAGCCCCGGCGCCCCTGAAGAACAGCGAACTGTCCGCGCACATGAAAGCGGAGTTCGACGGCAAGACTGTTGCCCAGGACGAATTCAGCACCCTGATCGCCCACCTGGCCGGCGTGCACCCCAGCCGCTACCGCCAGTTGATCGACGGCATCGACGGGGTGGTGTGGCGAAACGTCGGCACCATCACCGAGCAGGCGGTGGCGCTGCGGTTCGTGGTGCTTGCTGACCGGCTCTACGACAAGGATGTGCCGATCCTCGCCAGCGGTGTTCCGTTCGACCAGCTGTTCACGGAGGAAATGATGACCGGCGGCTATATGAAGAAGTACTTCCGGGCGGTCTCCCGCCTCACCGCCCTGGCCCGTGAAGGCCAGAACCACGAACCCTCTTAACGGTCCAGCCCTGCGGTGCGGGCGTCGGCGCGTGACGGTGCTCCGGCGGCTTGGTTAGTCCTGGCGGTCCCGTTCGGACGGTCGGATCGCGGCCCGGACCGCAAGCCCTCCCGGCTGCGCCCACAAAGCTGAGCCGAGTCCGGCGAACGCGAGTCCCGAGGCCGCCATGGGGAAGGTGATTGCCGGGCGGTCCGGTTCCACCGCATCCGCTGGTGCGGCGACGGCGCGAGCACCCCGACGAGGTCCTCGGGTTGGTGATATGGCGCCGCACCGTTGCCGTCCTGCCCACCCTCGTCCGGACGACGCCGTCGTTCAGCCTGCAGGCGGTGACGCTGGAAGCGGTGGCCGGGCTGGCGCTGCTGGGCACTATGGCGGGCGGTTGTGGGGGCACCCGCGGACTGATTTGGATCCTGGACCGAAAGACCCTATGCGTACTGTGGTGCGGGCCACAAAATTGCCCCATGTACGAGGCGGAGAAGCCATGACTCTGACACATCATGAGTTCTGGAATGTGCTCCACGGCATGGTCTTGGGGGGCGTGTTCCTCTTGGCGTTCGCCGGTGGCTTGGAGGCGCTCTACAGCCTTCGGCCGGAGGTGGTCAGTGGCAGGGGCATCAGAGACAGGGTGGGTCGGATGAAGGTCGGCGTTGTCGCGATGGCCGTTGCTGCCTGGGGCACCGTACTCACCGGGACGTGGGTGGTCTACCCCTGGTACCGGGAGGAGGTCGCGACCAGTGCGAAGACTGTTTTGTTGTCGGACCCGTCTACCGCCGGTTGGCATACGTTTGGCATGGAGTGGAAGGAACATCTCGCTTGGATGAGCCCCATCCTCGCAACGGTGGTCGCGTTCATTGTCGTCTATTACGGGATGTCGCTGGTCAGGCATGACCGGATACGAAAGACCGCCATCACGCTGTTCGCCCTGGCGTTCCTCTTCGCAGTCATCGCTGGAGCGTTGGGTGCGCTCATTAATAAGACCGCGTCTGCCAATTAGGAGAGAGTCATGACACCGAAAGTAGAACCCACGCCAACAGGGGCGCGGCTCGAGCCTGCCGACAAGCCGGAAGGCCCGGCCTCTGCAGCCATCCTCGCCGCTGGAGCAGGGGCACTAAGTCTGGGGATCCTCACCACGTTGGCCGAGGCCAATGCCACCATTAAGGCGTTTCTGACCTTCTACGACCCCGTCGGGCCGTTGTCCGGGAAGACGACCCTGACCGTCGTCGTATGGCTGCTGTGCTGGGGGGCTCTCCACATGGCCTTACGGAAGAGGGAAGTCGAGGGCCGCAGAGTGGTGACTGCATCGCTTGTTCTAATCGGGCTCGGACTCGTCGGCACGTTCCCGATCTTCTTCCAGGCCTTCGCCCACGCGAAGTGATCCCGGAACCGGTCCGGAGATCCGCACGGGGTCGCAGCCGTCCCTGGTGGGTGCTTCGGCCGGCTGCCGGGCCTGCGCCTTGCCGGGCGGGCGCATGAGTAGGTGTTGGCCGGTCCGTGCCCGCGGTGCTGATGTTCTTCGGTGAGGAGACCTGGTGGATCGGCTCGGCGAGGATCGACTCGCTCTACGACGCCCGCCGCGGTCGGCGACCGGCGCTGCCAACCAACGGGCAATTGTCCTGCAGGCATGAGCGGCAATGGCGGGTCGCAGACCACCGAATGGCCTTAAATGCCAAAGGTGCGGGCGCCGCCTCCCGGCGGGACCCGCACCCCGTTGACGTACTAGGGCAACGCCCTGGCCAAATCCTGTTTACGGAGCCTTGTCAACCGGCGGAACCGGGTTGACCGGCGGAACCTGCTCAGCGGCAGGTGCCGCGCCCGGGGTTCCGTTCTTGTCAATGAGCTTGGAAGCGCCATTCTGGATCTTGTTGACGTGGCCGGAGTACTTGCCTCCGGTCTTGGTGTCGACGAGATCGCCGGCCTTGGTGATGCCGTTCTTGATGGCCTGCTCGTTGCCGCGGATAAGACCTTGAGCCTTGCCCTTTAGATCGCCAATCAGTCCCACGAGCACCTCCCTTCAATCGCGGAGCCAGGTCGCTCCTGTCGCATTCGATCCTAGCCCCGCCGCGGGGGCGTGCCAAGGAAATCAGGGGTTTTGGGCGTTCGCCCGGAGCGGATGCAGGGTCCGCCTCCACTGGTTGCCCTATCAGTTTTGGTCGTTCTGACCGGGGTTTTGGGGACCATAACTGATAGCGCAACGGCAGGACAGCGGGCATGAAAAAAGCAGCTCCGGGGAGCTGCTGGATGTGGGCGATACTGGGATCGAACCAGTGACCTCTTCCGTGTCAGGGAAGCGCGCTACCGCTGCGCCAATCGCCCGGAACCGGGAGACCGGTGTATGGGATTGCAAGAAGTAAGAGAGCGGACGACGAGATTCGAACTCGCGACATCCACCTTGGCAAGGTGGTGCTCTACCAGCTGAGCTACGTCCGCGTATGCAGTGCGCTCCGGCCAAGGCCGGTTGTACTGCATGAAGCAAGTTTCCTTGCCTGGTGGGCGATACTGGGATCGAACCAGTGACCTCTTCCGTGTCAGGGAAGCGCGCTACCGCTGCGCCAATCGCCCATGTTTATCCGGAGGTTTGTCCGAAAAACCATGGTTTTCACCGAGGTGGGTACGGGATTCGAACCCGTGTATACGGCTTTGCAGGCCGCTGCCTCGCCTCTCGGCCAACCCACCGTGTAAGCGCCGGTTCAAAAGAACCTTTGCCGTGACAGTGTCCTGCGAGCGGACGACGAGATTCGAACTCGCGACATCCACCTTGGCAAGGTGGTGCTCTACCAGCTGAGCTACGTCCGCATTCTGGAGGGCTGATTCGCTGCCGTTCCCGGCATTTCCTCGCTTTCCAACGAGTAAAAACAATATAGGAGGTTCCGGGATTCTCCAAATCGGGCCTGGGTGCGGGAGACATAATGGCGCTGCTTCCCAGCAATAGCGCGGATCCTGGGAAGTTACAGGCGTGTAATTCGCGACGGCGTCATGAGGCTTTGCGGGCGGGCTTCCATTCCGATGGGTTAGTTTTCGTGGGGGATCGGTGCACGGCCAATCGCGCAGGGTCTGCATCTTTCGCCTGGTCCGCTGTCCGTGTAGTGCCCCGTTTGCTGCCGCTCGCGGCCGATTTCCGAAATGGCCGTACGGTCCGCTAACATTCAAACTGCATCAGGGCGATTGGCGCAGTGGTAGCGCGCTTCGTTCACACCGAAGAGGTCACTGGTTCGAACCCAGTATCGCCCACCGCACATTGGTCCGTTTCCGCTCATCTGCAGCGGAAACGGACCTTTTTTGTGCGCCCGGACATTCTGTCAGCCCCTTGTGAAAGAGTTTTTCTTATGACAGCTCCACTTCTTGCCCACGCCACGGACTATGGGCGGATGTACGCCCGGTCCACTTCCGAGCATTTCTCCGTGCCGTCCATCACCACGGTGATCAGCCAGCAGCCGCACGGGCTTGACGGCTGGTTTGGATACATGGGCGCCAGCAGCCTGGCCAAGGATCCGCTGCTGGCCGACTGTCTGGGAAGCCCGGCCAAAATCAAGCAGGCCGTCAACCGTGCTGCCAAGGCGGCGGAAACCTACCGGGACGAGGCCGCCAAGCGCGGGGACCGCGTCCATTTCTACTGCGAGCAGGTTGCCCTGCGGGCCTTGGGCCGTCCCCACGGCATGAAGGAGGCGCGCGAGGCCCTGGCAGCTAACGGCGAAGAAGCCTTCGCAGTCCGGTTCGACGAATGGTGGGAGCTCTTCCAGGTTGAGCCCATCGCCCCCGAGATCACCGTCTGGAACAACTCGGTGGGGTACGCCGGCACCCTGGACCTGGTGGCACGGATCAACGGCAGGATCTGCCTGATCGACTACAAAACCAAGGGCACCACCAGGGATGGCCTGGTCAAGCCGCTCGATGACAAGGTGGTCATGCAGCTGGTGGCCGGCATGAAGGCGGAGGAGAGCCTGGTGGACCCGGAAGCAGGGACGTGGGAGCCGTGGAAGTACGGCGAAAACCCGGTCCTGCTGGCCGTGGCCATCGGCGAGACCGAGGTCCGCCCCGTCCGCGCCAACCCCGACGTCCTCAAGCACCACTGGTGGAAATTCTGCGCCCTGCGGCGTGTTTGGGAGCTGTCCGCGGACACCAGCTCAGCGGGCACGGCGCTCCTGCCCATTGCCCCTCCGCCGCTCGTACAGGTACAGCCCGCCTAGGAATGTGGGGCGCGGACAGCCCGGGAGTTGTCTGCGCCTAAACTGGATGGGTCCCCTTTGCCGCCTTACGTGAGGAAAAACAGCGCATGGCTATTCTGAATATCCGCATCATTGGTGACCCTGTGCTCCGCACAGTTGCCGATACTGTGACGGATTTCGGGCCTGAGCTGGCCAGGCTGGTGGCGGACATGACCGAAACCATGGAGGACGTGGACGGTGCCGGCCTTGCCGCACCCCAGATCGGCGTGAGCAAGCGTGTTTTCACTTACCGCATTGATGGCGTGGAAGGGCACATCATCAACCCTGTGCTGGAAAACAGCGAGGACTTCCAGCCGGACCACGTGGAGGGCTGCCTGTCCATCCCGGGCCTGGGCTTCCCGGTACGGCGTTACCGCGTCACACGGGTCACCGGCGTGGACATGCACGGCAATCCCGTCACCATCGAAGGCGAGGGGATGCTGGCACGCTGCTTCCAGCACGAGAATGACCACCTGGACGGGATCCTCTACACCGACCGGCTGGAGGGGGAGGACCGCAAGGCGGCCCTGCGTTCCATCCGCAACGCCAACTACGACTCCATCACTGAACAGACGACGGCGAAGCGCGCCAGGACGGTCGGCTCCAGTTTCGGGGGTTCCAGCTTCGGCGGTGCGGCTTCCGGGTCAAGTTTCGGTGCCGGCGCGGCTGGAACCAACGGATGAGGGTTCTCTTCGCGGGAACCCCCGCCGTCGCAGTCCCGTCCCTCAATGCGCTCGTTGATGCAGGATTCGACGTTGTCGCTGTCCTTACCAGGCCGGACGCGCCAATCGGCCGGAAGCGCGTGCTCACTCCGTCGCCGGTGGCCTCTCGGGCAGCTGAGCTTGGGATCGACGTTATTCACGCTGCCCGGATCAACGAAGAAACGATGGCCAGGATTTCCGCGGTGGGTCCGGATGTTGCCGCGATTGTGGCTTACGGCGGCCTGGTTCCTCCGGCGGCGCTTGGTATCCCCCGGCACGGGTGGATCAACCTGCACTTCTCCCTCCTTCCCGCCTGGCGCGGCGCTGCGCCTGTTCAGCGGGCCGTGATGGCCGGTGATGACGTCACCGGCGCTGTGACCTTCCAGTTGGAGGAAGGGCTGGACACCGGGCCCGTGTTCGGAACCGTGACGGAAACGGTGGGGCCTGAAGATACCGCCGGGGAGCTCCTTGAACGGCTGTCCCGCAGTGGCGCCGTGCTGCTCGCCCAAACCCTGTCGGCCATCGAGGCCGGCAAGGGCGCCGCCGTGCCGCAGACCGGTGAAGTCTCCCTGGCACCCAAGCTGACCCTCGACGACGGCCGCCTGGACTGGAAACAACCGGCGCTGGCAATCGGACGGCGGGCGCGGGGAGTCACTCCGGAACCGGGAGCGTGGACCGTGCTGGAGGGCCAGCGCGTCAAGCTGGAACCCGTCCGGCTGCGGCCCGATGTCCCGCATCTGGCGCCCGGTGCCGTGTCCGTCCAGGGCAAGAGCGTGCTGGTGGGAACCGGTTCGCACGCCGTGGAGCTGACCCGGGTCCAGCCTGCCGGCAAGAAAATGATGGCCGCTGCCGACTGGGCACGTGGCATGGCTTCCCTTGAAAGCGTGGTGTTCGAATGAGCGGTTCCGGTGACAACCAAGGCGGCCGCGGAAGAACCGGCGGCGGAGGCTCGGGGGGCGGCCAGCACGGCGGAAACCCGGGTGGCGGCCAGGGCGGCGGCCAGCGGGGAGGAAGCGGTGGCAGCGGCCGCGGCAACGGCGGACCGCGCGATTCCAGCAACCGCAACGCCAAGGGGCGGGAACGGAACCGCGCCACCCAGCGCGCCTTTACTGAAAACGCGCCTTCCCAGCGGACGCGCCGGGCTGATCCTGCCCGGCTGGTGGCGTTCGAAGTCCTCCGGGCCGTGGCCGCAGAGGATGCGTATGCCAACCTGGTGCTGCCGGCACGGATCCGTCATCACGGTCTGGACAAACGCGACGCCGGGTTCGCCACAGAACTTAGCTACGGGGCCCTGCGCGGCCAAGGCACGTACGACGCCATCCTGGCCCGCTGCGTGGACCGTCCCCTGGACCAGCTGGACCCGGCCATCCTGGATGCCCTCCGGCTCGGAGTCCATCAACTGCTGGCCATGCGCGTTCCAGCGCATGCGGCATTGGACCAGACCGTGGGCCTCGCCCGTGCAGTCATCGGTGCGGGACCCTCGGCCCTCATCAATGCCGTCCTGCGCAAAGTCGCGGCGCACAGCCTTGACGAATGGCTGGAGCTGCTGACCAGCGGAGAAACAGACGAGACCAAGGTGGCGTCCGTCCGCTACGCGCATCCCGAGTGGATTGTCCGCGCCATGCGCCAGTCACTGGTGGCACATGGGCGTCCAGCCACGGAAATCAACGACCTCCTCGAAGCGGACAATGCCGCACCCGTAGTCAACCTGGTGGCCCTGCCCGGCATCGGAAGCCTCGATGAAGCCCTTGAAAACGGTGCCACTGCCGGTGAACTGGTGGAAGGTTCCGCGCTCTCCAGCGGCGGTGACCTGGGCCGGCTTGCCTCGGTGCGGGAGGGCAGCACCAGGGTCCAGGACGTCGGCTCGCAGCTGGTGGCACGCGCCATGGCCGCCGTTGACCTCGGCGGGCATCGTGGTGACAACGCGGGCGGCGCTGCCGGAGCCGAGGGGACTGCCAGCGCCGAGGGGGCTGGAAGTTCAAACGACGGCGAGGCCTGGCTGGACCTGTGCGCTGGACCTGGCGGCAAGGCCGCCTTGCTCGGTGCGCTGGCGAGCCAGAGGGGAGCCACGCTGCTGGCCAATGAGCCTGCCCCGCACCGGGCCAAGCTGGTCAGCCAGGCGCTTTCAGCCGTACCCCGGGAAACATGGGAGGTCCGGACCGGCGACGGCCGCGACGTGGGCACCGAGAAGTCAGGAGCATTTGACCGGGTACTCGTAGACGTCCCCTGCAGCGGGCTTGGCGCGCTTCGGCGACGGCCGGAGTCGCGCTGGCGCCGTACGCCGAAGGACCTGGCCGACCTGGGCCCGCTTCAGCGCGAGCTGCTCACCTCGGCACTGGCTGCTGTCCGGCCCGGTGGAGTGGTTGCGTATGTGACCTGCTCGCCCCACCCTGCCGAAACTACCGCCGTGGTCACCGATGCACTCCGCAAGCGCGATGACCTCGAACTGCTGGAGGCCGGGCAGGTCCTGGACAGCGTGAGTTTGACCGGGAACCTGGGCGCCGGGCACGAGTCCACCGCGCAGCTGTGGCCCCACATCCACGGCACCGACGCCATGTTCCTTGCCCTGATCCGTAAAAAGCAGTGATTCGTCTAAAGAACTGATCCGTAAAAAGCGCCTGATTCGTACAACCCCTGATCCGCCGAAAGCACTGACTCCCAGCAGTCCTGCCCTGTGAAAGGTGTCCCCGTGACGCAATGCTGCATCAACCCGAGCATCCTCTCTGCCGACTTCGTCAACCTTGAGGCGGAGCTCAAGCGCATCAGCAACGCGGATGCCGTGCATGTGGACGTGATGGACAACCACTTTGTGCCCAACCTCACCATCGGCCTGCCGGTAGTGCAGCGGATCCAGGCAGTGAGTCCAGTACCCCTCGATGCGCATCTGATGATTGCCGACGCCGACCGCTGGGCACCCGGCTTCGCGGATGCCGGCCTGGCGTCCGTCACGTTCCACGCCGAAGCCGCGATTGCCCCCATCAAGCTGGCTCGGGAACTGCGGGCCAGGGGTTCCAAGGCAGGCATGGCCCTCCGGCCGGGAACACCCGTGGAGCCGTATCTGGACATGCTGTCAGAGCTGGACATGCTGCTGATCATGACGGTGGAACCGGGCTTCGGCGGGCAGTCGTTCCTGGACGTGACCCTGCCGAAGATCCGGCGCGCCAGGAAAGCCATCGACGGTTCGGGTATTGGTGTGGCCATCCAGGTGGACGGCGGCATCACCGAGGACACCATTACCCGCGCGGCAGAGGCCGGTGCAAACGTCTTCGTTGCCGGCTCCGCAGTGTACGGTGCCGAGGACCCGGCTGCCGCCATTGACCGGTTACGCCAGGCGGGGAGCGAAACGTTACGTTCCGCGGCGGAATAGCGGAGAGTCCTCGCTCGTTATGGCACAATAGCAACACACATACGTGCTCCGGGGTCGGTGTAAGTCCGAACCGGCGGTGACAGTCCGCGACCCGCGAGCCGGTGGTTTCCTTCGGGAGGACATCGGCAGACGGTTGAACCGGTGAAATTCCGGTACCGACAGTTAAAGTCTGGATGAGAGAAGCACGTACAGCTGTATCTGCGGCGTCCTGCGACGCCGCGGCCTTCTGCTGTCGTATACCCCCGGAGCCATCGCGGTTCGAGAGGGAAGGAACGACACAAGCACCATGAACCGTTTGCGATGGCTCTTTGAGGCCACTATTCCTGCTGCCGGCATGCCTGCCGGCCGAACCATCGAGGCCGCTGCGTGACGGCCGGAGTGGTCACAGCGTTTACCGCTGCTGAGACCACCGCCATGGCAACCGCCCTGAAGGCGGCCCTCAACGGTCCCCGCGGTGCGAATCCCCTGGTGGGTGCCGTCGTCGTCGATCCTGAGGGGCGCGAACTCGTCACGGGATTCCATCGCGGCGCCGGTACCGCCCACGCCGAGGTGGATGCGATTGCTCAGGCAGCTGCTGCCGGGATCGATCTTTCCGGCTGCACCATGCTGGTCACCCTTGAGCCCTGCAACCACATCGGCCGCACAGGACCCTGCGCCCAGGCGATCATTGACGCCGGCATCACGGACGTGGTCTACGCGGTGGACGATCCTCACGACCCCGCGGCGGGCGGGGCAACCACCCTGCGCCAGGCGGGCGTTCGTGTCCGCAGCGGACTCGGTGCCGGCGAAGCGCTGGACCTGAACCGTCAGTGGTTTGAGGCGGTGGCCGTAAAACGTCCGTTCGTCACCCTCCACATCGCCCAGACGCTGGACAGCCGCATCGCGGCGGAGGACGGCACCAGCCAGTGGATTTCCAGCCCGGAATCCCTAGCGGACAACCACGCCATCAGGGGGCGCATCGACGCCATCCTCGTCGGCACGCAGACCGTGCTGGTGGATAACCCGCGCCTCACCGCGAGGGACGCTGCGGGCACGCAGGCCGTGAAGCAACCCGTGCGGGCCGTCATGGGGCTGCGCAGCATTCCAGCCGATGCCGCCGTTCACGGAAGCGACGGCCTGGTGGTGCATTTGCCCACCCGCGACCCCCGGGAAGCCCTGTCCAGCCTGTACGGGAGCGGAGTCCGCCACCTGATGGTGGAGGGAGGATCCCGTATCCTCAGTGCATTCCTCGCGGCCGGGCTGGTTGACGAACTCATTGTTTACCTGGCGCCCACACTGCTCGGCTCCGGAACTCCTGCCCTTACGGGCCTGGGGATCACCACCCTTGCTGAGGCACAGCACTGGGAGTGGGACCCGTCCGACGGCGGCGCCGTCCGGACGCTGGGCCGTGACCTTCGACTCCACCTCCGACCGCAACGCACTGTTGCCCTCGACCCACAACCGTCCCGCGACACCGCGGAGCAAGCCCAGGGAGGCTACTGATGTTTACCGGAATTATTGCCGAGCAGGGGCAGGTCCTGTCCGTGGAAAGGGACGGCGAAGCCAGCGCCACGCTCCGGCTGCGCGCGCCGGGCACCACCGAAGGGCTCACCCTGGGCGGCTCCATCGCCGTCAACGGCGTTTGCCTGACTGCCACCGAAATAGATGGCAAGGAATTCAGCGTGGATGTCATGGGGGAGACCCTGGTGCGCAGCACCATCGGCGAACTTGCACCGGGCGACCCGGTCAACCTTGAGCGCTGCGTTCCCGCAGGGGGACGGCTGGACGGACACGTGGTGCAGGGCCATGTGGACGGCGTTGGCGTGCTGCTGGAGCGCGAGCCTCAGGGCAACTGGGAGCGGCTCCGCTTCGGCGTACCCGGGAACCTTGCCCGCTACATAGCCGAAAAGGGCTCCATTGCCATCGACGGCGTCTCGCTCACCGTGACGGCCGTCAGCGCCGCCACGGAGCAGGAGCCCTGGTTTGAGGTGGGCCTGATCCCGACAACCCTGGCCGAAACCGGCCTCGGTACCAAAGCCGCCGGCAGCCGGGTCAACCTGGAAGTTGACGTCCTGGCCAAGTACACCGAACGCCTGCTGGCGTTCAGGACGGCAGCGCCCGCCGCCGTTGAAGGAGGAGCACGATGAACGCCGCCGTCCATGTCGAACCCGGGGTGGCCACCTCTGCCAGCCCCCGTCCCCAGGAAGACGCTGCCGTGCGACTGAACACCATCGAGGAAGCAGTGCAGGCCATGGCCGCCGGCAAGCCTGTGCTGGCCGTGGACAACGAGGACCGGGAAAACGAGGGCGACATCCTTTTCGCCGCCCAGTTCGCCACCGCGCCGTTGATGGGATGGACCATCCGGTACAGCTCCGGCGTGATTTGCGTCCCGCTGTCCGGCGAACGGGCCGATGCCCTGGCACTGCCGCCGATGGTGGAAGTCAACGAGGACGCGAAGGGCACCGCGTATACCGTTTCCTGCGACGCTGCCACGGACGTCAGTACCGGAATTTCCGCCACGGACCGGGCGCTTACGGCCAAGGTGCTGGCGGATCCGCAGTCCGGGCCGGCGTCCATAACGCGCCCCGGGCATATTTTCCCGCTGCGCGCGGTTGACGGTGGTGTGCGGGAACGTCCCGGCCACACCGAAGCCGCAGTAGACCTGTGCCGCCTGGCCGGCCTGGAACCAGTGGCGGTGATCGCCGAAGTTGTCTACGACGACGGCGAAATGATGCGGCTGGACGGGCTCCGTGCCTTCGCTGCAGAACACGGATGCCCCCTGATCTCCATTCAGGACCTGGCGGCCTACCTCGACGCGGCGGGCACATCGGCTGACGGCAACACCCGGGCAGGACGCGCGGGCGTAGAAGAGGAGATACGATGACGGCTTCCGGAGCTTCGGGCAATGGCCACAAGCTGCCTGGTTCGGGCAACGGTCACCACCTGCCCCATTCGGGCAATGGCCACCACAACGCCGAATCAGGCAACGGCGGCGTACCCTATCCCGTCAGTGGCGGACCCATCGTGCAGCTGCCCACGGCTTTCGGTGACTTCGTCGCCCAGGCGTGGATCGATCTTGTCACGGGCGCCGAACACCTGGCTGTCAGCTCCCCGAATCCGCCAAAGGACGGGAAGGCACCCATGGTCCGGCTGCACTCCGAGTGCCTCACGGGGGATGTCTTTGGTTCCTACCGCTGCGACTGCGGCGAACAGTTGGCCTATGCCCTGGAAATGATCCGTGAGCACGGCGGAACCCTGCTATACCTGCGCGGGCAGGAAGGCAGGGGCATCGGCCTCGCCAACAAGATCAAGGCCTACGCTCTGCAGGAAGCCGGTTTCGACACGGTTGAGGCCAACGAACAGCTGGGCCTTCCCGTCGACGCCCGCTGCTACAAGGCCGCCGCGCAGGTGCTGGCTGAAATGGGGCTGCACGAGGTGCGGCTCCTGAGCAACAACCCGGACAAGCAGAACAGGCTGGCGAAGGCCGGCGTCAAGGTGGTGGAAATGGTCCCCACCGAGGTGCCCTCGCGCGACCAGAACATCCGGTACCTGCAGACCAAGAAGGACCGCATGGAGCACCGCCTGCTGCTTGACTCCCACTTGGGCGGTGCAGTGCCTGTCGCCACGCCGGGCCCTGCCTTTGACCACGAACAAGACTGATCCACCAACAAAACTGACGAACGAAAACTGAACGGAACAATACTGAGCTATGAGCGGACACGGCGCCCCCGAGATCGACCTCACCACCCTCAACCCGGCCGAGACGTCCCAGCTGAAGCTGGCGATCGTCGCGGCCAGCTGGCACACCCAGATCATGGACGGCCTCCTGGACGGTGCCCTGCGCGCCGCCAAGGACGCCGGCATCGCCGAACCCACCGTCCTGCGGGTGCCGGGAAGCTTTGAGCTGCCCGTGGCAGCCGCGCGCCTCGCACCGCACTTTGACGCCGTGGTGGCCCTCGGCGTCGTAATCCGCGGCGGCACACCGCACTTTGAATACGTCTGCCAGGCCGCAACGTCGGGACTTACCGACGTGAGCGTCCGCACCGGGGTTCCCGTGGGCTTTGGCGTCCTGACCTGCGACACCGAGCAGCAGGGCCTGGACCGTGCCGGACTCCCCGGCTCAAAGGAAGACAAGGGCCACGAGGCCGTGACCGCAGCGCTGGCCACCGCTGTAGTGCTGAAGCAGTACAGCAGCTAACTGGCTGCAGGTGGCGGGCGCGATGTGTGTGTTCACTCACATCGCGCCCGTCATGCAACAACCTGACAGGCGCCCTTTGGGCAGCAGGAAGTAGGCTGGAGGGCGTGAAGAATTTCGAGACGCTGTTCGCTGAGCTCAGTGAGAAGGCAGCCACCCGCCCGGAAGGCTCCCGCACCGTCGCTGAATTGGACTCCGGTGTCCACGGCATCGGCAAAAAAGTCGTTGAAGAAGCAGCCGAAGTGTGGATGGCCGCCGAATATGAATCCGATGAAGCGGCGGCAGAGGAAATCTCCCAGCTGCTGTACCACCTGCAGGTTCTGATGCTCGCCAAAGGCCTGACCCTGGAAGACGTCTACAAGCATCTGTAGCCACCGGTCCGGCGCGCCTGTTGCCGCCGGTGCCTGCTGTGGCCTGCATTGCCTGAATCCCTAGACATTTCCACATCCAGAAAGATTTCCCATGCTGCGAGTAGCCGTCCCCAACAAAGGTTCCCTGTCCGAAGCCGCCTCCGCGATGCTGTCCGAAGCCGGATACCGCCAGCGCCGCGATACGCGCGAGCTGGTGATGGTGGACCCCGATAACGACATCGAGTTCTTCTTCCTCCGGCCCCGCGACATCGCCGTCTATGTTGGCCAGGGAACGCTTGACGTCGGCATCACCGGACGCGATCTGCTGCTGGACGCCGAGGTGGAGGCAGAGGAGCTGCTTCCGTTGGGATTCGCGGCCTCCACGTTCCGCTTCGCCGGTCCGGTAGGTGATTTCGGCAAGGTTGAGGAGCTGGAGGGCAGGCGTCTGGCCACCAGCTATGACGGCCTGCTCCGCGGCTACCTCGCTGAGCGCGGCATCAACGCCAAGGTGGTCCGCCTCGACGGCGCCGTGGAGTCCTCGGTCCGGCTCGGCGTTGCCGACGCCATCGCCGACGTCGTCGAAACTGGAAACACCCTCAAGGCCGCCGGAATGGAAATTTTTGGCGAACCGATCCTCAAGTCCGAGGCCGTCCTGATCCGGCGGACCGGCGCGGGCGGTGCCGCGAACGGCACAGCCAAGGAAATCGAGGTGCTGATCCGCCGCCTGCAGGGTGTGCTGGTGGCGCGCCAGTATGTCCTGATGGATTACGACATCCGCAAGGAACTCGTGGAACAGGCTGCCTCGCTGACGCCCGGCCTGGAATCGCCCACGGTCTCGCCGCTGCGTGACTCGGACTGGGTGGCCGTCCGCTCCATGGTGCCCAAGCGGGAAACCAACCGGATCATGGATGAGCTCTACGACCTCGGGGCCCGCGCCATCCTGGTCAGCAGCATCCACGCCTGCCGCATCTGATTCCGCATAGCGGATCCAGCGCAGCCGACATCCACCATAGAATTCCAGGAGTTTCCCATGGCAGTAGCCGTACGCGTCATTCCCTGCCTTGACGTGGACGCCGGGCGCGTCGTCAAAGGCGTTAACTTCGAGGGCCTCCGCGACGCCGGGGACCCCGTGGAGCTTGCCCACCGGTACGACAACGCCGGTGCCGATGAACTGACGTTCCTCGACGTCACGGCATCTTCGGGCAACCGCGAAACCACCTTCGACGTGGTCCGCCGCACTGCCGAGGAAGTGTTCATTCCGCTGACCGTCGGCGGCGGTGTGCGGGGCGTGGCCGAGGTGGACAAGCTCCTGCGTTTCGGCGCGGACAAGGCCTCCATCAACACCGCAGCCGTGGCCCGGCCCGACGTCATCGACGAGATCACGCGGCACTTCGGTTCCCAGGTCCTCGTCCTGTCCGTGGATGCCCGGCGCACCCGCCCGGGATCCCAGCCCACGCAGTCGGGATTTGAAGTGACCACCCACGGCGGGCGCACGGGTACCGGGATCGATGCCATCGCCTGGGCCAAGGAAGCCGCGGACCGCGGCGTGGGGGAGATCCTGCTCAATTCCATCGACGCCGACGGCACCAAAGACGGCTTCGACCTCGAACTCATCCGCCTGGTCCGCGCCGCCGTCAAGGTCCCCATCATCGCGTCCGGCGGTGCCGGGGAACCGGCGCACTTCCCGCCCGCCATCGAGGCCGGTGCAGACGCCGTCCTGGCCGCATCCATCTTCCACTGGGGCCCCGACGACATGATGTCCCAGGTCAAGAAGGCGATCCGCGAAGCAGGCTTCGAAGTCCGCTAGTCCACAGCAACACGGAGTCACTTCCGGCCCAAAAACCTGGGTTTATTGGGCCGAAAGTGACTCCGTGTTGGGTTAAAGCCCGACTTCTGCTGACTGAAGAAGCGCGACGGCGTCGGGCTGGCCTTCGAAGGTGACCAGGGCGTGGCGGGTGCGGCCGTGGGCGTGCATAAGCAGTTCACCGGGCTCGCCTACGATGGCGACGGAAACAGGGGCGCGCTTGGCCACGTGCCGCGGGCCGGAGGGCCGCACCAGCACGATCCCGAGGTCGACGCCCCGGTACAGGATGGCGGCACGCTTCACCAGCTCATCCCACAGCGCTTCCGAGTAGGCCTCATCCAATGCCCTGGGCGCCCAGCGGTCCACCGCGCGGCGGACATCCTCGGTGTGCACAAAATATTCGATGAGGTTGGAGCTTTCGTCCAGTGCCTTGATGTTCATGGGGGAAAGCGCCGGCGGCCCGGACCGGAAGGTGTTCACGAGCCCCGCATACGCCTCGGGCGTGGTCAGCTTTGCTGCCAGCTTGGCCGTGGCCTGGTCCGATGCCTTGGCCAGGCGCTTGATGATCAGCCCGAGCCCGACAGCAGCTTTACGCTCACGCAGGTAAAGGTGTGCGGCAAGGTCCCTGGTGCGCCAGCCCCTGCAGAGGGTGGGCGCGTCAGGGCCGGCCGCAAGGAGGGTTTCGGCCAGGACTTCTCGGGACGGATCGACGAAATGCATCACTTGTGAAACTAGCACGACACCCGCGCAGTTGGGCACCGTAGCCACCGGTGCTGGCGTGCCGTTGTTCACACACGATTCCGGGCAGGCAAAGGCACTAGACTTGACCTGATGTCTGAGCAGCCCGCCCCCGTCCCTGCCCCTGCTTCCGCCCTGCCCGCAACACCCTTGCCTGGCCCGGCCGGAACTCCCGCCGCTGCACCTGCGGCCAGTCCGCTGCCGTCCCACCTGGCCGCCGCGCTGAAGCGTGACAGCGCCGGGCTGGTGGCCGCCGTCGTGCAGCAGTTCGACACCAACGAGGTGCTGATGCTGGGCTGGATGGACGACGAAGCGCTGCACCGCACCATGACCACCGGGCGGGTCACTTTCTACTCCCGCTCCCGCCAGGAGTACTGGCGCAAGGGAGACACTTCCGGGCACGTGCAGTGGGTCAAGTCCGTGGCCATGGACTGCGACGGCGACGCGCTGCTGGTGCGGGTGGACCAGGTGGGTGCTGCATGCCACACGGGCACCCGCACGTGCTTCGACGGCAGGGACCTGGCTGTCACCACAGGCCAGGCAGTCTGAAATTCTTCCACTGGCCGCAGGCATTCTGCAGTTAGGCAGGGGAGGGCCGGCCACCCCTGTAAGCACACCACCGGCTGCCGGAGCAGGGCATCCAAGCACCGGCCCCACCAGAACCAGAACCGGCCCCGACGAGAACAGGCGGAACAGCATAGCCATGCAGGACCTTGGAACCATCAGCCCAAGCCTCGAGGAGTTCCGGGAACTGGCCGGCCACAGCCGCGTCATCCCCGTCCGGCTCAAAGTACTCGCCGACGCTGAAACGCCCATTGGTTTGTACCGGAAGCTCGCGCACGGGCAGCCCGGCACGTTCCTCATGGAATCGGCCGCCGTGGGCGGGGCATGGTCCCGCTACTCCTTCATCGGCGCCCGCTCCCGGGCAACCTTGACCACCAAGGACGGCAACGCGCACTGGCTGGGGGAGCCGCCGGTGGGAGTCCCCGTGGCCGGGAGCCCGGTGGACGCCATCCGCGACACCATCGAAGCCCTCCGCACCGACAGGTTCGAGGGCCTGCCGCCCTTCACCTCCGGCCTGGTGGGTTTCCTTGGTTGGGAAACTGTGCGGCACTGGGAACGCCTGGTGAGCCCGCCCGAGGACGACCTGCAGCTGCCGGAGATGGCCCTGAACCTCGTCACGGACATGGCTGTCCACGACAACGTGGACGGCACCGTCCTGCTGATCGCCAACGCCATCAACTTCGACGACAGTTCCGCACGGGTGGACGAGGCCTGGCACGACGCCGTGGCCCGGGTCAAGGCGCTGCTCACCAAAGTCAGCACGCCCGTAGCCCAGCCCGTCTCGGTGCTGGCCCCCGCCGCGCTGGACTTCGCCTCCAGCGTCCAGGAACGCTGGGATGAAGCCGAGTACCTGGCAGCCCTGGACCGCGGCAAGGAAGCCATCGTTGACGGCGAAGTGTTCCAGGTGGTCATTTCGCGCCGCTTCGAAATGGAGTGCAAGGCCTCGGCCCTGGACGTCTACCGGGTCCTGCGTAACACCAACCCCAGCCCGTACATGTACATCTTCAGCCTGGAGGACGCCGAGGGCCGGGAGTACTCGATCGTGGGGTCCTCGCCCGAGGCCCTGGTCACCGTCACCGGTGAAGAGGTCATCACCCACCCCATCGCCGGGTCCCGCCCGCGGGGCAAGACGGTGGAAGCGGACAAGGCCCTGGCCGAGGAGCTGCTCGCGGACCAGAAGGAACGCGCCGAACACCTGATGCTGGTGGATCTGTCCCGCAACGACCTTTCCAAGGTCTGCGTTGCGGGAACGGTGGATGTCACGCAGTTCATGGAGGTGGAGCGCTTCAGCCACATCATGCACCTGGTATCCACCGTCGTGGGCCAGCTATCGCCACGGGCCAAAGCCTACGACGTACTGAAGGCCACCTTCCCGGCAGGCACCCTGTCCGGCGCCCCGAAACCCCGCGCCCTGCGTCTGCTCGACGAGCTCGAACCGCACCGCCGCGGCATCTACGGCGGGGTGGTGGGATACCTCGACTTCGCGGGCGACATGGACATGGCCATCGCCATCCGCTCTGCGCTGCTGCGCGAAGGCCGCGCCTACGTGCAGGCGGGCGGCGGAATTGTGGCTGATTCCGTCAACCCCACCGAAGCCCTCGAAACCGTGAACAAGGCCGCCGCACCGCTCCGCGCTGTGCACACCGCAGGCTCGCTGCAGAACATCTCTGCGGAATCACTGCCCGGCGGGACTGACTCCTGATGTCCGGTCCCGTTGTCCCCGGAAGTGCGGGACCGGCAGCAGGGCAGGCCGGGACGTCAAAAAAGCGGCCGGCCACGCCGGCCTTGGCCCGCAAATCCACGCTGGTGCTGCTGGTCGCCGTCCTGGCGCTGGCAGTATTCGGCACCACCACCCAGACCTGGATGACTGTCACCCTGGACCCGAACCAAGTGGGCCAGGGCGGTGCCGCCCAATCGTCGCTGGAGGTCCAGGGCAGCAAAGCCGCCACTGCGGTAACCGCATCGGCACTCGTTGCTCTCGCCGGCGGGCTGGCAGCCGCCATCGCCGGCAGGATCGCCCGGTGGATCA
The DNA here is from genome assembly GCF_006715305.1 of Arthrobacter sp. SLBN-100. Lineage (NCBI taxonomy): Bacteria > Bacillati > Actinomycetota > Actinomycetes > Micrococcales > Micrococcaceae > Arthrobacter > Arthrobacter sp. SLBN-100. The sequence continues at coordinate 232,293 of NZ_VFMY01000001.1, forward strand.
TCACCGGCATCATCGTCCTGGCCTCGGCAGGGATTGTTGCCGCTGCGGCCACGGTCCTGGCCGATCCGCTGGCGGCAGCCCAGGGGGCCATTGCTGCCGCAACCGGCGTCACCGGCAGCCAGGCGCAGGTGGCGGTCACCGCTTTCCCGGTCCTCGCGGTCGTCGCCGGATGCCTGCTCGCCGTCGCCGCCCTGCTCATCATTCCGGCCAGCCGGCACTGGAAAAACCGGACAAAATATGACGCGCCGGCCGCCGGCAGCACCGCGGCCACGTCAGGGCCCGTTGACGAGATCGACAGCTGGGACCGGCTCTCCCGCGGCGACGATCCCACCTAAACAGTCCATGGCGTTGCGCCCGCCGGCCGCCCGGACCGCCGATACGCGGCGGGCAGCCAAAAAATGGCAGAATGTAAGCAGTATCCACCCTGAGGAGATTTTCCATGAGCAAAACACCTGCGTCCGTTTCCAAGTCAGGCACCCGCACGGTTGCCCCCGGCGCCATTGACCACAGCCAGGAACTCGGCCACGGCAACAGCCCCGCGGCCTGGACCTGCGTCATCGTGATGCTGGTGGGCGCCCTCATCGCGTCAATCGCCTTCGTTATCGCCAGCACGCCCATCTTCATCGCCGGAGCCGGCGTAATGGTCCTCGGCCTCATCCTCGGCTACGTCATGCGCAAGGCAGGCTACGGCGTCGACGGCAGCAAGCTGAAGAACTCCGGCCACTGATGGCAACTGTTCTCGATGACATCAACGCCGGTGTCAGGGAGGATATGGACGCCCGGAAGCGCCTCGTTTCCCTGGCTGAACTGAAGGACCTGGCCCAGGGCGCAGCACCCGCCCGTGACGCTTGGGCCGCCCTTGGCGGTACCTCCCCGACGCGGGAGCAGTTGAAAGTCATCGCGGAAATCAAGCGCCGCAGCCCTTCCAAGGGTGACCTGGCCGCCATCGGCGATCCCGCTTCCCTGGCACAGCAGTATGCCGACGGCGGTGCCTCCGTCATCAGCGTCCTCACCGAACAGCGCCGCTTCAGCGGGTCCCTGGCGGACCTGGACGCCGTGCGTGCCGCTGTGGACGTGCCGTTGCTGCGCAAGGACTTTACGCTCGACGAGTACCAGATCTGGGAGGCCCGTGCACACGGCGCGGACCTGATCCTGCTGATTGTGGCGGCGCTCTCCGACGCACAGTTAAGCGAGTTCTCGGCGCTGAGCCGGGAACTCGGCATGAACGTGCTCGTGGAAACGCACACCGAAGAGGAAATCGAGCGGGCCGTCGCTGCCCAGGCGCGCATCATCGGAGTCAACGTGCGGAACCTGAAGACCCTCGACGTCGACCGTTCCGTTTTCGCCTCCCTGGCGGGCCTGATTCCGGCTGAGGCCCTCGTGGTGGCCGAATCCGGCGTCCGCGGCGTGGAGGACGTGGCGCACTACGCCGCCAGCGGCGCCAACGCAATCCTGGTGGGGGAGGCCCTGGTGAGCCACTCCACGCCGCGCGAGCGGATTGCCGAGTTCACGGCGGCAGGTGCCGCCGCCATCGCCGCCCGGGGCTGACCCACCGCCCTTGGGGCACAGTACGTGGACGGGGGCTGCTTGCCGCCCCCGACGTATTTGTTTCCGGCCCACCCGCCGGAACACCACACTTACCGAACGATCAACTTCGAACAGGACGGGACTGATGGCTGACGCACCCTCAGGAAACGCTGACAACAACGCCGCGGAAGCATTCCTGCAGGGCGGCTCCCTGAAACATGCCCCGGGGCCGTACTTCGGCAGCTACGGGGGGCGCTGGATGCCAGAGTCCCTCATCGCAGCCTTGGACGAGCTCGAAGAGACGTTCGAGAAGGCCAAGGACGACCCTGATTTCCGGGCCCGGATCGCGGACCTGAATAAGAACTATTCCGGCCGGCCCTCGCTGCTCACTGAGGCCAAACGGTTCTCGGAGCACGCCGGGGGAGTCCGGATTTTCCTCAAGCGCGAGGACCTGAACCACACCGGTTCCCACAAGATCAACAACGTCCTGGGCCAGGCGCTGCTCGCCAAGCGCATGGGCAAGACCCGCGTGATTGCCGAGACCGGCGCCGGCCAGCACGGCGTGGCCAGCGCCACCGCCGCCGCCCTGATGGGCCTGGAGTGCGTGGTGTACATGGGCGCCGAGGACTGCCGCCGGCAGGCACTGAATGTTGCGCGCATGGAGCTCCTCGGCGCCACCGTGATCCCGGTGACCAGCGGCTCGCAGACCCTCAAGGACGCCATCAACGAGGCCCTGCGGGACTGGGTGGCCAACGTGGACAACACCCATTACCTCCTGGGCACGGCCGCCGGCGCCCACCCGTTCCCGGCGATGGTCCGCTACTTCCACGAGGTGATCGGCGAGGAAGCCCGTGCCCAGATCCTGGACCAGGAAGGCCGGCTGCCGGATGCGGTCTGCGCCTGCATCGGCGGCGGCTCCAACGCCATCGGCATCTTCCACGGTTTCCTGGACGACCCGTCGGTGAAGATCTACGGGTTCGAAGCAGGCGGCGACGGCGTGGAAACGGGACGGCACGCGGCCACCATTACCCTCGGCAAGCCGGGCGTCCTGCACGGCGCCCGCTCCTACCTCATGCAGGACGACGACGGCCAGACCATCGAGTCCCACTCGATCTCCGCCGGCCTCGACTACCCCGGCGTGGGACCGGAGCATTCCTACCTCTCCGACATTGGACGGGTCAGCTACGAGCCCATCACGGACAGCGAGGCCATGGAAGCCTTCCGGCTCCTGTGCCGCACCGAAGGCATCATCCCGGCCATTGAATCCGCGCATGCCCTGGCCGGGGCCATCAAGGTGGGGCAGCGGCTCGCTGCCGAAGCCGCAGCAAGCGGCGGTAGGCCCGAGGACAAGATCGTCATCGTGAACCTTTCGGGCCGCGGGGACAAGGACGTGGCCACCGCAGCGGAATGGTTTGACCTGTTGGACAAGAATTCGGCCGAGTCCGAAATCGGCAAAGAGGGGGAGCAGCTGTGAGCACCGCACAGAGCATCAGCAAATCGGCCGCGGCCATTGACAAGGCCCGCGCCGAAGGCCGTTCCGCCCTCATCGGCTACCTTCCCGCGGGCTACCCCAGCGTGGAGGAGACCATCGCCGCGGGCATCGCCCTGGCCGAGAACGGTGCCGACCTCATCGAGATCGGGATCCCCTACTCGGACCCGGTGATGGACGGCCAGGTCATCCAGGCCGCCACCACGGAGGCCCTGGCCAAAGGCTTCCACGTGCGCCAGGTCTTCGATGTGGTGGCAGGCATCACCAGCAAGACTGACGCCGCCGTCCTGGTGATGACCTACTGGAACCCGGTCATCCGCATGGGCGTGGACGAGTTCTCACGGCGCCTGTCCGAAGCAGGCGGAGCCGGGCTCATCACCCCTGACCTCATCCCTGACGAGGCCGCCGAATGGATGGAAGCCTCAGACAAGTACGGCCTGGACCGGGTGTTCCTTGTAGCTCCGTCCTCCACCTCTGAGCGCATGCAGCGCACTGTGGACGCCAGCCGCGGCTTCGTCTACGCTGTGTCCATCATGGGCGTCACCGGCGCCCGCACGTCCGTCAGCACTGCTGCCAAGGACGTGGTGGCGGCAGCACATGCCGCCGGTGCCGAACGCGTATGCGTTGGCCTAGGCGTCTCCAACGCCGAGCAGGTCCGCGAGATCGCCGCGTACGCCGAAGGCGTGATCGTGGGCACCGCACTGGTGGCCGCCATCCGCGACGGCGGCGTGGACGCCGTCGCCGCCCTCACCAAGGACCTCAGCACGGGCCTGACGAGGGAAACCGGCCTGACCAGGGAAGAAGCCTAATCCATGCAGACGCTCCTTCAGGCAGCCGCCATGGTGCCGGCCAGCATTCCCAGCCCGGACTGGTCCGGCTTCGACATCCCCCTGCCCTGGGGAACGCTGCGGATCCACGCCTACGCGTTGTGCATCCTGGCCGGGATCGTGGCGGGCCTGTGGCTGACTTCCGTCCGCTGGGCCAGGCGCGGAGCACCTGAAGGCAGCGTCTGGGACATTGTGGTCTGGGCGATCCCCTTCGGTATTATCGGCGGCCGGCTGTACCACGTGGTTTCATCACCGGACGCCTACTTCGGCCCGGGTTTTGACGGCACTGGCGACCTCTCCCTGATCCCGCAGATCCAGCGCGGCGGTTTGGGCATCTGGGGCGCCGTTGTCCTTGGCGTTCTGGGCGCGTGGATCGGCTGCCGCCGCAGCGGGGTCAAACTCAGCGCATTCCTCGACGCCGCCGCACCGGGGCTGCTGCTGGCCCAGGCCGTGGGCCGTTGGGGCAACTACTTCAACCAGGAGCTTTTCGGCGGCCCCACCACGCTGCCCTGGGGACTGCAGGTTGACGCGGACAACCCGAACTTTCCGGCCGGAGTAGCCGTTGACACCCTGTTCCACCCAACGTTCCTCTACGAATCGCTCTGGAACCTGGCCGGCGTCGTCGCCCTGCTCGCACTGGACCGGAAGTTCAACTTCCGCCGCAGCAGGCTGTTCTGGCTCTACGCCATGTATTACACCCTGGGCAGGGTCTGGATCGAAGCCATGCGCATCGACGACGCTGAACAGATCTCGCTGTTCGGCATCACCACCCGCCTGAATGTCTGGACCAGCATCCTCGTTTTCCTGGCGGCACTGACGGCGTTCATCCTGCTGGGACTCAAGAAGCCGGCGGGCGCTGACAGCCCCTATCTGCAGGGCCGTCAACCGGCGGAAAAGCAGGACGGCGGGGACGTAACAGGTACCGGTGATTCGGTCCGTGATACGGACCCCGTTGTCTCAGATAGTGAATTGCGTGATAATCTCCCTGATAACCAAAGTGGTTCCCGGCGTGCTTCCGTCCCCACGGAAGAGGCCGAGGCTGCGCCGGCCGGCCCCAAGCCGGGACCGGACGCGACCGCTGCCGGACGTTCCGGCAGCACAGCCACAGGAACCGCGCCGGAAGCCGGCACTACGAAGTAGCGCGCGGCCAGGCAGGGCAGCAGAGCCACCGCTCAAAGCTCCCAATCACCACAGTGTCGTGGCATCGGGGCCATCCTGGCCAGCACAGAGCTGCTGGCTGGTGTTGCCCGGGGCAGGGGCCTGCGTAACTGTTAGTTCAGCAGGCCACGCTGACCTACAATTTCCAGTAAGTAACACTTTGTTGTGCCCATATGACCGGCGCCCGACGAGTGGGGCCAACGGTGTCCCTTCCATACGCACGATCAGGAGGAAGGACGTCTCCCATGACCCAAACTCTTCACACTCCCAGCTGGTCTGAACCGGATCAGCCTGAGGCTGCCATGTCGCCGTTCAAGCGCTTCGCATCCCTGCCGGAGGCAAGCGGGCTGTACAACCCCGAGCAGGAGAAGGACGCCTGCGGTCTTGCGATCATCGCCACCCTCCGCGGCGAGCCCGGCTACGACATCGTCGATGCCGCCCTGACCGCCCTGCGCAACCTTGAGCACCGCGGTGCCGTAGGTGCGGACGAAGGCACCGGTGACGGCGCAGGCCTCCTCATGCAGATCCCGGATGAGTTCTTCCGTGCGGTCACTGAGTTCGAACTGCCCGGCCCCGGCCAGTACGTGGCCGGTACTGCGTTCCTGCCGGCCGAGCAGCGCGAAGCCGACGCCGCGAAGGCCGGCATCGAAGGCCTCGCAGCCGACGAGGGCCTGAAGGTCCTGGGCTGGCGCGAAGTGCCCGTTGTCGCCGACCTCGTCGGTGCCATGGCGCGCGCCTGCATGCCCTACTTCTCCCAGCCGTTCCTGGCGTCCGCCACCGGCGAGGAACTGGACCGCAACGAACTGGACTCCCGCGCCTGGCGGATCCGCAAGCGTGCCCAGAACAAGTTCGGCGTGTACTTCCCGTCGCTGTCCTCGCGGACCATCGTCTACAAGGGCATGCTCACCACCGCCCAGCTGGAGCCGTTCTACCCGGACCTTTCGGACAAACGGTTCAAGACCAAACTGGCAATCGTCCACTCGCGCTTCTCCACCAACACCTTCCCGTCCTGGCCGTTGGCGCAGCCGTTCCGCACCATCGCCCACAACGGTGAAATCAACACCGTCAAGGGCAACCGGAACTGGATGCGTGCCCGCCAGTCCCAGCTCGCCAACCCGCTGCTGGGTGACTCGCCGGAAGAGCTGTACCCGATCTGCACCCCCGGTGCTTCGGATTCCGCGTCCTTCGACGAGGTAGCAGAGCTGCTGTGGCTCTCCGGCCGCCCCATCACGCACTCGATCATGATGATGATCCCTGAGGCCTGGGAAAACCACGCCACCATGGATCCGGCACGGCGTGCGTTCTACGAGTACCACTCCCTGCTGATGGAACCGTGGGACGGCCCGGCGGCTGTTTCCTTCACGGACGGCAACCTCGTGGGCGCCACCCTGGACCGCAACGGCCTGCGCCCGGGCCGCTTCTGGATCACCGAGGACGGCCTGATCGTCTTCGCCTCCGAGGTGGGCGTGATCGACGTCGAAGCCTCCAAGGTGGTTAAGAAGGGCCGCGTGTCCCCGGGCAAGATGTTCCTGGTGGACACCGAATCCGGCCGCATCATCGACGACGAAGAGGTCAAGGCCGAGGTGGCCGCCGCCAACCCGTGGGCGGAGTGGGTCAAGGACAACCTGATCGACCTCAACGACCTTCCCGAGCGCGAGCACGTGGTCCACACGGCCGCGTCCGTCAACATCCGCCAGCGCACCTTCGGCTACACCACGGAGGAACTGAAGATCCTGCTGGGCCCGATGGCCCGCACCGGCGCCGAACCGCTGGGTGCCATGGGCTCGGACACCCCGGTGGCCGTGCTGTCCAAGCGCCCCCGGCTGCTCTTCGATTACTTCGTGCAGTCCTTCGCCCAGGTGACCAACCCGCCGCTGGACGCCATCCGCGAGGAATTGGTCACGTCGCTGACCTGTGCCATCGGCCCCAACGGCAACCTCCTGGACACCAAGCAGGTCCGCCAGCCCCAGGTCCAGCTGCCGTTCCCGGTGATCAACAACGACCAGCTCGCCAAGATCGCCAACATCGAGGACGCCGAGGGCAACCGCGTTGCCATGAAGGTCCGCGGCCTGTACCGCCCCGAAGGCGGCGAAAACGCGCTCCGTGCCCGGCTGACGGAAATCTGCGAGCAGGTTTCCGGTGCCATCAACCGCGGTGTCCAGTACGTGGTGCTGTCCGACCGCGACTCGAACGCACAGTGGGCGCCCATCCCGTCCCTGCTGCTGGTCAGCGCCGTGCACCACCACCTGCTGCGCAGCGCCAACCGCACCAAGACCGCCCTGGTGGTCGAAGCCGGCGACGTCCGCGAGACGCACCATGTGGCCGTTCTCATCGGTTACGGCGCCTCCGCCGTCAACCCGTACCTGGCGATGGAATCCGTGGAGCAGCTGATTGCTGCCGGCGACGTGACCGGCGTCACCCCCCAGGACGGCGTTTACAACCTCATCAAGGGCCTGGGCAAGGGCGTCCTGAAGATCATGTCCAAGATGGGCATCTCCACCGTGGCGTCCTACACCGGTGCGCAGACGTTCGAGGCACTGGGCCTGGGCCAGGAACTGGTGGACGAATTCTTCGCCGGAACGCACTCACAGCTGGGTGGCGTTGGCCTGGACGTCATCGCGGCTGAAGTGTCCGCGCGCCACCAGATGGCCTACCCCGAGGGCGGCATCGAGCTGCCCCACCGCCCGCTGCTGGGCGGCGGCGAATACCAGTGGCGCCGTGACGGTGAGCCGCACCTGTTCAACCCGGAGACCGTCTTCCGGCTGCAGCACGCCACACGTGAACGCCGCTACGATATCTTCAAGGCCTACACCAAGGGCGTGGACGATCAGTCCCAGAACCTGATGACCCTGCGCGGGCTGCTCAAGTTCAAGAACGAGCGTCCTGCGGTTCCGCTGGAAGAGGTTGAGCCCGTCTCCAGCATCGTCAAGCGGTTCTCTACGGGTGCCATGAGCTACGGCTCCATCTCCCAGGAGGCCCACGAGACGCTGGCCATCGCCATGAACCAGCTGGGCGGCAAGTCCAACACCGGTGAAGGCGGCGAGGACGTGGAGCGCCTGCTCGACCCCAAGCGCCGCTCCGCCGTCAAGCAGATCGCTTCCGGCCGCTTCGGCGTCACCAGCCTCTATCTGACCAACGCTGACGACATCCAGATCAAGATGGCGCAGGGTGCGAAGCCCGGCGAAGGCGGCCAGCTGATGGCGCAGAAGGTCTACCCGTGGGTGGCCCGGACACGGCACTCGACCCCCGGCGTCGGACTCATCTCCCCGCCCCCGCACCACGACATCTACTCGATCGAGGACCTGGCGCAGCTGATTTACGATGCCAAGCGCGCCAACCCTTCGGCCAGGGTGCACGTAAAGCTCGTCTCCGAGGTAGGGATCGGCACTGTGGCGTCCGGCGTGACCAAGGCGAAGGCCGACGTCGTGCTCGTTTCCGGCCACGACGGCGGAACCGGCGCCTCGCCGCTGAACTCGCTCAAGCACGCCGGCGTCCCGTGGGAGCTCGGCCTCGCCGAGACCCAGCAGACGCTGATGCTCAACGGCCTGCGCGACCGTGTGGTGGTGCAGGTCGACGGCCAGCTCAAGACCGGCCGCGACGTGGTGATCGCCGCGCTGCTCGGCGGCGAGGAGTTTGGCTTCGCCACCGCACCGCTGGTGGTGGAAGGCTGCATCATGATGCGGGTCTGCCACCTGGACACCTGCCCGGTGGGCGTGGCCACCCAGAACCCGGAACTGCGGGCACGCTTCAGCGGCAAGCCCGAGTTCGTGGTCAACTTCTTCGAGTTCCTCGCAGAGGAAGTCCGCGAAATCCTGGCCGAGCTGGGCTTCCGCAGCCTGGAAGAGGCCATCGGCCACGCCGAGGTCCTCGATGCCCGGGAAGCGGTCAACCACTGGAAGGCCGACGGCCTGGACCTGGATCCGATCCTGCACGGGCTGGAGTTCGACGACGACGCCCCGCTGCGGAACATGACCGGCCAGAACCACGAGCTGGACAAGCACTTCGACCAGCGGCTCATCACCATGGCCACCGAAGCCCTGACGGACCGCAGTCCGGTGAAGATCTCCGTTGACGTGATCAACACGGACCGTTCCGTGGGCACCATGCTGGGCCACGTGGTCACCAAGACGTTCAGCACGGACGTCCTGGCCACGGACACCATCGACGTCACCCTGAGCGGCACCGCCGGCCAGTCCCTGGGCGCGTTCCTGCCCGCAGGCATCACCCTGCGGCTGTTCGGCGACTCAAACGACTACGTGGGCAAGGGACTCTCCGGCGGGCGCATCATCGTCCGGCCGGACCGCACCAACGTGTTCAAGGCCGAAACGAACGTCATCGCCGGCAACGTGATCGGCTACGGCGCCACGAGCGGTGAAATGTTCCTGCGCGGCCAGGTGGGCGAACGCTTCCTGGTCCGCAACTCGGGTGCCACCGCCGTCGTCGAAGGCATCGGCGACCACGGCTGCGAGTACATGACCGGTGGCCAGACCCTGATCATCGGCCGTACCGGGCGCAACTTCGGCGCCGGCATGTCCGGCGGCACCGCCTACGTCCTGGACCTGGACACTGCCAAGGTCAACAAGGACGCCCTGCAGTCCGGCGAACTCCAGCTCCGCGAGCTGGACGCCGAAGACCGCGACATCGTGCACGGCCTCCTGGTCAAGCACGTTGAAGAAACTGACTCCCAGCTGGCCGCGCGCCTCCTCGAGAACTTCGATGACACCGCTGCCCGCATTACCAAGGTGCTGCCGCGCGACTATGCGGCCGTGCTGCAAACCCGTCTCGACGCCATCGAAGAGGGCCTGGACCCCGACGGCGAAGAAGTGTGGTCCCGAATCCTGGAGGTAACCGGTGGCTGATCCACGCGGATTTTTGAAAGTACGTCAGCGTGAAACCCAGCCGCGCCGTCCCGTTCCCGTCCGCATCATGGACTGGAAGGAAGTGTACGAGGCGCAGGAAAAGGGCACCCTGAAGGCCCAGGCCGGCCGCTGCATGGACTGCGGCGTGCCGTTCTGCCACCAGGGCTGCCCGCTGGGCAACCTCATTCCCGAGTGGAACGACCTCATGTGGCGGGACAAGGGCGAGGAAGCCATCGAGCGCCTCCACGCCACCAACAACTTCCCGGAGTTCACCGGCCGCCTGTGCCCCGCCCCGTGCGAGGCATCGTGCGTGCTGGGGATCAACCAGCCCGCCGTGACCATCAAGCAGGTGGAAGTCTCCATCATCGACGAAGCCTGGGACAACGGCTGGGTCAACCCGCTGCCTCCCGCACGACTGACGGGAAAGACCGTTGCCGTCGTCGGCTCCGGGCCTGCCGGCCTGGCCGTCGCACAGCAGCTGACGCGCGTGGGCCACACCGTGGCTGTGTACGAGCGCGACGACAAGATCGGCGGCCTGCTGCGGTACGGCATCCCCGACTTCAAGATGGAAAAAGAGCAGGTTGACCGCCGCGTCGAGCAGATGAAGGCGGAGGGGACCCGCTTCCGCACCGGTGTAACGGTGGGCACGGACGTGACCTGGGAGCAGCTGCGCAGGCGCTACGACGCCGTCGTGGTCTGCACCGGCGCTACGGTTCCGCGCGACCTGCCCATCCCGGGCCGGGACCTTGAAGGTGTCCACTTCGCCATGGATTACCTCGTTCCGGCAAACCGCGTCGTAGCGGGGGAGTCGGTGGAGAACCAGATCCACGCCCAGGGCAAGCACGTAGTGATCCTTGGCGGCGGCGATACCGGAGCTGACTGCCTCGGCACCGCCCACCGGCACGGCGCTGCCTCAGTTACCACGCTTGCCATCGGCAAGCAGCCCCCGGCCGAGCGTGCCGGCCACCAGCCGTGGCCGACGTTCCCCACCCTCTTTGAGGTGGCCAGCGCCCACGAGGAAGGCGGCGAGCGGACCTATCTCGCCTCGACCGTGGAGTTCGTTGGCGAAAACGGCAAGCTCACCGGCGTCAAGGTAGCCGAGACGGAATTCGTGGACGGCAAGCGCCTCCCCAAGGCAGGAACCGAGCGGATCATTCCCGCCGACCTGGTGTTCCTGTCCCTGGGCTTCACCGGCGCCGAGCCTGCGGGCATCACCGAACAGGTGCACGCGGAATTCGACGGCCGCGGCAACGTCTCCCGCGACGGCTACTACATGACCAACACCGAGGGCGTTTTTGTCGCCGGCGACGCCGGCCGCGGACAGTCCCTCATTGTGTGGGCCATCGCCGAAGGACGCGCCGCTGCAGCAGCTGTGGACAAGTACCTGATGGGCAGCACCATCCTGCCCGCACCCGTGGCGCCTACCGACCGGGCCATCGCCGTCCTCTAGAGCTGCACCGAGGGTTCACCTCTTCGACAACTTAACCAATGCAAGAGACCAATAGGGTAGGTATATGAGACGCGCAAAAATTGTGGCTACGTTCGGCCCGGCAATTGCCAGCTATGAAAACACCCTCGCGGTGCTGGAAGCCGGCGTTGACGTCGCCCGCATGAACATGAGCCACGGCGACTACACCGTGCATGACAACACCTACGAGAACGTCCGGAAGGCAGCCGCCGACCTTGGCAAGGCTGTGGCTATCATGGCCGACCTGCAGGGACCCAAGATCCGCCTGGGCCGCTTCGTCGACGGACCGCACGCCCTGGCCGTCGGTGACACGTTCACTATCACCACCGAGGACGTCCCCGGCACCAAGGACATCTGCTCCACCACGCTGAAGAGCCTCACCGAGGACGTCAACGTGGGAGACGCGCTGCTGATCGACGACGGCAAGGTTGCGCTGCGTGCCACGGCCGTCGACGACGTCAAGGTCGTTACCGAGGTGACCGTGGGCGGCATGGTGTCCAACAACAAGGGCATCAACCTTCCCGGCGTGGCCGTCAACGTTCCCGCGCTGAGCGAAAAGGATGAGGACGACCTGCGCTGGGCCATGCGCCGCGGTGTTGACCTGGTGGCCCTGTCATTCGTGCGTGACGCCTCCGACATCACCCGCGTGCACGAGATCATGGACGAGGAAGGCCGCCGCGTGCCCGTCATCGCCAAGATCGAAAAGCCGCAGGCCGTGGAGCAGCTGCCCGAGATCATCGACGCGTTCGACGCCATCATGGTGGCCCGTGGCGACCTGGGTGTGGAACTTCCGCTGGAGGAAGTGCCGATCGTACAGAAGCGCGCCATCGAACTGGCCCGCCGCTGGGCCAAGCCGGTCATCGTGGCAACGCAGGTCCTGGAATCCATGATCGACAACCCTCGCCCCACCCGCGCCGAGGCTTCCGACTGCGCCAATGCCGTGCTTGATGGTGCCGACGCCGTGATGCTCTCCGGTGAGACCAGCGTGGGCAAGTACCCGATTGAGACCGTCAAGGTTATGGCCCGGATCATCGAGTCCACCGAGGTCCACGGCCTGGAGCGCGTCCCCCCGCTGGGCACCAAGCCCAAGACCCGCGGCGGCGCAATCACCCGTGCCGCCGTCGAAATCGCCGACCAGCTGGACGCCAAGTACATCTGTGCGTTCACCCAGTCGGGCGATTCCGCACGCCGCCTGTCCCGCCTGCGCCCCATCAAGCCGGTCTTCGCCTTCACCCCGGTGGAGCAGGTCTGGAACCAGCTGGCACTGACGTGGGGCATCCAGCCGGTGCTGGTCCAGATGGTGGACCACACCGATGCGATGACCGCTCAGGTTGACCGCAGCCTCATGGAGATGGAACTTGTTCAGGACGGTGACCTGGTGGTCATCGCCGCCGGTTCCCCTCCCGGAAAGGCCGGTTCCACCAATTCCCTGAAGGTGCACAAGGTGGGTGACCTTGCCGACTCCACTTATGCGGGTGAAGTCAGCAGCAACAAGGAAAAGCTCGGCCCCTGGCCGGAACGGAAGAAGAAGGCTTAGGCTTTCTAAGCAACAAAAAGGGAGGATCTCCGCCGTGTGGCGGGGATCCTCCCTTTTGTTTACAACGCTCTTAGTTGACCTGGTTGATGATGGTCTCAGCCACTTCGCGCATGCTCAGGCGGCGGTCCATGGAGGTCTTCTGGATCCAGCGGAAGGCCTCCGGCTCGGTGAGGCCCATCTTGGTGGTCAGCAGGCTCTTGGCGCGCTCCACGAGCTTGCGGGTGGCGAACTGCTCCTGGAGGTCGGAGACTTCGCTTTCGAGCGCCTTGATCTCCTCGTGGCGGGAGAGGGCGATTTCCAGTGCCGGGATGAGGTCCGCGGGGGTGAAGGGCTTCACCACGTAGGCCATGGCGCCGGCGTCGCGGGCACGCTCCACGAGTTCCTTCTGGCTGAAGGCAGTCAGCAGGACGACGGGGGCGATGCGGGCCTTGACGATCTTCTCTGCTGCAGAGATGCCGTCCATGACGGGCATCTTGACGTCCATCAGGACCAGGTCCGGCTTCAGTTCCTCAGCCAGCTGCACGGCCTTCTCGCCGTTGTCAGCTTCGCCGATGACGTCATAGCCTTCGCCGCGCAGGATTTCGATGATGTCGAGGCGGATGAGGGTTTCATCTTCGGCCACAACGACGCGGCGCGCCGGCTGGGACGATGGTTTTGACTCCGTCTGTTCAGTCACGGGATCTCCTTGGAAAGGTACGGCGGGGACATCACTATCTTAGGTGCGCGCCCGGTCCTGTACTTGATCTGCATGGTTGGTTGCGGCGTCAGCGGCGCGATTCTGGAATTCAGCCTATCTGCATGTAGAGTAATTCCGCGTACGTGAAGTGATCGCGTTGCTCACAATCAGCTGTGGGCGTAGCCTTTTGCTTCATGTATTCCGCGCCCGAGTGGCGGAATTGGCAGACGCGCCGCACTCAAAATGCGGTATCGAAAGGTGTGTGGGTTCGAGTCCCACCTCGGGCACGCAAACCCCCTCGTCAGAGGGGTTTTTGCTTTAAGCGTGTGTACGATGCTTTGGCCCGTTGAGTCTGACGGTGGTTCGCGGCCGTTGCCTGGCCGCAGCGGTGGCCTATTCAGGTGTGTGGGTGGCGGGTCAGTGCCCTGGCTGGTGGGCTCACCGCCTGCTGTTTATGGGTGTGGGTGGGTCCTCGTTTCGGTTCTGTCGGGTTGGTCTGGGGTGGCCAACACCTGTGCATGGCTTTGCGGTGCGGGAACGACATGACGAGGCCTCTCTGGTGCGGAACGGTCTGGGAGGGCGGCTTTTGGTTGCGCGGGGGAGTCGTGGTCGTGTAGTTGTCCGGCCAACGGGAGGTGCAGACAGTGTCCACAGCTACGTCTGCTTCTTGGAGTGGCCGTAGGGGTCGTGTCCACTATCAGGTTCAGGGATATGAATTCATACCCGCGGTGTCAGAAAAGAAACCGAGCCCAGCCGGACACCCTTCACACCACCGCTTGACGAAAGGTTGAGGTGTTCCCAACCCCGCCATTAGCCGCCGTGAGCCCTCTCCGGACCTGATGAGCCTAGGTGCGCAAGGAGCCATGTTCACGAAAACTTTGAGGGAGTCCCGCCTGCAGGGTTGTTCAGAAGGCACAAATAGTTCGCGGTCGAATTTTCGCGCGTACCAGTAAAATTCAGAAGCTGGCGGCGTAGTTGGACAGGTCGCCAGCAGTCTGAAGCATCCGTCACAATTCGGGGCGGCTGTCTGGAGTCAATCGGTTGCTCTGGCTGCTGTTATCAGCGTGGGTCTTAGAATTCATGGAGCACGTGTCGGCCTTCGCCTGTCAACTGTTTCAAGGGCAGCTCAGACCCGGTGCGCGTTGGAGCGAGCTTCACGAATCGTCCCGGCGCGGTTTCCCAGAGGCGTCTTGTAGATGCCCCTTCCTGGGCAAGCCACAAGATTCGGCCGTCCTCAGTCACGGCTTCGACCCGGCCCCGGTCGACGATTCTCCAGCCCTCATAGACCTCTACGTTCGCGCCGAGGAGAGTTGTCCAGTCATCAACTGGCTGCCAAAACGTGGACGAATCGGGGGAACAGCTATTCGCTTCTGAATGATGTGAGTTCAAAGCTTCCCCCTCAAAATGTTGCTCACTCTTGCCTCCATCCCTCGGTGACCGATGCGGCTGCTTTGACATGCTGGCCGTGTGTTTGCCCCTACGGACCAGCGGGGCCAGCAACGGATTTAGATGGAAAGCCCGAAGTGCACTGGGTACATGGGGTTCTTAGTGTCGGAGGGTACGTCTTCGCGGGACGCCCGGACGGCGTTCATTGATCGGGGTATCTCTATCGGGAGCTTTCCTCTTGGTGGGATGTCACCGGTGAGAGCAGCAAACACTGCGCGGTCCGAGCTGCCATAATCCACAGCGAGGGCGGACACGAATGGCACCAGGGGAGTGACAATGGCCGGTCGGTCGAAGTTGATGATGACGATGAGCGGGCAATGCTCGGAGATACGCCGAAGCCTGTGGATGAGCCCGGGAGGGAACTCCAGTGAACCCTGATGGAACCACGATTCCAGGAACAGGTCGTTGCGGGGTTCAAAGGGTGCTCCTAGCCTCATAACGGCAACATCAGCGCTTTCGGGTGACTCAGCCGGGTGGCCCCAGTTTGAGACCACATCCGCCTTGATGTTCTCGCTGTAGATGGCAACGCTTTTCATGGAGTGCGCGAGAGGCAGGATGGGCACGCCGTGGTGTTCTTTGTTTTCGAGGACCGTGATCGATGCGGCTTGGGCGGTGAGGCCGAGCCTCTGGAAATCCTCGCGCCCAACGAGGGCTTCCGCTGCGTCTTCGTCCACGTAAGGATCATCGAAAAGGCCAAGGCGGAACTTGACGAGCAGGAGGCGCCGGACGGATTCGTCGATACGGGCCTCTTCAATGCGGCCTTCCGTCAGCAGTTCGAGGAGAAGATCGACGCATTCCTCGCCTCCGAACTGATCCGCGCCGGCCTCAAGAATCCGTTCCATGCGCTCTTTCGGGCTCAGGTGTTCGACGCCCCATGCCCGGGCGGGCAGCACCTGGTCCCCGACATGGTTGTCGTTGACCAGTTCCCAGTCTGTGACGACGACGCCGTCGAAGCCGAGCTCACCGCGGAGTAGGCCGGTGATGATCTGCTTGTTGAAGCCGAATCCGACCTCCTCGATGGCCTCACCGTTGCGGACCAATCCTTGGGGCATCCCGTAGTACGGCATCATGCTTGCGGTACGGCGCTCGATTGCGGTGATGAATGGCCGGAGGTGGTATTCGAACATCCCGCCGGGGTAGACCTGTTCTCGTCCGTAGGGGAAGTGCGCGTCTTCTCCGTCTTTCTGCGGTCCGCCGCCGGGAAAGTGCTTGGTGGTGCAGTGCAAGCGACACTGTCCGGTCCAAGGACGTTACCCTGGAACCCTTGGATGTAGGCGGCCGTGAACTCTGCGACCCTATCGGCGTCGTGTCCGAGGCTTTGCGCCTGGCGCCCCCACCGCGGCTCGGTCACGAGGTCGATTTGAGGGTGAAGCGCTGCCCGGATACCCACTGCACGGTATTCCTGGCGGGCTATCTCAGCGAAGGCCCGTATTGCCTCCACGTCGTTCAGGGCGGCGAGTCCGAGGGCTTCGGGCCACTGGGAGAACGGGCCGGCGGCGAAGGCAACTCCGGCGTTCTCGGTGAAGGCGTGCCTGGGGTCGGTGCTGATGGTGACGGGAACACCGTGTTGTGTTGTTTCCGCGAGTTTCTGCAGCGCGTTGTTCCAGCGTGCAGCTTGGCGCGCAGTGCGGATCTGATGGACGTTGAAGTGCGTCATGCACTTGCCGACGATGACCTCGGTGGTGGCAGATTTTGATATGGCTCCGGGTTGCTCCAGCAGATCACCGTCGGCGCCGACCTCGATGACGGTCTGGAACATCAGACCGACCTTCTCCTTCAAGGTGAGACGGGTGAGCAGATCCTCCGTGCGTTCATCTGGCGTGAGACGGGGATCCTCGTACGGTTCCATCGTGCCGTTGTGGTTAAGGTCGCGGAAGGTGGTCCCGTCGGGTGCGGTCAACGTGCGGAGCGACATGTCATCTCTTTCAAAAATAGGACGGGGTAAGGGACCCCGCCCCGCAGGGGTACTACGTCGGATTTACGGACTGCGCGGTGGCAGGCCCGGGCTAGCTGGTCTGCTGATCCCGGATGGTGAAGCGGGCTTTCAGCAGGTCGGCGTCGCGTGAACTTGATCCCACGAGGACGTCGAAGTCACCCTCCTCGACGATGCGGTGACCAGCGGCTGTGACGAGGGAGCATGCAGAGGCAGGGAAGACCAATTCCACCTCGGCCTTTCCGCCTGATGGCAGAGCTACCTGCGCGAAAGCCTTCAGCTCTTTGCTGGCCCAGGTGACGCTGGTGACAAGGTCAGAGATGTATGCCTGCACCGTCTCCAAAACCGGTCGTGGGCCGGTGTTGTGTACCGTCACCGTGGCCGTTATCTGGCCGGTGGAGGGGATGTCGCTGTGTGCTACGCGCAGGTTGGAATACTCCACCTTGGTGTAGCTCAGCCCTTCACCAAATGCGAAGAGTGGATCTTGGGTGAGATCGGCGTATCGGTCCCCGTGTTGCCCACGGACCTGGTTGTAGTAGACCGGCACCTGCCCGACGTGGCGCGGGACGGTGATCGGCATCCGTCCGCTCGGCTCTTCGAGCCCGAGGAGGACTTCGGCGATGGCTTGGCCACCCTGCATACCCGGGTTGAAGGCTTCAAGGATCGCGGCCGCTTGCATCGCGGATGCTGGGAGCACGGCTGGCTTGGAGTGGATCAGCACGAGGACCACCGGCGTCCCCGTGTCAATCAGGGCATCGAGCAGAGCCACCTGGCCGCCCTGCAGTTCCAAGGTCGCGGTCGAGCGGCCCTCACCCGCGAGGGCTGTGGTGTCGCCAAGGACCGCGATGACCCAGTCAGATTCCCTCGCCATTGCGACGGCTTCATTAATGAGCGCGGCGTCCGGCTCTGCTGCTTCGAAGAGGGGAGGGCGCGGTTGACCGTCGGGGAAGGTTGCCCCGGCGGGATCAGGCACGAGGGTGCCAATGTCTGCTCCGCGGGCATGGGAGATGGTCCAGTTCAGGGGAGCCACATTCCTGAAGCCGTCCAGGACTGTCTGTGTGAGCTCGCGGGGGTGCCCGTCGGGCATCATCCACTCGACCTGTCCGGATGCTCCTGCCCAGTCGCCGAGCTGTGCGTGTTGGTCATCGGCGTTCGGACCGATCACAGCGACGCGATGCGTCTGCCGGTCGGCGGCTCGCCCGCCCGCCCGGACCAGCCCCCCGGCAAGAGGGAGGGTGCCATCGTTGCGGAGGAGAACCAGGCCGCGGCGCGCCATCTGAAGGTTCAGCCGGGCATGGCCCGTGGAGCCGATGATCGCTTTTTGGCGGGTCTGGTCAGGGAGTCGCGGGTCCTCGAACAGTCCCAGCTCGAACTTGAGCGTCAGGATCCGTCGGACGGCGTCGTCGATCTGGGTTTCCGGCGAGTTCCCGCGGGTGACTGATTCCTGGGCGGCCTCGAAGAACTGGGGGGTGTTCATGATCAGGTCATTGCCGGCGTCAATGGCCAGCGTCGCTGCCTCCACATCGTTTGCGGCGACTTTCTGTTCCCACACCATCCGTCCGACGTTGTCCCAGTCGGTGACGAGGATGCCCGGGAACCCCCACTCTTGCTTGAGTACTTCCTCGAGCAGCCAATGGTTGGTGGTGACGGGCACCCCGTCAATGGACTGGTAGCCGAGCATGAAGGTCGCGCAGCCTTCCTGGACTGCGCGCTCGAAGGGCGGTAAGAACCAGGAGCGGAGCTTCCTGCGGCTCAGATCGGCTTCGCTGGCGTCCCTGCCTCCCTGCGTCTCGGAGTACCCGACGAAGTGCTTCGCTGTCGCGAGAATCGCCTCCGGATCGTTGAGCCCGTTGCCCTGGTAGCCCCGGATCATGGCGGCACCCAGTTCGCCGATGAGGTGGGGGTCCTCGCCGAAGGTTTCATCCACGCGTCCCCATCGTGGGTCCCGGGCGATGCAGAGAACGGGGGAGAAGGTCCAGTGCAGCCCTGTGGTCGCGACTTCGCGGGCGACTGCCCTGGCTCCCTCCTGTATTAGTCGCGGATCCCAGGTGCAGGCCATTGCCAGTTGGGTCGGCATGATGGTGGCCCCTGGCCAGAACGAGTATCCGTGGATGCAGTCGTCGGCCATCAGCAAGGGAATCCGCAACCGGGTCGCCTCGACGAGCCGGGACGCTTCGATGATTCGTTCGGGTGAGGCATGCAGGAGCGATCCGGCGAGCTTTCCCTGGACGAGGTCTTCGAGGTCGCCGCGGGCATCGAGTTGCAGCATCTGCCCCACCTTCTCAGCGAGCGTCATGCGCCCGAGCAGGTCTGCGACGCGATCCGCCACGGGCAGCGCGGAGTCGAGATAGGGCATGGGCAGGGAGGACATGAGCGTGTTCTTTCCATCGATGGGCACGGGCGGGCAGCTCATGCCATCCGGGATTCCGTGGAGGCATTGAGGTGCGGTAGCGGTACGGGTCCGAGGACGATCTCTGCCGAGGATGCACCTACCCAGAGGCGCCGTCCGCTGGCAGCTCGAGCCCACGCACCGCTGGTCTCGTCATAGAAGTCGAGGCAGTCGCCCTCCACTGTGACGCTGACACGCCGGGATTCGGCTGGTTCCAGCGTGACGGAGGCGAAACCGGCCAGCGCGTTGGGGGCAAACTGAACCCCTGCCGGTTGGTCGGGGGATGTGAGGTACACCTGCGGGACGGCTGCGGCCGTCCGTTCGCCCGTGTTCATGACTGTGAAGGACACCTCCGCGCCGCCTTCAACCGCGGGCGTTACCTGGAGGTCGGTGTAGCTGAATTCGGTATACGTGAGTCCGAACCCGAACGGGAAGAGCGGCCGGATTCCGGTCGCGTCGTGCCAGCGGTAGCCGACGAGAATCCCCTCATCGTAGGAGACCGTATTGCCCACGCCAGGGTAGGTCCGGGCGCCACCGGCACCAGCGGCGCAGTTCTCAGAAGCGGTGGGGAAGGAAACCGGCAGCCTGCCCGCTGGGGCGACTTCCCCGAACAGCAGGTCAGCGACGGCCTGTCCGAAGAAGGGCCCGGGATACCACATCTGCAGCACGGCGGCAGCCGAATCGAGCCAGGGCATCAGGACGGCCCCACCGGTATTCAGCACGACGACGGTACGCGGATTCACGGCGCCGACCGCCCGGATCAGGTCCTCCTGCCGCCTCGAGAGCGACAGGGACGTGCGGTCAGCGCCCTCGCCGGCGACATCGTTCACGAAGACAATGGCGGCCTCTGCACTGGCGGCAGCGGCGACAGCCTCGGCCAGCCCGGAATCGGCGGGGGTGGACCACGTCAGGGCCACCGCCTGCCCAAAGAGCGAGGGGCGTGAGCTGTACTCGAACCTGATGTCGACAGTTGCCCCTGCAATGAGCTCCACGCTGCCGGAGACCGGCAGTTCAGGGCCATGGACGAATTTCGTTGCATCCCGCTCGCCCGTGAGGACAGTGGCGCCGTCGATTGTGAGCTTCGAGAAGCCGGCATGCAGCGAAGTGAAGGTGTACAGCCCTGATTCCTGAACCGTCAGTGTCGCGGACCAGCGCGCGGAGAACATCGGGCCGAGACTCTCCGGGGGGCCCGCGAGGGCAATCCCGGCCTCCTTGCGGGCCACGAGCGGGTTGCCGGGTTGCTGGAAGCCATCCCAGTATTCTGCCCACCAACCGCTCTCCCCGTCCGGTGTGCGCAGCATGCTGACGTCGATGGGATTGCCCTTGGAGAGGATGCCTTCGGAACCGGCGGCATGGATGACACTCGCGTGGCGTCCAAGTGCTTCCAGTGGAGACACCAGGTCATCTGGTCCGAGGGTGGCGCCGCCGCCCCCGCCGATCGTGTAGACCGCCTCCGGGCCGGCCGCACCGATGACGGCCAGGCGCGAGGAAGCGCGCAGCGGGAGAATGCCGTCGTTCTTTAACAGCACCGCCCCACGTGCAGCAACACGGGCGGAGAGTTGACGGTTCTGGGGCGTTGAGACGTTGTCCTTCGCCTGCCCGACAGGGTGCTCGACCAAGCCGCTGTCGAAGATCATCCAGAGCGTTCTGAAAACGGTATCGTCCAGCCGTTCCGCTGAGACTGACCCATCCAGGTACATCTCTGGGCTTCGCCCGCCGTTGCCCTGATCGAACTGCGGGAGGTCCACTCCGGCGTTCGCCGCCGCAACCTGGTCACGGACAGCCTGGGAGTAATCGGGGATGTAGACGCCGTTCCAACCGTCCTTCAAGGACGCGATAATGGCCGGGTGCTCACAGGCCTGCAGCCCGTTGACTCTGTTGTAGGAGCCCATAACGGATCCTGTCCCGCCAGCCGCTGTGGCCTTCCGGAAGGGGGCGATGTAGATCTCCTGCAATGCACGTTCAGATATACGCGCATCGATCGCCGGGGTGCGGACTCCGTCCTCGCCTCGGTCGCCCACCCGGCCCAGCTCCTGGTTGTTTCCCACGTAGTGCTTGAGGCACTGGATCGTGTGGGATTGCCTGGCACCGGAAATTTCGGCGTAGGCGAGCACACCGTTAAGCAAAGGATCTTCACCGAAGCTCTCAACCTGCCGTCCTGACCAGGGGTTTCTCGCCACGTCAGCCGCCGGCCCCAGCCACACAGACAGGCCCTTGCCGCGCAGCTCCCCGCCGATCGCGGAACCGACCTGGTATGCGAGGCCGGTGTCGAAGGTCGATGCGAGAGAGAAGCCGGAAGGAAAGACGGTCGTTCCCGGACGCGTAATACCGGCTGGCCCGTCGCTGGACCACAAGGTTGGGATGCCGTACGGCTCAAGCACCTCCAGGTCACCGGTGGCCACCCGGATCTTCTGCTCTTCGGTCAGGTCGGCAAGCACCGATTGTGCACGCTCTACCGCTGACCGGCTTTGGTCACGCCAAGGCTGGAAGGACTCATCAACCGATGTGTCTGGCGGGGAGCCGGAACCGACGGTCAGGGGTGCGTCCGTTGCGGTGCCGTAGCGGATCTCACTGGGATTCGCTTGTGTGCTCATAGGGAAGGGTCCATTTTCTGTTTTTGGCGAACGACCATGGCAGGCAACCTGCTGGGTTCTGCGGACTGGGAATCAGGGAGGGAGTGAACGCCGGAAATGCCCGGGTATGTCAGGCGTTTACCAAGATGTTTGAAGGCTCTCCAGCCGGTGTCGGTCTTTACACCTGGTCTCGAAGACGCTTGGCCATTCGGTCCATGGAAGCCTTCGCAGGGCCATGCCCGATGTTGTTGAGATGGCCATGGATGACGCCGTAGGTAGTGACCTGCTCAACGTGAACTCCTGCGGCCCGGAGCTTGTCAGCAAATGCTTCACCGCTGCTACGCAGGTCGTCGAATTCGGCGTTGTCGATGAAGGTCCGCGGGTAACCGGCAAGGCTGTCGGAGGTGCCCGGAAAAGCATATGCCGGGACATCGTCACGTTCCCCGAGATAGCTGGTCACCAACGGAGTGAGGACTTCTGGCGGGAAGAGAAAGAGGGAGGGGGTGGAAGCAATCGCTCCTGCCAGTTCCTCTGACGGTTGGGGCAGTTCGGGATGGACGACAGGGTACGACAGAAGGACTTGAGAGGGGGCTTCTCCCTCGTCACGCAAGTTGAGCGCTGCTCCGGCAGCGAGGTTTGCCCCGGCGCTGGCGCCGCCAATTGCTATCCGGTCCTTATCGACTCCAAGCTGGCCACTGACTTCTCTGACCCAGCGGTACGCAGCCATCACATCAGTGTGCGGGATAGGGAAATGGACGGCAGGGACACCCTCGGTAGTTGTCGTGGATTCTCCGGTCACGGCTGGCCCAAAACCCTGTGGAACCGGGCAGAGGCGATAGTCCACGGAGACCACTACTGCGTTCGCTCTGCCGGCGATTCCCCGGGACACCTCATGCGCTTCGGCCATGTCCAAATCGCCGAAGGCCCAGCCTCCGCCATGGCACCAAATTAGACACGGCCTTCCCTCCGAGCCCTTGGAGGGGTTGTAGACCCGAACCGGGACCGTTCCGTAAGGCCCTTCAATTTCACGATCCTCGATAGACAGGTCCCACTCCTCGGGAGGGCCGTAAGGGGCGCCCCACTTCTGTCCAATCTCGGGTGTCATGTCTTCCCACCCTCCGAGGCCATCCAGCAGGTATCGACGTGCTTCCATTTCGGGAACCAATCTGCGTTCAGTCGATTCAAATTGAGTACCAGTCATTGCGTGTGGTCTTCCTTCATTCGTTAGGTTCCGGGTGATTCCCAGAAATCCGTACAAGATGCCGCGACCTTCCAGACTCATTAGGGTTAGGGCGGCGTACTGCATGATGAGGCAGGGCTCCGTCTGCTTCCGGCTTGGCATGTTGCCAGCGTCCACGACGGGTACCGGCGCCGGTTCAGCCACTGATCAAGGGGCAATGCCCGCAAGGAACCACAACGGCTGGCCAGAAACCCCTCCTCGAACTCGATAAGGCGCGCTTGCCGACTCGCTTACGCGGTTGATGACGAAATTCTGTCAGGCGTAGTGGCAGGCCACTTCGGAAGGGCCGACCCGCCGGAGTGCGGGCCGCTCGGCGGCGCAGAGGTCGGTGGCCAGCGGGCAGCGAAGGCGGAAAGGGCAGCCACCGGGGCCGGGGGTGGCTGCTGCTCCCGTGCGGACGCCGAGGGACTCCCGGGCTTGTCTGCGCGCCGCCTGCTCGGCAGGCCGCGGCACCGGGGATGCTGCGACGAGGGCCTGGGTGAAGGGGTGCTTGGGGTTCTCGGTGACGGCGGCGGCGGGGCCGCTTTCCATCACCTGCCCCCGGTAGAGCACCACCACACGCTGGGCCAGGAACTGGACGACGGCGATGTCGTGGGCGATAAACAGGTAGCCCAGGTTCCGCTCGTCCCGCAGGTCGGCCAGGAGGTTCAGCACCTGCGCCTGGGTGGAGAGGTCCAGGGCGCTCACGGCTTCGTCGCAGACCACCAGTTTAGGGTCGCAGATGAGG
The DNA here is from genome assembly GCF_006715305.1 of Arthrobacter sp. SLBN-100. Taxonomy (NCBI): domain Bacteria; kingdom Bacillati; phylum Actinomycetota; class Actinomycetes; order Micrococcales; family Micrococcaceae; genus Arthrobacter; species Arthrobacter sp. SLBN-100. The sequence continues at coordinate 256,142 of NZ_VFMY01000001.1, forward strand.
GCGCGGGCCACGGAGATCCGCTGGCGCTGGCCGCCGGAGAACTGGCCCGGGTACCGGTCCACGGCTTCGCGGGGCAGGCCCACGCGTTCCAGCATGTCCTCGGCCTTGGTGCGCGCCTCCGCCGCGGACACGCCGCGGAGCCGGAGGGGTTCTGCCAGGGATGATCCTATGGTGTTGCGGGGGTTCAGCGAGGAGTTGGGGTCCTGGAAGACGGCCCGCAGTTCCCCGCCCAAAGCCCTGCGCTGGGATGCGCCGGCGGCAGTGATGTCCTTGCCCTGATAGGTGATGGTGCCGCCGGAGACTTTCTGCAGGCCCAGGATCGCCTTGCCGATGGTGGACTTTCCGGAGCCGGACTCCCCCACCAGGCCCACGATCTCGCCCGGTGCAATGCTGAAGCTGACACCGTCGACGGCGGCGGGAGCGGCGGCTGCCTTGCGGCCGCGTCCGTAGCGGACCACCAGGTCCTTGACCTCCAGCAGGGGCTGGGCGGCTGCGGGCGATGCCGGTTCCGGACGGATTGAGGTTGCGGTGCTCATGCGGGATCCTTCTCAGCAGTTTGAGGTTCGACATCAGCGGTCCTGGATTCGGCGGGTCTTGCTTCGACGAGGTCCAGGACGCGGGAGGCTGGTACGTCCGTGGCCAGCCAGTCCATGCCCTCAACGGCCAGCTGGTCCGCTTTGACGCACCGCACCAGCCCTTCCCCGGTGCCGGAGCGCAGCAGCGGAACGGGTTCCAGGCAGGCGGAGCCGGCGAACTGGCAGCGGGCGGCGAAACGGCACCCCGACGGCCAGTCCTTGGGCTGCGGCACCTGTCCGCTGATGGTAGCCAGCCGTTCCGGCATGTGGTCTGCATGGTTGGCGTGCGGGTCGGCGGCCAGGAGGGCCAGGGTGTACGGGTGGCGCGGGTTGTCCAGGACGGCGTAGGTTTTGCCGTTCTCCACTACCTGACCGGCGTACATGACGGCCACCTGGTCGCAGATGTCCGCCACCACGCCGAGGTCGTGGGTCACTATCAACACGGACATGCCGGTTTCCTTCACCAGGGTCCGCAGCAGGGACAGGATTTCGGCCTGAACCGTGACGTCCAGGGCGGTGGTGGGTTCGTCCGCCACCAGCAGTTTCGGTTGTCCGGAGAGCGCCAGGGCAATGGCCACGCGCTGGGCCATGCCGCCGCTGATCTGGTGGGGGTAGGTCTTCAGGATCCGGGCGGCGTCGACGATGCCCACCTTTTCCAGCAGGCCCAGGGCTTCGGCCTTCGCCTCGGCCCTGCCCATGCCACGGAGCCGGCGGATGGCCGCGGTGAGCTGGTAGCCCACGGTGAACATCGGGTCCAGGGCCCGCATTGGTTCCTGGCTGATCAGCGCGATTTGCCGCCCGCGGACGGCTTCCATGTCCTTCTCGGTGGCCGCGGCCAGGTTCCTGCCGTTCCATAGGATCTGGCCGCCGGTCACGGACACGCCGGACGGCAGCAGCCCGAGCAGGGACAACGCGGTCATGGTCTTTCCGCAGCCGGATTCCCCCACCAGGCCCAGGACGGTGCCGGGTTCGACGTCGAACGAGACATCGGTGACCAGGCGGACCCCCTTGCCCGCACCTACAGGGTCCACGCCGACCGAGAGGTTGCGGACGGTGAGCATCCCCGTCGCGGCGCCATCCTCATTAACAGGAGCCGGGGCGGCTGCGGCAATGGCGGCGACTGCTTTGGCGCGCTGCCGCCGGGCCGCGGCGGAGGGCAGGTGCGGGGCCGCGGCATTGGGAGCCTTGCCGAGGGCGTTGCCGATGGCGTTGGCTGCGAGGACCGTCAACGCCAGGACGGCACCGGTGGGCACCATGAGCCAGGGGGCGTCGTAGACGTGTTGGGAGGCGCCCTGGATCATGCCGCCCCAGCTGGGCTGCGGGATGGGGGGCCCGAAGCCGATGAACGCCAGGCCGGCCTGGATGAGCATTCCCACGGCGAAGATGAGCGCGGCCTGCACCACGATGGTGTTGGCCAGCCCGGGCAGGACGTGGCGGAGGCTGATCCCCAGCGGGCTGACGCCGTCCACCTTTGCCGCGTCCACGTAGAGCTGGGACTGCAGGGACTTGGCCTGCCCCAGGATCACCCGGTAGATGCCGGCGGACATCAGAATGCCCAGGATGGCCATGACCACCGGGATGTTCGTTCCGACTGCGCCGATGACGGCCAGGATGATCACGGTTCCCGGCAGGGACATCATGATCTCGGTGACCCTGCTGATCACGGCTTCGGTCCGTTCGCCGGCACCGGCGGCAAGCATGGCCAGGATGGTGCCAAGTCCGACGCCGACAATCACCGTAAGCATCGACGTCCCCAGGGTGCCGGCCGCGGCAGCGAAGATGCGGCTGAGGATGTCCCGGCCCAGTTCGTCGGTGCCCAGCCAGTGGGCGGCGGTGGGGCCGGAGAGGACCGCCGTAAAGTCCTGGTCCTCGGTCTTGAACGGAAGCCACAGCGGGGAGGTCAGTGACGCAATGACAATGGCCGCGAGCCAGATGAGTCCGGCCACGGCGCCCGGCGAGGTCAACAGCCGGTGCCGGGAAAACCTGGTGATGGTGGCCTTGCCGGCGTTGCGCACGGGCGCTGCTCCCGGCGTCGTACTTCCCGCCTGGTCCGCATCCGCGGGGGCCGGGGCAACTGTGGGGATCATGAGACACGCAACTTCGGGTCGAGGAACTTGGTGGCCAGCTCCAGCACCAGGTTGACCGCAACCACCACCACGGTGGCGATCACCACCACACCCTGGACGGCGGGGGCATCGTGGGTGCTGACGGAGGTCTGGACGGCCTGGCCCAGGCCGGGCATGGCGAACAGCTGCTCCGCGATGACGGAGCCGCCGAACAGGCCGATGAACTGCAGCGCGATGCCGGCCACAATGGGCAGGCTGGCGTAGCGCAGGGCGTGGACGTAGAGGATTTTCCAGGTGGGGGTTGCCGTGGCGCGCAGCGTGCGGATGTGTTCCTGCTGCAGGGCTTCGAGCATGGACGCCCTGGTCTGGCGGGCGATGAACGCCGCACCGCCGACGGCCAGGGTGATCACCGGCAGCGCCAGGGACAGGGCCCAGTCCTGCGGCGAGACCTCGAACGGCACGTAGCCGGTGGCCGGGAAGACGGAAGACTGGACCGCGAACAGGTAGACGAAGAGGACGCCCACCCAGAACGCCGGCAGGGCAACGAGGAGGCCGACGAAGCCGCCGATCACCTGGTCCAGGAGGCCGCCGCGGACGGCGGCGGTGACGCCCAGGGCAATGCCAAGGACCGCGCTGAGGACGGTGGCGCCGGCAGCAAGCGAGGCAGTGACCGGCAGGCGGCTGGCAAGGTCGGCGCTGACCGACCGGCCATCGATGAGCGAGATGCCCAGGTCGCCCTGGACCGCCGAACCAAGCCAGGTGAAGAACTGCGTCAGCAGTGGGTCGTTCCAGCCCAGCCTCTGGTTGACCTCATCGATGGCTTCCTGGGAGGCGCCGGAGCCGAGGGACACGGCCCCCGGGCTGCCGGGCATTGCGTGGACCAGCAGGAATGCCAGTACTGCAACCACCAGCACGGTGGCCAGCGCCATCAGCAGGCGCTTGGTGATGAAAAGTGCCATGGTGACCTCCATCGGTCAGGCCCCGCCGGGCGGGCCCTCCTGTGTGGGGAGTGCCCGCCCGGCAGGTCCGGGTATTAGCTGGCCGGCTTGTAGGACGAGAGGAGCGGGTAGGCATTGGTGCCGGCAAACTCCACCGGGGCCACCTTCTTGGTGTTGTAGCCCTGGTTGGTCAGGGCTTCGTAGATCGGGATCATCCAGCCGGATTCCACGAGGCGCTTGTTGAGTTTGGTGAGAGCAATTTTCCGGGCGTTGTCGTCCTTGGCTGCGGCAACCTCGGCAGTGGCGGCGCTCAACTGCTCGTCGGTAGCTTTCTGGACGTTGGTGAAGCCGTTGAGGATTGTTCCGTACATCACGCCCGCGGGATTGTCCCAGTTCAGCGGGGGATATCCCATGGGTGTGGTGGCGACGGAGGCGAAGAGTTCATCGGTGGAGGCGGGAACCTTGATGTTCATGGTGATGCCGACCGCGGCGAGGTCCTTCTGGATGACCGGCAGATCGGTGATGGCCGCTGCGCCGACCATCGTGAATTCGAAGCCGTTCGGGTACCCGGCCTCCGCCAGCAGGGCCTTGGCCTTTTCAGGGTTGTAGGCATATTCGGTTTCCAGGTCCGTGGTGAAGCCCGGCGAGTCCTTCGGCAGGGCGTTCCAGGCGGGAGTGTCACCCTTGTGGAGTGCGTCCACCAAGGCCTTACGGTCGATGGCGTAATTGAAGGCGCGACGAACCTTTTCCTCCGCGAACGCGGGGGAGGTCTTGCCGATCTTGTCGAAGGAGATCAACGTGTTGACCGTGCCGCCAATCCGTGAGACACCGGCGCCCTTGGACTTGGCGAAGTCCACCGTGGAGGACATGAGCTGGGCGACGTCGGCCTGACCGGACACCAGCGCATTGGCACGCGCCTGCGGGTCAGTGACCACACTGAAGATCACCTTGTCGAAGGCGTACTTCGAGGCTTCGGGGCTCTTTTCGTTCTTCACCATCACGTACTTGTTGCCCTTCACGGTGGAAGGATCCAGGGTGTAGGGGCCGGAGCCGTCCGGGGTCGCGGCAAGGCTCGCGGTGTCCGCGGCGCCGTTCTTGCCCACGATCATGCCCGTGGTGGAGGCCAGGTTCTGCTCGAACCCCGGCTGCGGCTTGGCGAAGGTCAAGGCCACCTGGGTGGGGCTGACCACGTCAACCGACGTGATCTCCTGCGCCCCGCCCTTGGCAATCGCTGAGTATCCAGTCAGCGCAGGATCGGACCGGCGGTCCAGGTTGGCCTTAACCAGGCCGGCGTCGAGCTTCGACCCATCGGTGAACGTGACACCGTCCTTGAGGGTCAGCGTCAGGACCGTGTTGTCCGCGTTGTACGTGAAGGCTGTGGCCAGGCCCGGACCCACAGAGCCGTCCGGCTGAAGCGTCATCAGGCTCTCGTAGAGGCCCTCGAAGAACGGGCGGGTCGACGACCCGCCGCGCAACGGGTCGTAACCGAACGACGCCGAGTCGAACTCGACTGCAAGGGTCAGGGCACGGGTGTCCGCCTTCGCAGTCGTAGGAGCCGAACTACCGCCACAGGCGGTCAAAGATCCCAGCAGGAGCGCTCCGGCCAGAACGGCGGAGCTCCCACGGGCAGTGGCGTTCAGAAGTTTCATGTAGTGCGCCTTTGCATTCTGATGTGACAACGGAGGGAAACAGTTGGAGGGGCTGGCAGCTCGCCAACTCCCATCAAGCATTTACCGGTAACAGTTACCGGTCACATCAGAATGTCATTGATTGAAAAGGTATCGTGGCGCCGGTCGCGTGATGGGACAGGATGGGAAGTCAGGGCAGCGAAGCCCTCGTGCGCCGATGTAGGGCGTAGAACCGAGAGGAACCATATGACCGTCACGTCACCCTTTCCCCAGGACTTCCTCTGGGGCGTCGCCAGCGCCGGGCACCAAGTGGAGGGGAACAACGTGAACAGCGACGTCTGGTTCCTCGAGCACCTGCCCGGCACCCTGTTCTCGGAGCCGTCCGGGGATGCCGTGGACCACTACCACCGCTACCGCGAGGACATCGCCCTGATCGCAAGCCTCGGGTTCACGAGTTACCGCTTCTCGCTCGAATGGGCGCGCATCGAGCCGGAGGAAGGGCTCTTCTCACAGGCCGAACTGAACCATTACCGGCGGGTCCTGGAGGCCTGCCACGAGCACGGTCTCACCCCGGTAGTCACGTTCCACCACTTCACCTCGCCCCTCTGGCTCCTCGCCCAGGGAGGCTGGGAGGGACCTCGGACGGCTGAGCTTTTTGCCCGCTACTGCGACCGGGTGATGGCGCACCTCGGTGAACTGATCGGCGTCGCCTGCACTCTGAACGAACCAAACCTGCCGTTCCTGCTCGTGGAACTCGGGGTTCCGGGCGGCTCCAAAGAGTCACGGGCGGACCTCCCCATGTTCGCGGCCGCCGCGGAGCGGCTGGACCTGGATCCAACCCAAGTGGCACCATTCCAATTCGCCGCGACCGCGGAGTCCTACGACGTGCGCCTGGATGCCCACCACGCCGGCCGCGATGCCATCAAAGCCCGCCGGCCCGACCTTCCAGTGGGATGGACCCTCGCAAACACGGACATCCAGTTCGTTGAGGGCGGCCAGGAGCGTGCCGACAGGGTACGCCGGAACGTAAACGAACGCTTCCTGGAAGCCTCGCGCGGCGACGATTTCGTCGGGATCCAAACCTATGGCCGTACCATATTCAGCGCCGACGGCCTGGCACCAGCACCCGCCGGGGCCAACCTCAACCAATCCGGCGAGGAGATCTACCCCCAAGGCCTCGAAGCCACCATCCGGGAAGCCCACCGGATAGCCGGCATTCCGGTGATCGTCACCGAAAACGGACTCGCCACCGAGGACGACACCGAACGGGTGGAGTACCTGCGCGCTGCCGTGGACTGTGTGGCTTCATGCCTGGCGGACGGCATCGACGTCCGGGGTTACATCGCCTGGACGGCCTTCGACAACTTTGAATGGATCTTCGGCTACCGGCCCAAATTCGGCCTCATCGCCGTCGACCGCACCACCCAGGAGCGCACGCCGAAGGAAAGCGCCCACTGGCTGGGCCGTAAGGCGCAGGAACACGCTTTGGGCGCCAACCTTGCCATGCAGGCCAACACCGTCCAACCTGCCTGACGCCGTCGTCGCCGGCGCTGCCGTCGGACCCCGCAAGGGCCGACGGCGGCACTCCTCCCGTGCATGGGAAGCGGCACCGAGGTCAACCAGACGGAATGCTGTAGCCACCGGCAAATCTGCATGACGAGCCACCTCTGACAAGGTGAGGGCGCGCGGACGGCTTCCTGGCTGCCCACGAGCGTGAGGAGCAGCTAGTACTAGCACTTCGCCTGCTTGTCAGTACATGAAATCAGTGAGGGCACCCGCCCTGGAAACTTGAAGGAATTTGACGATGACATCATTCTTGACCGATCTGGACTTTGCTGCGGGGGAGGGCTTCGCTCTGATCCGGGACGCGGTCTGCGGGGCCTTGCAGGTAGAGGCTGTGGAAAATGGGATCAGCATCTCTCGTCTTCCCGGTTGGACGCGCGCGCAGTACGGTGAGGACCCGCTGATCGGGCGAGCATCCTCCGAAACTTCTGGAGTCCGACTGGTCTTTATGTCCAGTGCCAGTTGGATCGAATTGGAAATGACATTTACCCGGGTCTCGGCGGAGTGGCTCGGGTTCCCCGCCCGGCCCGCGGTGGTTAGTCTCACGACCGGAGGCGGGCACGAGGAGAGTGCCTTCTTCGAAGAGGGCAATCTCCAGGAAATCCGACCTGATCAGCCCCCTGCAATGGTCCCCGGTTCGCCGACCCGCGTGCGCTTCGAACTACCTCCGGTTGACGGTGATCAGACTGTCGAGATCTGGCTGCCGCATAACTCCAGTATCCAGCTGCACCGGCTGCGTGCCGATTCCGGGCTGCGGCCGGGACCGCAGACCGGTCCGCGCTGGATCCACTATGGGAGCTCCATCAGTCAGGCATCCGAGGCCGAGACACCTCTGGGCGTCTGGTCGGTCATCGCCGCGCGTGCACTGGGTCTCGATCTGCTCAACCTCGGATTGGCCGGTTCGGCACAGCTTGATCCCTTCGCTGCCAGGTCCATCAGGGACGAGCCGGCCGCGCTCATCACGCTCAAACTCGGAATCAATGTCGTCAATGGCGCGACCTTTCGGAAGCGCACCTTTGAGCCGGCCGTGCACGGCTTCCTGGATACCATCCGTGAGGGGAAGCCAGAAACCCCAATCGTCGTCATCGCACCCATCTTCTGCCCCGCGCACGAGGAAACCCCCGGACCGACGCTGGTGGAAAACGCGACCGCTCGTGGAAGCGATATTCCCCGCCGCCCCAACGATGGGCAGTTGACACTGGTGGAGATCCGCAAAATTCTTGCTTCCATCGTCGAGGCGAGGTCCGCCAATGACCCCAACCTCTATTTCCTGGACGGGCTCCGCCTGTTCGGCAGTGACGACGCCCAGTACCTGCCGGATGATCTGCACCCGAATGCCGCGGGATACGAACTCATGGGCAAACGCTTCACGGCGATTGCCCGCTCTGAACCATGGCTCCCGGCTTCTACCTAATCACCGAGCTCTGGCTGGCAGCCTGCACTGACTCTGCCAGCCAGAGCTAAGATCCCCGGGGTGGAGTGCAGGAGTGCCGATGTCCTGATCATGGCAACGACTCTGCGGGACGAGACTACGATCCGGTTAGGAATTCACCAGAAGGGATGCATTACGTTGGCCTTGGAAAATGGTTCTGAGCGAGCCCCAACAATTTACGATGTCGCGAAACACGCAGGCGTGTCACACCAGACTGTCTCGCGGCTTCTCAAGGGTCAGACCGTCTCACCGGCGTTCAAGCTGCGGGTCGATCAGGCTTTGGCGGACTTGAACTATCGGCCAAACCTTGCTGCCCGAAGCCTTGCTACCCGTCGCAGCAATCGAATCGCGACATTGATCTATGAGATCGGTGAACTCGGCCCGGTCAAGAGCTTGCAGAGTGCCAGTACCGCGGCGCGGAGGGCGGGCTATGTCCTTGACATCGTCCAGTTGGACCCCTCGGACAGCGGTTCTCTCACCGAGACCATCACCATTCTGAATCAGCTCGATGTCGCCGGAATCCTTGCCTTCGCTCCCAACGACCAAACGAGGGCACAGCTGGCATCGACAGAGTTTCGGGTTCCACTCTACGTCGAGAGCGAAATTGACGAAGGCGATCTTCAGCAAGGCCATCGCCCCAACTTCAACGCGATCGGGGCCGAGCTGGCCATGAATCATCTCCTCGATCTCGGTCATCGATCCATCGCACACATTTCAGGACCTCTCGATTGGCCTTCCGCACGTCTCCGGGCACGTTCGTACCAGCACAGCGCAACAACTCATCAACTTCCGGAACACCCGGTCTTCGAAGGAGACTGGTCAGCCGAGTCGGGTTACCGCCGAACCCTTGAGATTCTTGACCTCGACCACAGCATCACCGCGATATTCACCGCAAGCGATCACATGGCCTTGGGGGCTCTGCACGCCCTGGCCGAGCGGGGCGTTGCCGTTCCCGGGGACGTCAGCGTTGTGAGTATGGACGACGCTCCAGAAGCGAAATTCTATAACCCGTCACTCTCGACAGTCCCCATGCACTTCGACATCCAAGGCCAGTACGCCTTCGAGGCGATACTCGCCCGGATCCAGGGGAACGACGTTGCCGCGAAACCCGACTACGTCCACACCGAACTCATCCAACGAGATTCAACCGGGCCCGCCCACTAGGGCCCCAAAAGACCTTTTCCGCCCTTAGAGGCCGCACGATTACCAATGGACGTACCTCGATGACGCACCGGCATTCGTCGGGCCGTTCCAGCGGAGTTGGAGCTTCGTTCGCGCGTGGTCCCAATTCTATTTCAACCAATGAAATTGGGCTGTGGGTGATTGCCCGCCGGAAAGGAAGCTGGAACTCCGGTACACACTCAGGAGTTCCTACATGCCGCGCCCGTTTATACGCCCATGCCGAGGACGCGTTCCTGACCCCGCAGACGCCGTGCCGATTGGGGCGGTACTCCGCCCGCCGCTGGAGCCACGCAGCCGGTTTCAGTGGCAAGTTCGGGAGTGGAACGTTGCCGCGGACGGCACGGAAACGGCATGCGTGGTCCGAACGGATGCCTGTGGAGCTGAGACTTCTCCACCCTGCGGACTGGACGACGCACCCATTGCATCTACGAGCTGTTCTCAACGGCGCGCGGGTAGGCGACCAGCAGGAGAAACTCTGCTTTCCAAGCATCAAAATTGATGTCCCGTTCAGCGGCGGAATAGCCGCCAATCCCATCTACTGAGGAGGGCACCATGAGTGTCAACGAAGCCACCGAAATCTACGAAACCGGCCGCCTGGATCCTGCAGCCCCGGGCAGTGTGGACCTCCCGTCGTTCCCCGTCTTCGATGCCCCGGGGGTTCCGGAGAACGTCTCGGTTGTCTCCGGGGTGCACCGCGAAGTCACTTACGCCCGCGCCATCGGTTTCCGGCCCCTCAAAATGGACATCTGGCTTCCACTCGGGGCCAGCGATCCCGTGCCGCTGGTGGTCTGGGTCCACGGCGGCGGCTTCCAACTCGGAGACCGCCGCGAGCTGCCCTCCAGCTTCGCACCCGACTCGGTGTTCCGCGTCCTCAACGAGGCCGGGATCGCTTGCGCAACCGTTGATTACCGTCATTGCCTGGAGGCCCCGTTCCCGGCACAGCTGCATGACCTGAAGGCGGCGGTGCGGTACCTTCGGGAATTCGCCGGGGACCTCGGGGTCGATCCGGACCGGTTCGGAGCGTGGGGCGAATCCGCCGGCGGCCACCTCGCGGCAATGCTGGGGCTCACCGGCGGCCGGGAGGACCTGGACGGCGGCCTGGGCGCGCAGGGGCATCCAAGCGGCATCAGCGCGGTGGTCGATTTCTACGGCGTCTCCTCACTGGTCGATATCCCGTCCACAGGCACTCCCGCCGCTTTGTTTCCGCCGGCTTTGACCGCCGCCATTCCGGCCGGGATGCCCCTGCAGCCCGGGCATATGCTGGTGGGCGGTTCGCACGATCCCGTGCTCTTGGCCGCGGCGAGCCCGGTCAGTTACGTGACCGCAGCGGCGCCGCCGTTCCTGCTGATCCACGGCGACAGTGACGGTCTGGTTCCGCATGCGCAGACCGACCTCCTTGCAGCCGCACTTGCGGACGCCGGAGTGGCGCATGAGGTAGTGACCGTCGAGGGCGGGGACCACTGCTTTTTCGGCGCGGAGGACCAGATCGACGCCATCCTTGCCGCCGCGGTCTCGTTCTTCTCCCAGACGCTGGGCCGCCCATGACCTTCGGGCCGCAGGGCCCGCAGCTCCTTCCCACGACGGGGCGCCGGCCGCCGCGGGCTTCGCCCAGTACCCTCTCGGCCCGGGAAGCCCGCAAACCCTGCGCCATGAAAAGTTCCACTGGATTGAAATCAGCGGCGCAGCACCACTTTTTAAAGACCAACTAGGAATGAACATGAGCAACACTAGGAACGCATCACCGCAGACCGCTGCGGTCCGTGATCGGCGGGAACCCTCTGTGACTCTCGCGACTGCTGTTAACGCTGAGGAAGAACCCGAGTGGACGGTTCCGGCGAGCACGAACCCGATTCTTCCGGGATTCTATCCGGACCCGAGCATCTGCCGGGTGGATGATGTGTACTACCTTGCCAATTCGAGTTTCGAGTACTTCCCGGGCGTGCCGTTATGGAAGAGCGAGGATCTCGTCACGTGGACGCAGCTCGGCAACATCCTCGAGCGGCCCGCGCAAATGCCCCAGGGGCCTGTTCCTGGCAGCGCTGGCATTTACGCGCCGACGCTCCGCCATCACGACGGGCGGTTCTGGCTCATCACTACCAACACCAGCGCATTCCGCAATGAGCAGATCATTCTCACGGCCAGCGACTCGACAGGGCCCTGGTCTGACCCGGTCATCACCAGTGGAGTGGTCGGGATTGATCCAGATCTGGCGTGGGATGGCGACGATTGTTTCGTTACTTGGGCAGCCCGGGACGAAGCAAACGGCAGTCGGATCGTCCAGGCCCGGATCAATACTGCGACGGGCGAAGCGTTGGAAGAACCACGCCCGCTATGGAGTGGCTCCGGAATGAAATACCCGGAGGCGCCCCATCTGTATCAGCGCGGCGATTGGTGGTATCTCCTGATCGCGGAGGGCGGGACCGAGACTGGGCATGCCGTCAGCATTGCCCGGTCCAAGCGTCCGGAGGGCCCCTTTCAGCCCGCTCCCGGGAACCCGGTTCTCTCGCACAGAAGCACCATCCACCCCGTACAGAACACCGGGCACGCTGACCTCGTCGAATGCCCGGACGGCACCTGGGCCATGGTCTACCTCGCCGTGCGCCCCCGAGGGAGCAACCCATTTCACGTCAATGGCCGTGAGACCTTCATCGCCGGCGTCACCTGGGTCGATGACTGGCCCGTGGTCGATAATGATGCCTTTACTGTGCCTGCGATCGATACCTCGTTTGCCGACGTGTTCGATGCCCCGACCCTCCACCCACGCTGGCTCTCTCCAGGCGACTATCCGGACCGGTTTACTGAACGCGATGCGCGCCCTGGGGTACTGATCCCTGCCGCTGCCCCCGGGGGCAGCCCGCGGTTGCTCAGCTACCGGACCCGCGACGCGCATTGGACCAGCAGCATCACGATCGATGTCAGTTCAGGCGACGGAAGATTCATTGTTCGCATGGACGACAACAACTGGTTCGGGCTCGAGGTCACGACCGGACACCGGTGCGCGGCTGTCGCAGCACTATGCGGCACCCGTGTCGAGCTGGGATGGCTGCCCCGGGTTCCGACTGACCCGATAGAACTGCTGCTCGAGTCCGTCCCATCGCGCACCGGTCCCATCCGATCGCTAACCGGGCCTGACACCCTGCGCGCAAGCATAGTCCTCCCGGAAGGTCCGGTGCTGCTCGGAGAACTCGACGGCCGGTACCTTTCCACAGAAGTCGCCGGCGGGTTCACGGGTCGAGTCGTTGGGGTCCAGGCTACCGATGGAACAATTCGCCTACACCACGTCGGCTACGCGCCAACCTCGTCCTAACCAGTGATCCCTGACCGGAGGTTGTGGGAAAAGACCCGCACCCTGCGGTCAGGGACAACCCTGCGCGGCACTCCCGACCTATCAGAATTGTCGCGGTTGTGGCGGTGGCAGTCTCATTTTCCAACGTCAAGACCAAGAGCTGTCAGTTTGGGGTGTGCTCTAACTAAACGAACACCACGATACGTTCAGGAAGATCAAAAAGACCCAAACATTTGAGAGCCGCGGAAGGTGGGTCGCAGATGGCTCCCGGATGGACTTGGGGCAGAGTTTCCAACGGCAGGGCGGGCTTCACGCTCAACTGAAGCCCCCATCACGGGCATCAATCATGCGCGGCCGATGCCGCCGTCCGTCCAAATCCGGAAGCAGGTCTATCAGGCATTACCTCACGCACGGTGTCGACCCGGACTTTAATGCCCACCGGAAACGTAGTCTGTTAGTAGTTCTGACGATCTACAGATCCCGGTTCAAGCTTGCAGGGACGGAAGACGCCTTCGCGGTAAACCTCGCCGGTATTGACGTTAACGGAAGGCCGAGCATTCTCCGCACTATCTTCGTGCCTTTGCTGTGGATTGAAGTCCGCGCAGGAAGGGGATCGGATAAGAATAAACTCACTCCAGCTGGAGGACTGCAAGGGCCCGACGAAGGTAGGGGACCGGGTCGGGGTCCTCACTGGCCGCCCAATGAAGCCAGGCCTCAAAAGACGCACCGATGAGGGCTGCGCACAGGAATCGGGCTGTTTCCTCCGAGATGCCCCGCTTGATGAGGTAGGACGCGGTCTGCTCTCGCCGGGAGCCCAAGAAGTCATAGCTTCGGCCCATCAGGTCAGGGTGTTCGGCGATTAGCCGCAGCCGCCCGCGGGTCACTGACAGATCCCGGAGGACTGCCACACCGGCAATCACAGCTTGTCGGAGGGCGTCCAGGATCTCGCTTGGAGACCTGGACTCAGCGGGCGTTGATTCAAGTTCACGTTCTGACGCCTCTATTACCGGCCCCATGCCACCCCACACCAGGTCCGCTTTATTGGCGAAGTGGCGGTAGAGGCTCTTGCGGCCAACATTTGCCGCTCGGGCAATATCATCCATTGAGGTTTGCTCGTAACCGCGCTCAGCAAACATCTCCAGGGCAAGTGCGGCAATCGCATCAGGATCGATGCTGACAGGACGCCCCGACTTGGGGGCGGCGGTAATCAGGTGATCCGAAGACATCCCACCAGTATTCACCCTTCTATTATGACACAGTGCGTCATAATAGAAGGGCGGACTCAGCCTGAAGGACCAGCTCTTCGCTCTTCTTCCCGGGCACCATCAGCCCCATACTGAAGGCCCGGAAGGCCAAGTAGCTCCGGGCAGGGCAGCCCGGCCGCCGCGAAACCGCTTCTAAAGGTTATCCAGCGGCACGGAATCGCTGGACGGCAGAAGCGGCGGCATCCAAGCGGAGCGTGGATGCCAGTCCCAGATGATAGATGTGCAGTTCGCTGCTGCCGGCCCCAATGAGAGCGTTCCAATCCCGCCCCAAAGCACTGGCGTCGGATGTCTTTGGCGGCAGAACCAGCACATAGGAGCCCACCCGCGCCTCGGGCGCGGCCGCCTGCAAGGCTTCTACCGTTGCGGAGCCCTGCGCGGTTTCACCCCAACAGGGAACGACGGCGGTCACGTCGTCCCCTGAGGACCACAACCTGCTCCGTCTTAGTGCTTCAATGGAGACGAACGGGCCAGTGGACCAGGGATCTGGTGAAGCATGCAGCGAAATTCTGGGACGGGATCCGGAATCGGTTATGGAGTCGAGGCAGGCATCCAGGAGGGCCGCGGTGGCCTCCCATCTGACGTCCAGCAGCGGCTGGAACTTGGCGGCGTCGGGGGCGGTTGCGGGGGTTGTGTCCGGATCATCCTCCTGCCGGACAGCATCCCGGACCTGCGCCCGGACGGCCTCTACGTCCAACCCCCGCATAGAATAGGCGCGCCGGCAGGCGTTGCAGAAGCACAGGGAGAGGAGCGCTTGCATCCAGGGTGAGTACCCAGCACCTTCGGTTTTTTCGTGCTGGTTCTGGTGGGCGAATCCCAGTGGGCCTACCGCCTCGAGGACCAGTCCGTCCGGCCGGCCATGGGCTAGGACCTCTCCTACCAGCTTCGCCGCGTACTCGCGGACCTTTGGCTGGGACGGGCATAAGGCGTAGCGGTAGATTTCGGCAAAGGCATTCTGCACGCACAGTTCCCGATGCTGGCCTCCCACGGCACTCGAATGAGTTAGGACCATCCAAGCATCCACGGGAAGCCCGGCACCGCGCATCACCTCGGCGGCTTCCGAAAAGGAGTCATGGTGGCCGGTCCAGGCAGCGGCATCGCCGGGGCGGAGGACACTGCCGTCCCATGCGCTGGTGACCGGCACATAGAGCGCGGCGGAATCCGCATCCACCACCCGGCGCTCCGGATGCCGCGGAGTGGCGGCCCGCACCGAATGATAAGCAGAGGCCAGCGCCACGCGGTGGATGCCGGTGTCCCTGACCCAGGAAGCGGCAGCAGGGTCGCCGAGCACATCCCAGGGGTAGAGGTACCCCGTGACCAGCGGCGTTGGCTGCGTCATCACCGGGGAAGGTCCACCGTGAAGTCCGGCACGAAGCGCTGCATGTAGCCGGGGTCGTCGCGGGCCGTCATTTCGCTCCTTCCAAGTTGTTTGTCTTTGCTTTGGACCATTGGTGAATGATGAACCGGCGGACTTCGGCCGTTCGTTCGTGGTCCTCCGGTGCCATGCCCATGAACATGAAGTGTGGTGCGGCCTCCCACACATGCAGGTCAGCTTCAATGCCGGCTTCACGAAGCTTGCGATGGATCCTGACGGTATCTGAGAGAAGGAAGTCCCGCGTTCCGGCGGTGAGAATGGTGGGCGGGAAGCCTTTGGAGTAGTCGCCGAATATTGGGGACAGATAAGGGTCGGTGCGGTCGTGGTCTCCGGCGATGAGGCTAAGGATGTCGTTAAGGAACTCGCGGTCGTAGCCGACGTCGATATGGGCGTTGGTCTGCATTGTGTCTCCGGACCAAGTGAAATCCGCTACCGGGCTGTTTGCCACAGCTGCGGCCGGCAGCGGCAGCCCCTCGTCCCGAGCCCGCAAGATCGTCGCCAAGGTCACATTGGCCCCTGCGGACATACCGCCGATGATGATCTCCTCCGGATTGTGGTCCTTGAGCAGGTACCTGTACACCGTGAGGCAGTCATCCACGTTTGCCGGGAACGGGTGGTAGGGAGGCATCCGGAAGTCAACCACCCAGGTACGCACACCAAGGCCGCCGGCAACCATCCGGGCACCTGCCCGGGCGAGTTCTCCTCCACCATGAATTCCGGACCCGTGAATGAACATATATACGTTGCGGTCTTCAGGGTCCAGACCCTCCGGTGTCGCAACGTACACCGGAACACCCTCTGCGTCGATGAGTTCCACGCTGGCCGGCACACCCGAGTCCGCGGTGCCATAAATGCTGGACAGGAGAGGACCCGTGGTCCCGGCCACTTGATCCGCGGCGTCGATGGCTGCCTGGATCGTTGCCTTATCATCGGCCAATGTCCACGTCGCTCCCGAAGGAACAGGGGTCCCCAACACCGTCTGAGCTTCAACACTTGGCGTAGAAGGTACCGGGATGTCCCGTGCCGGTACCTGCAAAGGTGGATGCGCGGTGGTGTTCGTCATTTTCTCAATCCTTCGTGGGAGGGGAGGGAACGTCTATGGAGGGAGACTCCGCATATCGGCTCATAAGTCGGAGTGATCCAGTGGTGTCAGTCATTCACGCCGGGCTGGAGGTCCGGCCGGGGCTGCGACATCGGCGCACAACGCTGCTCTCAAAGTGTTGGGACCGGCTTTCGCTTCGGTGCGACATTAGCACGTGATACTTCGTAGCGAAACCCCTTTTCAACGCACTGCTGCTCCCATGGCCGGAAGCAGCTACACCTGTGGGCGCCGGTACGGTCAGATACTCGGTGCACGAGAGGGATAGCGGCAGAATCGCGGCCGCGCCAGGGTCCTCCCGACGCTTTTCGGTTGAACTGCCGCGGGCCCGAAGATCTATTTGACTGACTAGATGGGCAGAATTGCGGCGACCCCAGCGAGGCTTCCCGCTTCAATGCAGTGGTCCCTAGCCCCGCGTCACCGGAATCTCAGCTAATTTGGCTCGCAGCTGGCCACAGAACAGCCCCGGACCGCTTATGGAGGCAGCCAGTCCCCACACCGGCAGCGCCCGGTCAGCTCGCCGCTTCGATCACCTTCTTGCTTAGCGACGACGTGACTACGCCCGGGGTGGCGCTGATCCTGGGTTGGCGGTCTCCCTGGGGATCACCGTTTCGCAGGCGAGGAGGGTCGTCATGGAATCGAACACCGCGGGCCGGACCAACTTCGACCCCCCCGTAGGGTTCGATTTTTTACCGCTCTCTGTACGCGCCGCACGGCCCGGGGAAGCAGCCTTCCAGGCCAATTAGGGGTCAACAGGGCAAGTAGCGCCTCTGGTATCACGTGATAAGCTCCTCACATGGCTATCACGTGATACCTGTCACACATTGATTTTCCAACAATCCGAAGGATGCCCGTGCTTAAACCCTTGAACTCGAAAACTCGCGAGCTGGTCTCGCTTGATGGCATGTGGGCGTTTGCCCTCGACGATGGCAAGATAATAGACCCGTGGAGGAATTCACTCCCGAAAGGCCTCGAGGCGCCTGTGCCAGCCAGCTATAACGATCTTTTCCTGGATTCCTCGATCAGAGATCATGTCGGGTGGGTGTGGTACCAGCGCGATGTACATGTTCCGCGCGGCTGGGGTAACGACAGAGTTTTCGTCCGCTTGGATGCAGCGACACATCACGGCCTCGTGTACGTTGGCGAACACTTGGTCGCAGACCACGAGGGCGGGTACCTGCCTTTCGAAGCAGACATCACAGACTTGGTGGAGGCCGGCAGTACGTTTCGCCTCACCGTTGGTGTCGACAACCGACTGACCAACACGACAATACCGCCGGGTGAGATCACGAAGATGGAAGTCACCCTGCCTGGCCAACTCACGATAGTGAAGGAGGAACGCGAAGTTCAAACGGTTTTTCACGACTTCTATAACTATGCCGGGCTTGCCCGTTCCGTATGGCTCTATAGTGCACCGGCGACTCGCGTCGAGGACGTGACTGTGACCACCGACCTTGAAGGTACGGACGGCGTCGTCAACTACACGGTGCGCACGACCGAGCCGGCGGAGGTCGTGGTTTGCCTTCGCGACGAGGACGGCGCCGTCGTCGCGGAAGGGCGCGGTGCGCAGGGCCGGCTCGTCGTCGCCGACGCATCTCTTTGGCAGCCCGGCGCCGCCTATCTATACGAGTTCGAGGTGCAGTTGCGGGATGGTGAGCGGCTCGTCGATGACTACCGTCTGCAGGTCGGCATCCGAACTGTCGAGGTTCGCGGCACCGAATTTCTCATCAACAATCTACCGTTCTACTTCACGGGCTTCGGCAAACACGAGGACACCCCAATCCGCGGAAAGGGCCATGACCCGGCCTACCTCGTCCATGACTTCGAATTGATGAAGTGGATGGGGGCGAACTCCTTCCGAACATCCCACTACCCTTACGCTGAAGAGGTGCTGGACTATGCCGATCGCCACGGCATAGTGGTGATTGGCGAAACGGCAGCCGTCGGCTTGAACCTCGGCCTGGGAGTGGGCCTTGGCGGCCGCCGGACAGACCCGAGCTTCTCTGAGGCGTACGCGAACGACGAGACACGCGCCGCTCATGCCCAGCACCTGCGCGATCTGATCGAGCGGGACAAGAATCACCCCAGCGTCGTCATGTGGAGTATCGCCAATGAGCCCGCTTCACAGGAAGAAGGATCGCGCGCGTACTTCGAGCCTCTCACCACCCTTACGCGCGAATTGGACCCCACACGTCCGATCACATTCTCCCAATCGGGGTACAGCTGCGAGGGCGACAAGATCGTGGACCTCTTCGACGTCATTTCCCTGAACCGGTATTGGGGCTGGTACATTCTCACCGGCGATTTGAAAACTGGCGAGAAGATTCTCGAGAACGAGCTTCGAGGCTGGGCAGCGAAGTACGGCAAGCCCATTATCATGTCCGAATACGGCGCCGACACCGTCGCTGGCGTGCACTCGGTGCACGGCGCGCCCTGGTCCGAAGAGTTCCAGGTGGATTTTCTGGACATGCATCACCGAGTGTTTGATCGCATCCCGGAGTTCATCGGCGAACACGTGTGGAACTTCGCCGACTTCGCCGCCGGATATGCGGTGCTGCGCGTAGACGGAAACAAGAAGGGCGTATTCACTCGTGACCGGAAGCCGAAAGCCGCTGTAAAGACGCTGCGCGGACGCTGGGCGGATTTGAACGGCAGTAAGCCGACCGGCCTGTGAGAAATGTCGGGGACACCGTCTGGCCGTGAGTCGCCTCCGGCAAGTTAGTAGTCGGCGATTGAGCCCTGCCCGAGAACACCGGCTGACTTGGCTTTTTTCGAGAAATGGGACTGGCTGCGGACAATCTCCTACGGCCAGGCTCAGCCTTGCAGCAATGTTGAAAACCGCCCCCTTTCGTCAGGCCGCTCGCCTCGTGCTCGGATTGTGAAAGAGAGTTGCACATTGACAGCGCTCTTGGATTCTGTCTGTTATCACGTGATAGTGTCGATCTGAACGACTGACTTGGTGGAGGAAAACAGGATGAGCGTTCCTGATCGAGCGCGACCTGTGACTGCCGCTGATGTGGCTCGCCGTGCGGGGGTTTCCCGCGCCACGGTGAGCCACATCCTCAACGGGCGTGACGCACGGTTCACGGACGACACTAAGGCGCGGGTCCTCGCGGTTTCCGCCGAACTGGATTATCGCCCATCTCCTGCCGGACGGAACCTCGTAACTGGTCGGGGCGATACCGTCGTGGTCGTTGTTCCGACCCTCCTACTGGGCATCAACCTTCCCGACGCGTTCGAGGCGATCATCGAGTCGCTCGGGTCTCGTGCAAACGTCGTGTTGCGCTTCGCCGACGCCGACCCGGAGTCCACGCTTGCTGCGCTGCTGAAATTGCGACCGCTCGCTGTCGTAGACTTCGGGTCGCTGCCGACGTCGCAGCGGGACCGGCTAGCAGCACAAGGTATCCCGTGCGTGCCCGACTATCGTCGCCCGTTACGAAATCGGGGCGAAGAGATGCAGGACGCCATCGCGGGCGCCCAGGTATCGGAGTTACTTAAGCGCGGCCCGAGACGCATCGTGTACGCTGGCCTGTCCGGTCGCCGGATGGACCCCTTCGAGCCGGGGCGCCTGGCCGGAGTCGAGCACGCCTGCGCAGCAGCCGGGTTACCGGCACCCCTGCGCATCGAGATAGAACCGAAAGCAGCCGCGCAACGTCGGGGGATCGAGCATCTGCCCGACGGACCCGTCGGCATCGCCGCGTATAACGACACCGTCGCCATCGCCCTTCTCACCGCTGCACGCTCAGCCGGCATCGACATCCCCAATCAGCTCACTATCGTTGGCATGGACGCCATCGACGTCGGGCAACTCATCTCTCCCCGGCTGACGTCCGTCGCGGTCGACATGCGCGCGATCGTCCGAGATGCCACGCGCCAAATGTCCTCGCAACTTGGTGACATCCTCGGCGTCGAAGATGACATCGAGAGCTATGAGCCCACGGAACAATCGCTCGTCAAGATCATCTCCGGCGAGACCACCTGATTGAGCGTGATCGTCACGGGTCTTTCGGCTCACGAAGCTGACGTTGGAAGGGAATTCCGGCCGGCTACCGTCACGGTCTGTGAGAGCTCCCCGACGACGACGGCCCTGATACTCGGCAGAGGACCCTGGCGCTGTGTCGGCAGCGAGGTGTACAGGGAGCTCTGTTAGTCCCTTTGCGATCGCAGGGAAACCGAACGCAGCATGGGATAGTCGCCCTCGGCGGGGGTACTCCACCCCGGCGTGGAGGTCAGCCGCGGCCACCGGCATAGATTTGAAGATCGGTGGTAGCCCAAAACGGCGGTGTAGGTCTATCCAGCGGCGCCGACGGTCCACAAGTACCGTGCGCCCACCGTGTACAGGCGCCCCTCCCAGTATTTGAAGGTGAATCTCGGCGCGACATTGAGTCCGGCACCAGCGCTGTTTCCACCGTTTTGACGGCTACGGATTTGCGGAACAGGGCACAGGCGAGTGTGACGGGGTGAATGCCTTGGACGATCTGCGCGCCACTGCCGCGCGTGGGATCCCACTTGCTGATGCAGCCCTCCTTCGGGAACGGCATTGAAGAAGGTCGCGCGCAGGTCTCGCGGCTCGCAGATCGTCCTGGTCTGAATCTCATCTACAACGTGGGGCTGTCATGCCGGCACCGTCAGAATGGCCCCGTTGCTTTGGGCAACTTTCCCCAGCCACGCGAGGCTGGGTTTGGGGTAACGGGTGAAGGTTTCGCGGTCGACGGCGATCAGGCCGAATGTAGGCTCCCAGTGGCCCCACTCGAAGTTGTCCAGTGCGCTCCAATGCAGGTAGCCGCGTACGTCGATTCCGTCGGCGACGGCCTCCAGTAGTCCGTGCAGGGCGCCGGTGGTGTAATCGATACGTCGCTCGTCGTCGGCTGTGGCGATGCCGTTCTCCGTCACCAGGGCTGGAACGCCGCTAACCTCCACCGCGTGACGGATAGCGATGCCCAGCGCGTCGGGGCGGTAGGCGGCTCCTGTGAGGGTGTTTTCGGGGCTTGGCGGTGCGGGGACCATACCGGTCGCGTCGATCTCCTGAGTCGAGTAGGCCTGCACACCGATAAAGTCATCACCACGAGCGCCCTCCAGGTACAGGTCTTCCCGTGCGTAACGCTCGGATTCGAGATATTCGGCGTTTTCAGGCTTCGCCCACAGGGCAAGGTTCGCTGTTGTCCAACCGACGTTGGCGCTGGTCCTTTCCTTCAATACTGCCCTCGCTGCATGGTGCGCTTCGACGAGTCGCCGACCAACCTCGAGGGTCGGTTTAGGGATCACGATTCCTTCGCCGGGTTGCACCGTGGGGGTGACGAACCCAGGCACAGCATCCGGGTTGATGGTACCTGCCATGAGGACCATCAGCGCGAGCATGTTCGGTTCGTTGATGGTGCAGATCCATTCGACGCCGTCGAGGATCTCGGTGACCCGGGTGACGTAGGCCGTGAACCGGTCAATGGCGGTCTCGCCGAGCCAGCCGCCCTCTTCGACGAACCAGCGTGGGCTCGTGAAATGGTGCAACGTGACGACCGGTGTGAGCCCGAGGCCGATGGCGGTGTCGATCATCCTGCGGTAGTGGGCGAGCTCGGCGCGGGAAAACTCGCCGGGAAGCGGCTCCACGCGAGCCCACTCTATACCGAACCGGTACGCCGTGAGTCCGGCGTCAGCGAGCAGCCGCATGTCTTCCTCGTACCGATGATAGCTGTCGACTGCATCGCCGCTGGGCCCCATGTGCGGCATTAACTGCTCGTACAACCACCAGTCACTGTTCACGTTGTTGCCCTCGATCTGGTGCGGTGCCCCGGCGGCTCCCCAGAGGAATGTGTTCGGCAGCATTGTCATTTTTGGTCCTTTTCTGGTTGGAATGTTCTTGGGTGTCTATTGCAGGCAGGAAGAGGGCGGGCCAGCTATTTATGCCGCTGGCGGATTAGTCCAAAAGGTACCTCCGGATGCGCTCTGACCACGTAGCTGCCGATACCGACCCGGGTGACCATGATCCCCAAACTGTGATTGGTCGCGGCTTCGGATACCACTTCGATGGCCTCTGCCAAGGCAATTTCCAGCTCTGATGGATCCGATATCAGTACTTCCACCATCCCGGGCGCAGCCGTGGTGCCTTCCGGATGATTCAGTAGGTCAGCCATTTCCCATCACATCCTTAGAGCGTGCTTTCACGACACCAGTTGGCGCGTGCTTGGCACTTCAGGGCCGGTCCGGGGTGCAACAGCTGCGGCGTTGACGATCACGGGCTCGAGTTCTTCGGCCGTGATGGTCGCGGTGATGGATCCGGGGCCGCAGGGGCGGATGATGGCCAAGGCGCGTCCGTTAAAGGTGGTGCAACTTGGTCCATCGAAGCGTTCCTCAGTGTCGGGCCGGCCGCTGCCCAGGCCTTGCAGTAGCGCTGCCCCGTCGACTTGCACTGTGACAACACGGTCGCTGGTCGGGGTGATTGTGCCCGCTTGGTCCTGAAGCGCAATGGCGATGTAGATCAGATCGCTGTCATCGGCGTTGATCTCGGTCCTGTCAGGTACGGCCGACAGGATGGCGACATCGCCGGCAGTCCGCAGGGCAGTTCGTGCCTGCTCCTCGCCGCCGGAGTATGCGACGGCGACGAGTTCGCCTGGAGAGTAGTGCAGGTCGAAGAGGGCCATGTAGGAGTTCTCACGTCCAGCCGGGAGCCGGCCAACGGAGTCGCCGTTCAGGATGAGTTCGATTTCGTCCGCACCGCTGTAGACCTCGACCTTGATGGGCGTTTCAGGGGAGACAGGCCATGTCCAGCTGGAGATGGAGTCGCTCCAGGCCCATTGGCCCTGGAGGGCGGGGCGGCCATAGTTTTCAGGACGGTGGACGGCGATGTAAGGCTTCTGGCGAAGGCCGAACACTGTTTCGCGGTAGTAGGAGATTGGTCGCCGGTTACCTGTAATGTCCAGGTCGCCGGTCCATGCCGTGAACCAGGGGTATGGGGCTTCGAACGTCGGGTTGCCTTGATCGACATACTGGATGCGCCCGGCACCGGCCTCGCCGAGGTAGTCCCAGCCTGTCCAGGTGAAGTCGCCCAGGACGTGCGGGTTTTGTTCGACCAGCTTCCAGTTTGAGCCGATGTGCGGCGGGAAAGTCTCGGTTCCGACAATCACTCGATTCGGGAAGAGCTCCCGGTCCAACACGTAGCGACTGTCGCCGTAGTTCATTCCTGCGACGTCGAGCACGGAGAAGGACTCCTCGGTTTTCGCCGTAACCAGCGGCGAGGCACTGATCTGGTTCATCAGGTCACCGGCATTCATGGCATCGTTCACGCCCCCCGTCTGGGTATCTGAGGAGCGCTGCTTCATCATGGCAGTCACATCGGGCAGCACCGAGACAAACCCGTTGATACCGTTCGTAACGTACCGGGTGCCGTCGAGGGCGCGTACCTTCTCGGCAAGTCTCCGGCCCCATTCCGAGCCCAGGGGCGTCCCCGTCTCGGGAATCTCGTTCCCGATCGAGTAGAAAATGACACTTGGGTGGTTGAAGTTCTTGGCGACCATCGCCTGGACGTCGCGCTCCCACCATTCGGGGAAGGAAAGGGAATAGTCGAACGAGGCCTTCCCATCGGCCCACATATCAAAGGTCTCGTCCATGACCAGCATGCCCACCCGGTCACAGGCCTCAAGCATTGGCTGACTGATCGGATTGTGGGCGCTGCGGATGGCGTTGAATCCTGCGGCTTTGAGCAGCTCGATCCGGCGTTCTTCAGCGCGGCCGATTACAGCGGCTCCGAGGAGGCCGTTGTCCGCGTGGATGCAGGCTCCGCGTAGTTTGACGGTGCTGCCGTTTATGCGGAGCCCGTGCATGGGATCGAGTTTTAGGGAACGGATGCCAAAGTCCACGTCCCGTTCATCAAAGAGGTCGGTCACGTCGCGGACGCTTACAACAGCAGTGTAGAGATTGGGCTCATCCACACTCCATAACGCGGGCTCCAGCACGTAAAGGCGGTGCCTGGTGGTTGCGGATGCTCCGGGTGACAGGGTGACGGGAGCGCTGCCACGGGCGACCACTGTGCCCTTAGCGTCCCGGATTTCCGAGTCGGTGGTGACGGTTTCGGTTGTGAGGCTGTCGTTGGTGACGGTCACAGCAACCTCAACCACGGCGCGTTCGGCGTCAACGTCCGGCGTGGTGATAGCGACTCCATTGGTTTCCAAATGGATGAGCTGGGTAACGAGGAGAAAGGTGTCGCGGGTTATGCCGGCGCCGGTGTACCACCGTGAATCTTCGTGTGACCGGGCGTCCACGCGAATGGTGTTGGTCTCCCCATACTTCAGGAACGGGCCCAGATTGACGGTAAATGTGGAGTAGCCGAAAGGACGCTGCGCGGCGAAGGCTCCATTCACGAAGACCATGGCGTCGCGATGCACCCCTTGGAACTCGACCGAAACACGCTGCTGACGGTACTCCTGGGGCACGTCAAAGCTCTTGGTGTACTCAAAGACCCCTCCCGGACTGAAGCCCGTGCGTGACCCTTCGGTACAATCAGCAGACCTCGGGAGCGTGCGGATCGCGTCATGCGGCAAGGTCACGGCCGTCCCCTCGGACCCGCCGCCCTGCAGCTGGCCGTAAATGCTTGTCTTGGGACGGACAATCCATCCTTGATTGAACGATGAGCGTGTCAATTGCTTACCTTGTCGTTTGGATTCACAGGAGGTGCTTCGTCGGAAATTCCAGCTCACATTCCGGGTCCCTTGACGCTGCGGCCCTGGGCTACGTTTTCAGAGTGGCGGTTGGCTTCTGGATGTGGGGGAGTCCGCCCTCGGCGCCGACTCCGTCACAGCCGTGTCAACGCACGGCCTTCACTTTGAGTATGGCGATGCCGCCGAAGATCGTCAGGATGGCCGCCGCCACATAGACCATGGTGTAGTTCTTGTCTCCGCCTGCCACCGCGCCGATGCTGATAAGCCCAGCGCCAACAATTGGTGCAATGGCATGTGGAATGTTGGTGGAGAACGCGACGATGCTCATGAATCGGCCAGCCTCGGTGTCTCGCTCCGGAAGGACGTCGAGGATGAGCGCCTGGTCGACGGCGGAAAATACTCCGATGGCGATGTTGCACGTGACCGAACCAACCAGAAGGATCGGCAGGTCGGGGCCAAGGATTGTCGTGATCGCTCCGATCGCGTACAGCACACCCGATCCCAGAACGAACGCCTTGCGGCGACGGATCTTGTCCGACAGGAAGCCGCCGAAGAATACGCCAGCGACCGTGGCAGGAATGCCGAGACCGCCGACAATTGCCGCTGTGCCGCCGATCTCATGGACCGGAATGCCTAGGCGCTGCGCGAAAAAGAATGCGGTGAAGCTGGTGGCAAGTGTGAGTCCGAAGTTGAACAAGAACCTGCCGAGGAAGTTCCACGAGAAGTCCGGGTACTTCTTGGGACTGTAGACATACTTCCCCAGTACCACCTTGGGGGTGAGCCGGGTGTCGAAAGTGAGCGCCCGGCTGTCCTGGTCCTTGTAGAAGACGGCGAAGATCAACACGCCGACGAGCCCGATGGCTCCCGGGAGGAGGAAGAGCAGGAAAGGCTGGGTTGCGACCAGGCCCCCGATAAGGGCTCCAGCCACCGGCGCGACCATGCCCGCAAAACCAGTAATTGCCCCCACTTTGCCACGCTGCGATGCCGGCAGACGGTCGGCTTGGATGATCCCGAAGTTCGAGACCACCAGCGACCACCCGATGTGAGCAATGATCCAACCAAGCCCGAGCAGAGGAATATTCGGCGCCGAAGCCATGACTGCGAGTCCGACGAAACCGATTACCGATCCGGCGATCAACCACGGGCGACGGCGTCCCAGCCGGGACCGGGTCCGGTCACTGAGCTGTCCACCGAGCGGACCGACAAGAAGGGCAGCAAACGAGCCAAGACCAAGAACTAACCCCAAGTACTCTTCATTTTCAGGCGCGAGGGCTTTCACCTGGATGGCCAGCGAAATGGCGACGGGCGTCACGAACGCTACATAAGAGGCGAAAAAACCCACCCCCAGCATGGTGATGAATCCCTTGCTCACCTTGGCTTTGTCGTCGCCCCCCGGTGCAGCCTTTGCAGGAATGTGTTCCCTCTCCTCGACCGCAACAGCGCCGGTCAGAGGAAGAGCTCCTGCCGGGCTCGTGACTTCATCGATCGAATCCCTCATAACGGACTCCCTTGTCATTGGTGCTGGTGGTTGAAGTTAGTTGGAGCTGAATCTGGCGGTGGTTGGTGTAAACCCATGGCGGCGGTGGCGCCGTATTCCCGCCTTCGCCAGCTACGCCCTCGCTCGTCCTACCGGGCCCTCTAACCCCGCCTTTGAGAATTTTCGTAGGGGTCGCGGGCCGCGCGCCTTGCATTTTTTGTGTGCATAGGCAGAGTCGGAAGCCGGTCTAGTGGGCACTAGATTGGTGTCTAGTGATTAGTAGATTATAATAGCTAGATTGATTCGTCCAGTAGGGGAGTGAGATTGACCACGTCGCCAGAAGTTGAGAAAAGGGTGCAGAAGCGTTTGGCGCCTGACGTACGGCGCCGGCAGATTGTCACCGAAGCTACACGCCTGATCTCCGTTTCAGGCTTTAATGCGGTATCCCTAACGGACATCGCTGAGGCGTGCGGCATTCGAGGCCCCTCGGTCCTTCACTACTTTCCCTCGATGGTTGACTTATTGGCTGCCGTTCTTGCTTTCCGGGATGAGGTCGACGCCGCCGATCCACCCGCAAGAGAATCCCTCTCGACACCGGAAGGAGTGCGCGCATTCTTGCGCTCGTCGGCATCCCGTAACCTCGATCGCTTGCAACTGGTTCGCCTGTATGTGGTGCTCGCAGCCGAAGCGGTCGATCCTGAGCACCCCGCGCATCAGTACTTTGTAGACCGAGAGCGAAGCACATTGGTTGCCTTTGAGAATCTACTGGAATGGAAGCGCCACCCCTCGCTCGCGGCCCGCGAACTGATGGCGTTCTGGAATGGCCTCGAGCACCAATGGATCCTGACCCCGTCAACCGACTTTTTGGCAGTGTGGGACAACTTTGCGGATCGGTTCTTCGTCAGAGACTGACCGGCCAGAGCAGCCATGGGTGCATGGTGTCTGAGAGACATCTGAGCGAGCAGGCCCTGCTGGAGCTGAAGTACGGCTCGGCAGTAGCAATCGCGGGAGGGGCAGTGGTCCGGGCCCGGCAGGGGACTGGTGAAGGCTACGGCATGTGCAGCCGGCTTACCACGTGGGAAGATTCCAGGCTGTGAACCAAACCCCCGCTGAGTCCCCGCAACCCGCCCGCGGCTCCCACGATCTATGACGTGGCGCGGCTCGCTGGTGTCTCGCACCAAGCGGTCTCACGGTACATGGCGGACAGTTCGAGGCTGAAGGCGGCGACCTCCGAAAAGGTGGAGCGGGCCATGGCAGACCTGAAGTACCCGCCCAACCTCACGGCCCTGTGCAGCGAGGAACAGGTCAACGTACCCGCCCCTGGCCCTGATGCCGTGGGCGGTGTCCGTCCCGGATGTTCAACGGGGCGGACACCGCCCGTGTGGCCGGTCACAAGCTCGACGTCGTGGCCCTTGAAGGAACGGGGCCGGAACGGATGGCGAGGGATCCAGGACCTTGAGTGGGCTCTAGCCGCTCCTCATCAGCAATGCCCTGGGCCTCGGCTTGGCCGAGTTCTACGCTACGGCGCTGAAGGACGCGAGTCCCACGCAGCTTACCCAAGCCAATGCGCACTGGCTCTACGAAACAACCACCATTGAGGGTGTCCCTTGAAAGTCGCGGGACAATTATGGTTCGTTTCGTCGTGTGGGCGTGGCCACCCGTGCTGGTTAGGACCTCACGATGTTCCGCAGGTGTCGGGCCTGCGGGATAGGAATGCCTAGACAGTGCGGAAGTCAGGATCCTGCGGCGGGAGCAAGATCCCACGAGGGGGTGCGTGTCGAGCCGGCCCAGCGTGGTGTGGGGAGGCCTTTCGTGCCGGGGCGGGCGAGATGCAGGAAGCCTGATCCGTCGCGCTCGGGGTGGTTGATTCCTGTTGTTGCGGTCGTGATGGCGAGAACGTCCAGGTTTTCGCCGATGAACGCTGCAGAGGTTGTGTGTGGTGCCTGAAGTTTCACCACCTGCAGGACTGTTCCGTCGATGGCGTATTGGCGCACCCGGCCTGCACCCCATTCAGCGACCCAGAGGTTCCCCTCCGTGTCGACTGTCAGCCCATCGGGGGTGGCGTTGAATCTATCGAGGACTGTTTTCCAGTCCTCGTCGGTGTCAAATGCGCCTGGCCCGTAACTGTGGGCGCTCACGGTGCCTGCGAGGCTGTCGACATGGTAGATCGTTGCGCCGTCGGGCGAGAACCCCACGCCGTTGGAGAGCGTCAGCCCGGTGCGGAGGACTTCGGTGTTTCCCCCGGGGTTGATCCTCAGGAGCCGCTCGCGTTGGCCCGGGTTGTTCAGCGCCAGGGAACCGAGGATGAACCGGCCCTGCGGGTCAACGGATCCGTCGTTCCACCGCACGTCGGTGAGGTCCCCCATGAGGTCAGGGCCATAGGAGATGTCCCCCTCAGGCGAGATGGTCACCAGTCCGCGGCTGCCGGCGGCGAGCACGCCGCCGTCTTCGGCGAGGCCGACGGCCCCGACGAATCCCTCCAGGGTCACGGTGGAAGTGATGACTACTTCGTCTGCTGTGAGTTGGCCGCGGTTGATCTTGCCATTGAGGATGTCGACCCACACCACCTCGTTCGTTCGATCATCCCAAATCACCCCTTCGCCGAGGGTGTCCCTGATGGCCGTGGCCGGTTGGGCGTTGATGATCATATTGTTTTCTCCTTTGAGTTTTAGGCAGGGTTTTGCGCAGCCGACAAGGGCCGTGGGTTAGACAAGTCGCGGGTCCACGTGCAGCTTGGGGCCCTGCCCTGATCCTGGCGGCCGGGGTCCCGCAAAAGCCTCTGCCAGGCCTTCCAAAGCAATTGTGGCGTGCACGAGCGGACGCGGGTCGACGGAGCCGTCCGCGTAGCTTGCGATGGTTCCGGCCAGCCCTGCAGAGGCCCCCAGGATCCCGACAGCTGTCACATCTTTCAGCGCGAGGGCGCGGGTGTCAATGAGGCTGGGGCTCCCGGAGAGGCCGACGTATACCACCCGCTTGGCCGGTTCTACCAGTTGCACAGCCGCCGCGGGCAGACCGGGGGCATTAGACGCGTCAATGACTGCGTCGAACGGTAATGGTGGAAGATCTTCTTCCGTCCAGGCGCCCGCAAATCCGAAAGTCCGGGCAAATTCGAGGGACGATGCTGACCGGCCCAAGAGATGGACTTCGGCTTTGGCGGCCTGGGCAAACAGCCCAACGAGCAAACCGATGGTGCCCGGGCCAAGAACAAGCACGCGGTCACCGGGCTGCAGGTTGGCTGCTTCAACGGCGCGCAGCGCGTTTCCGCCGGGCTCCACGAGAGCCCCTGCTGTGTCGCCCACACTGTCGGGGAGTATGTGCAGCGATGATTCAGGAACGGCGAGTTGTTCTGCCAGCGCCCCGGGCCAACCGTTCCGGACGCCGATCTCATACCGGAATTCGCAAACGTGGTGCCGGCCGGTGAGGCAGCGCCGGCAGGTGCCGCAGCCCAGCATGGTATCCCCTGTGGTGCGTTTACCCACCAGCGACTCGTCGACTCCGTCGCCTACGGACGCAATCACGCCGCACCACTCGTGGCCGAGCCGGATCGGGTATTGGGCAAACCCGTCCTTCAGATATGCCATCTCGCCGCTGAAGAATTCCTGATCGGTGCCGCAGACGCCGACGCGGTGGATATTGACAACCACCTGGCCGGGTCCGGCGGTGGGGGATTCGACGTCACGGACTTCGGACTTGCCCGGGCCGGTGACAACGAAGGCCCGCATGTCAGCGGGGTCCCAGAACGTGCTGACTCTGGGAGCCCAGCTTCGAGATGCCCAGGTCCATGCGGTCCCCCGGCTGCAGCCAGACCTGCGGAGTGAGGCCCATGCCAACGCCCGGGGGGGTACCCGTATTAATAAGATCGCCGGGTTCGAGCACCATGAATTGGCTTAGGTGATGGACGATGAAATAGGGATCGAAGATCATCGTCGATGTTGAGCCGTTTTGCCGACGGATTCCGTTGACGTCCAGCCACATCTGCAGGTCCAGGACGTCCTCGATTTCGTCGGTTGTGGCGAGCCAGGGACCGCAAGGGTTGAAGGTTTCAGCCGACTTGCCTTTCGCCCACTGGCCTCCGCGCTCCATTTGGAAGGCCCGTTCGCTGACGTCGTTGACCAGAACATAGCCGGCGATTGCGTCCTTGGCCTGTTCCACGGAGTCGAGGTAGCTTGTACGTTTGCCGATGACGATGCCCAGTTCCACCTCCCAGTCAGGTTTGGTGGAACCGCGAGGGATGCGTACGTCATCATTTGGACCGATGAGGGTGTTCGGTGACTTCGTGAACAGGATGGGCTCCGTGGGTACAGCCTGTCCCGTTTCGGCTGCATGATCGCTGTAGTTCAGGCCTATGCACAGGATCTGGTGCGGACGGGCAATCGGCGCACCAATTCGTTCACCATTGAAGGCGCCGGTCGCGCCTGCGGCCGCCCGATTGGCCACGGTTTTCGAGAGCTTCCTCCAGTCCTGGCCAAAAAAAGTTTCATCAAAATCGTTGACGACGTCCGAGACGTCCACGTAGTGGGTGTCGCTGATGCGGACGACAGGTTTTTCCTTGCCGGGCGCGCCGATTCGCATGAGGTACATGGTGGATCTCCTATTAGTTGGAAGGGAAAAGTTGGGGGCAGGCTATGTGCGGCCGCGTGTGTCGGCCTTGGGGATGGCCATATGGCCGGCCACTGGCGGCTTGGATGCTGCCGACAGCATCCCCGAGTTGCCTCAACGGCGTGCGGTGGGCGAGTGTGCTGAGGCTGATGGCGCAGCTGGGGTGCGCGGGGGAGGAGAAGAAAACCGGAACCGCAATGCAATTGATGCCGGCTTCGTTCTCCTGGTCGTCCACCGCAAAGCCCTGCTCCCTGATCTCATTGAACGCCGCATGAAGTTCCTGCGCGCTCGTGATTGTGTTCTGCGTGGCTGCGATCAGTGGAACACTGCCGATCCATTGCTTGATGGATTCGACATCGGGCAATGCGAATGCAAGCAACAGTTTTGCGCCCCCCGTGGCGTGTGCGGGGTTACGTCTGCCGACAACAGACGTTAACTTCATTGGGCCAGTCGCCCGATCGACCTTTGAGCGGTCCACCGCGTCCCGGCCCTCGAGGTGGCTATAGTGCGCGGTCTCCCCGAAACGGTCGCTGAGGTGTTGCCGAATCGGCTGCGCCCGCAAATGCTCGGGCCTCGCCTCGTGGAAGGTGAATGCAATACGCAGGAAGCCATCACGCAGAAGGTAGCTGCCGTAACCATCCTGGGAGACCAGTCCCCGCCGCCGAAGCGTTGCCGATGCCCGATGAACTGTGGGCTTAGCCGCGCCGATCACCCGGGACAAACCATCCAAGCTGATGCCATTCGGATGCTTGCCCAGTTGATTGAGCGAGGCCAATACGCGGTCTGATCCGACGATCCGCCGCTCATTGTCCATCTCGAACCTCCGTAGCCAGGAAGCCTCAGCGGCTCCTCGGATTCAAAATATTGGGCTGGGAATCCTCCGCATGTTCGAAAGGTGCGCCCCGAGAACTTGCACTTTGGCAGCTTCGGAACTGTGTCGCCTTCTGACTGGACGGATGCGTGTAACCCCTGTAACCTACAACACACTAGATCATATCTAGTGACCACTAGACAAGTCCCGACCCCGTCTTTCTGCCGCAAAGATGTACGGCGGACCTGCCCGCATATTTCGTACTAAAACAACAATTCAGAGAATGGAACCAGTCATGGGCGAGCTGCGCAGCTCCCAGTGGTACGCCGGTAATGACCGCAACAGCTACATACACCGCGCATGGATGCGTCGCGGTGTTCCGGAGGATTCTTTTGAGGGCAAGCCGCAAATTGCCATTGCGAACACTGCCTCGGATCTGACTCCTTGTAATTCCCATCTGGACGAAGTCGCCGAACACGTCAAGCAAGGTATCTGGGAAGCGGGCGGGGTTCCTTTGAACCTTCCCGTGGTTTCCCTGGGGGAGACACAGGTTCGGCCCACCGCAATGCTTTGGCGCAACATGGCTGCGATGGCCACGGAGGAGATGCTGCGGGCGAATCCTATTGATGGGGTGGTACTCCTGGGCGGCTGTGACAAGACCATACCGGCACTGCTGATGGCCGCATCCTCGGTCGATATTCCCGCGGTGGTTGTGCCCGGGGGGCCGATGGCAACAGGAACTTTCCGCGGCCAGCCTCTGGGTTGCGGCACTGATGTCTGGCGCCTGAGCGAAGAGGTTCGTGGCGGCGAGATTTCCAACCGGGAGTTCCTGAAGTCCGAATCATCCATGATCAGGAGCCGGGGTCACTGCAACACCATGGGTACGGCATCCACGATGGCGTTGGTCGCCGAGGCGCTGGGAATGGTCCTTCCAGGGCTTGCCGGCACACCCGCCGTGGACAGCAACCTGCTCGCCGGCGCGCACGAGACCGGCAGGCTCATCGTGGAGATGGTCGCCGAAAGCCGGACACCAAGCGCGCTTCTGACCAGGGAATCGTTCCTGAACTCCATTGTTGCCCTGGCAGCAATCGGAGGATCGACAAATGCTGTGGTCCATCTCCTGGCGATCGCCGGTCGGCTCGGGATTGACCTGACCATCGATGACTTCGACCGCGTTGGTGCTGGTGTTCCCCTGCTGGTGAACCTGCAGCCCTCGGGGAAATTCCTGATGGATGACCTTCACCGCGCCGGAGGTTTCTTGCCTGTCCTGCGCGAAGTCAAAGACCTGCTGGACCCTTCCGCGCTGACCGTGACAGGCAAACCCCTTGTGGACTACCTTGACGACGCCCGCATCTGGGACGAAGAGGTCATTCACCGCCGCGATGATCCGTTGCAGCCCGAAGCCGGGATTGCCATCCTTCGGGGGAACCTCGCCCCAGGCGGTGCCGTGATCAAACCTGCCGCGGCTTCGCCCCATCTGCTGAGGCACCGTGGAGCCGCCGTCGTTTTTGACAGCATCGAAGACATGCACGCCCGTATTGATGATCCTGCTTTGGATGTGGACGAGAATTCGGTGCTGGTGCTGCGCGGTTGCGGCCCCAAGGGCTACCCGGGCATGCCCGAGGTATCGAACATGCCCTTACCGAAGAAGCTCCTTGAACAGGGCGTGCGGGACATGGTGCGGATCTGTGACGGCCGGATGAGCGGAACCGCATACGGCACGGTGGTCCTGCACGTGACCCCCGAGGCCGCGGCGGGGGGACCGCTGGGCGTCGTTGAAACCGGAGACTTCATTAGCCTCGACGTCGAGGAAAGAACCCTCGAACTTGAGATTGGCCCGGAAGAACTGGCGGCCCGCCTTCCCAACGCAGCCACAGTCGAGGGTTATGCCAACCCGCAGCGAGGCTGGGAGCGGCTCTACGTGGACCACGTCCTTCAGGCGGATACCGGCGTGGACCTGGACTTCCTGATCGGATCTTCCGGACCGGAGGTTTCCCGTGAGTCACACTGATGCCCTGACGCGGCCCGGTTTGCCCGAGCCAGGCCAGGTGCTCCTTGATGAACTTGAACGCGCCGCCCCGGGAAAGGTACGGGCCCGTGCAACCGACCGGCTGGCAAATGCACACGACGCTTCCCACTACCTCCTGACCCCTCGCGCCGTGGTCCTCCCGGAGAACGCGGAGCAGGTGGCTGCCCTCATGCGGGGCTCGGTCCGCCACGGCGTTGCCCTTACCTTCCGCTCCGGCGCCACCAGCCTCAGCGGCCAGACCTCCTCAGATGGTGTCCTAGTCGACACGCGCCGAAACTTCCGCTCCGTTGAGGTCCTGGACGAGGGAGCACGGGTCCGCAGCCAGCCCGGAGCCACCGTACGGCAAGTCAACGTCCGCCTCGCCCGCCACAAACGCAAGCTGGGACCGGATCCCGCCAGCGAGGTTGCCTGCACGATCGGCGGCGTGGTTGCCAATAATTCCAGCGGAATGGCGTGCGGCACGGAGGCCAACACCTACCGCACCATCGACTCAGCCGTGATTATCCTGCCCAGCGGAACCATCATCGACACGGCCGCCCCTGACGCGGACGAGTCGCTCAGGAGGCTGGAACCGGAACTGCACGCCGGCCTTATCCGCCTGCGCGACCAGCTCCGGAACAATGCTTCCCACGCCGCGCGGATCCGGCAGCTGTTCGCGATCAAGAACACCATGGGCTACGGACTGAACTCGTTTTTGGACTATGGGCGGCCCGTGGACATCCTCCTGCACCTGGTCATCGGGAGCGAGGGCACTCTGGCATTCCTGGCCGAAGTCACCTTCAACACAGTCCCGGTGAAACCACACACAGCAACCGACCTCCTCTTCTTTCCAAGCCTGTCAGCTGCCACCGCAGCCCTGCCCGCACTTGTCGCGGCCGGCTTCGCCACCATCGAACTGCTCGATGCGACGTCCCTGGGCGTTGCCCAGCGCGACGCGGAAGCGGACGATGTGCTCCGGGCCATCAAGATCGAGGGGCACGCGGCCTTGCTTGTGGAGTTTCAGGAGCCGGATCCGGTTGCGCTGGCGGGCCGCGTCAGTGCCAGTGCCGAGGTCCTGGCTGCACTTCCCCTGGTCCGGCCGGCACAACTGTCCTCGGACCCCGCCCGCCGGGCATCACTGTGGCATATCCGTAAAGGCCTCTACGCAACGGTGGCCGGAAACCGGCCCAGCGGCACCACCGCGCTGTTGGAGGATATCGCCGTCCCTGTCGCGAACCTCCTTCCCACCTGCGAGGGACTGGTCGAACTCTTTGAGCATTACGGCTACGAAGACAGCGTCATTTTCGGGCACGCCAAGGATGGCAACATTCATTTCCTGCTCAACGAACGCCTCGAATCCTCAGGAGGCGAATCAACCCTCGAACGCTATGCCGCCTTCACCGAAGACATGGTGTCTCTCGTCCTGTCCAACAACGGCACTCTCAAAGCCGAACATGGAACCGGGCGCATCATGGCCCCGTTCGTCCGCCGCCAGTACGGCGACGCCCTTTACGGGGTCATGCGCGAAATCAAGCGGCTATGCGACCCGCAGGGCGTACTGAACCCGGGCATCGTGCTTAACGACGATCCTGAGTTCCACCTTGCTCACCTCAAGACCGCCCCGACGGTCGAGAAGGAAGTCGACCGCTGCGTCGAGTGCGGATACTGCGAGCCCGCCTGCCCCAGCAAGGACATCACGCTCACCCCGCGCCAGCGGATTGTCCTCAGGCGTGAAATCGCCCGCGCTGAGGAGAACGGCAACACCGCGCTGAAGAGGGAACTCGAAAGGGAATACAGCTACGACGGTCTGGACACCTGCGCGGCCGACGGCATGTGCCAGACCGCCTGCCCGGTTCTGATTGACACAGGAGAGCTTGTCAAACGCCTGCGGGCCGAAGGACGCGGCCGCGTCGAACAAGCCGGATGGAAGGCGGCAGCCAACAATTGGGGCGCGGCGGCGCAGGTAGGAGGACTTGCACTCTCCGGCGTCAAGTTCCTCCCCTCTGCGCTGGTGACCGGCGCCTCCGAAGCCGCCCGGGCAGTGCTCGGCAGCGAAACGGTGCCGCGCTGGGACAAGGACCTGCCCGGAGGAGGCGCCCGGCGTCGGCCCCTGCACGTCCAGGAACCGAAGGCCGTATATCTGGCCGCCTGCATCAGCACCATGTTCGGCCCGGCCGCTCAGGGGCCCGGCGTCTCGAGTGCCTTCCTGGATCTGTGCGCACGGGCTGACGTAACCGTCACCATCCCTGAGGGGATAGGAAATATGTGTTGCGGCACCCCTTGGAAATCAAAAGGAATGACAGACGGCTACGCTCTCATGCGCCAGAAGGTCCAGTCCGCGGTCTGGGAAGCAAGTGGCCAGGGTGCGTTGCCGGTGGTTTGCGATGCTTCTTCCTGCACAGAGGGCCTGGAGAGCCTGCTTGAAGTCATCGGAGAAGACAAGCGCCTACGCATCGTTGACGCCGTGGCATTTGTTGACGAACAGGTGCTTCCCTTCCTGCCACAGGGCAAACGCATCGGCAGCCTCGCCCTACACCCAACATGCTCATCAACACGAATGGGCATCAACGCCGCCCTCAGCAGAGTTGCTGCCGCAGTGGCTGAAGAAGTCGTCATCCCCGACAACTGGGGATGCTGCGCCTTCGCCGGCGACCGCGGCATGCTCCACCCGGAGCTCACGGCGTCGGCGACCGCTGCTGAAGCGGCAGCAGTCGCTGAACGCGATTTCGATGCCTACGCATCAGTAAACCGAACCTGTGAGCTGGGCATGACCCGGGCCACAGGGCATGAATACCAGCACGTACTCGAACTGCTGGCGGCAGTGACCTCACCCACCAACCAGACCCCGGCCCTTCCGGAGCGTCCCGAGACATTGGACATCATTACATGAACCGCAAAGCAGTCATCACCGGAGGCATCAGCGGCCTCGGTGCAGCATCCGCCGCCCGCCTTACCCAGGATGGCGTCGAGGTCATCACGATCGACGTCTGCGACGGTGCAGACATCGTGCTCGATATCTCCGACGCCGAAGCCGTACGCCAGGCCGCAGAAGATGTCGGCCCCATCGACATCCTCATCAACAGTGCCGGCATCGTCGGCCCGAACAAGCCGTTCTGGGAAGTCAGCGATGAGGAATGGAAACGGACCTTCGCCGTCAACGTCGACGGTACCTTCAACCTCTGCCGCGCCTTTGCCCCGGCCATGGCCGACTCCGGATGGGGACGCATCGTGAACTTCGCCAGCATGGCCGGAAAGGACGGGAACCCGAACATGGCCGCCTACTCCGCCACCAAGGCCGCCGTCATCGGACTGACCAAGACCATGGGCAAGGATCTGGCCAAGCGAGGAGTGCTGGTCAACGCCATCGCACCCGCCGTTGTTTCAACCCCCATGAACGCCTCCACGGATCCGGCCGTACTTGCACACATCACCAGCCTCATCCCAATGAACCGGGTGGGCCGCCCCGAGGAGGTAGCCGAGCTCGTAGCCTGGCTCGCATCGGACAAATGCAGCTTCTCCACCGGAGCCGTTTACGACATTTCCGGCGGCCGCGCCACCTACTGACCCCAGCCTTTAAGGCAATCGCCGGGAACCAATTCATCGCTAAAGGATTTCGGAGTGAGCGACAAGAGATACCGCACCGAGGACTGAAATCAACTCTTAGGCTTTCACGCCGACCTGCATTACGACGGCAGGATAGCGCGCACGGGAACCGTGATCGACGCTTCCCCCGATTCCAGGGCAATCTGGCTGGCGGCTAACGGCTGCTGGGACCGGACGCTTATCCACAGGGCAGAAGATTACAAAATCTGGATAGATGAAGAACACCTGACGAAGCGGGAGACAAGACTCAAGACAAATCGGATCCTGGCGTGAGCCTAAAAAATGTCCGTTAGCGGACCTGACCTCCACCGGCCTGCGGGTTGGTCGGGCTACTGCGACCTGATGGCCACTCGCGGCGGAACACAACTGCTCCTTAGGCAGCCCAGCCCACCTGGCCGTGTAGTCCTTCCGGAATTCATTTGGGAAGGACTACACGGCCTGAATATTCGGGACCTCGGTTATCAAGCGGTCCAGGGGTAAACGGAATGCCAAAGCGCTGACGCTGGCGGCGCCGATTACGGGCATGGCTTGGTCCATCCGCATTGGTACCGCAACGCAATTTACTGCGAGTTCGCTCTCCTGATTATCGACACCATAGCCACGTGCGATGTCTCCTGGAGTTCTTTCCAGAGCTGGGAGACGGTGGTGCTTGAATGCGGGGTACGGGGCGGGATGATTACGGACGCACCCTTCATCTCACTCGACCACAACAACCTCAACGACTTCCCGCCCTCGCTGGTTATCCTGTCCGAATACGATGACCTACGCCCCTCAGGGGAAGCTTATGCAGAGCAGGCTAAAGGTGACGGCGCCCGGTTGGAGACCTACCTGGCCAAGGGAATGCTTCACGGGCACCTGAACCGGACACAAGTAGTCCCGGAAGTTAGTTCATCGCTCAACCGGATGGCTGGGTTCATCACCTCCCGAGGATGCATGGGGGATTGCAGGGCTCGGGCGACGTCCTAAAGCCGTCCCTTGCTGGGCGGGCAAATCAAATACCAACGAATTCAACGGGTCCGCTCTCATTTACGCTGGGTCACCCCGGGCCGCTATTAGGCCTGGTCGACGAATTAGCCCGGCTCGAAATCATGGGCGGAGGTCGATGCGCGGCAGTCGCATCACTCACCGGCCCCCGCCTCGAGCCCGGATGGCTGCCGTCGGTCCGCTGACCCGATAGAACTGCTGCTCGCGTCCGTCCCAATGCTGACCGGTCCCATTCGACGGCTGACCGGCCCGGACACCCACCTGCGCGTGGGCAATAGTCCTCCCGGAAGCCCCGGTCTGCTCGGAGAACTTAACGGCCGGCACCTTTCCAAAAAAGTCGCTGGCGGCTTACCGGCCCAGCCGTTGGAGTGCAGGCTACCGATGGAATCGTTCGCCCACGACGGTCAGGACAGCCCTTCCGCGGCACTCAAACAGACAATTCCGGACCTCGACAATGGAGAGCTTTTGTCAGCTTGCGCACTGCCAGCTTCGGCCGGCTGCTGGTATGGCATCAGCAGCCGGCCGGAGAAGGAGCGGTTCTAACCTGAAGCGAAGACTCGCCACTGAGCACGGAGAAGCAGAAATGCAGACCTGAGTCCCAGAGAAATACAGATGTTTTCTAGATCATTCGCCCGTTTTGCCCGAGGCGCCTGCCGCGTCGGGCGTCCCCGAGAACGTCACGGGCGAGCGTGGCCCTCATTTGACCACCAGTCCCTGTTGAGATTGGTTCCCTCGACCTGGTGGGGTGCGGGGTCGCCACCCCTCCCCA
Source organism: Arthrobacter sp. SLBN-100 (assembly GCF_006715305.1). Classification (NCBI taxonomy): domain Bacteria; kingdom Bacillati; phylum Actinomycetota; class Actinomycetes; order Micrococcales; family Micrococcaceae; genus Arthrobacter; species Arthrobacter sp. SLBN-100. Next base: position 295,447 of record NZ_VFMY01000001.1, read on the forward strand.
GAAGTCCAGGCCGAAGCTTACGCATCGGTTGCTCCGATCGATACGGATGCTTTTGCACGGAGTTCGTCGCTAGTTTCGGTGATCTGCGTCTCACCTGCCTGATCGGGCAGGATGGTCCCAAGGGCTACGCCGTCGTGAGTGTGACACGGGGATCCTGTGATCGACAGGGTTGCTTCTGCACGGAGCTCGCCGCAAGTTACGCTGATTTGCGCCTCACCCGGCCGATCGGGCCGGATGATCGCAAGGGCGCGTCCGTCCTGCGTGTAACAGGCGGATCCCGTGATTGGTTCGAGGGGGTTCGGTCGGCCGCTGAAAAGGCCTGCCAGGTGGGCGGCACCCCGAACACTCACGCTGACGCTGGCGTCTGCGTCGGTGATGAGCTGACCGTGTTCGTCGCGCAACTCGATCTCAATGAACGCCGCGTCATTCCCGGTGTCCGAGATGCTGGAAGCGGATGGATTCAGCCCGATGCGGGCAGGGCCCGTCGCCGAGGTCAGGATTTCTCGTGAGACCTCGACGCCGGCTTTGTAGGCGATCGCCTCGAGGATGCCGGGTTCGTAAGTGACGTCGAACTCCGCGATAAAAGCCTTGCCTGCACCGATGGGCTGGCGCCCCAGCGAACGACCGTTACACACCAGCTCCACCTCATCGGCGGCGGCATACACATCGACTCGGATCGGGTCTTCGACGTTCACCGACCAGGTCCAGCTGGCTTGCGCGTCAGGCCACGACCATCCGCCGGTCATTGCAGCCCTGCCGTGCAGCTGCGGACGATGCACGGCAATGTACGGTTGGAGGCGCAGCCCGAAGACGATTTCCCGATAATAGGAGATGGCCCGGCGTTGCCCCGTCATATCGAGGTCACCCACCCAGGCGGATATCCACGGGTAGCTTGCTTCGAACTGCATGTCATTGTCATCGAGATAGCGGGTGCGGCCCACGCCTACTTCGCCGAGGTAATCCCATCCAGCCCAGGTGAAGTCGCCGAGCACCTGGGGGTGGGCCTGCACCAACTTCCAGAGAACATCGATGTGGCCAGGGAAGGTTTCGGTACCTACGATGAGCCGGTCGGGGTTGAGATCGGCATCGAGGTCATACCGGCTATCGCCGTAATTGATGCCGGCGACGTCGAGAGCCGAAAAGGGCTCCTCGAGGCGTGCTGAGACGAGTTCGGATGCGCTGATCTGGTTCATCATGTCCCCGGCGCTGCCCATGGCGTCGTTGACTCCGCCCGCCGCGTCGGTGGCCTGGCGCATCATCTGCAGGACATCTTTGAGTGCTGCGACGAATCCGTTTACGCCGTTGGTGATGAATCGTGTCGGGTCGAGATCCCGGACCTTCTCCGCCAGGCGCTGGTTCCATTCAGCTCCTGCAGAGCTGCCGATCTCGGGGATCTCATTTCCGACGGAGTAGAAGATAACGCTGGGGTGATTGCGGTCTTTGAGGACCATCGACTCGAGGTCCCGTTCCCACCATTCCGGGAAGTCCAGGGAGTAGTCGAAGGGGGATTTGCTTTCGGTCCACACGTCGGAGAGCTCGTCCATGACGATCATGCCGAGACGGTCGCACGCCTCGAGCATCGGGATGCTCAGCGGATTGTGTGCACTACGGATCGCGTTGAAGCCGGCGTTCTTCAGAAGCCGCACGCGCCGTTCTTCAGCTGCTGCCACGGCAGCCCCGCCGAGGGGTCCGTTGTCGTGGTGCACGCAAGCACCACGCAGTTTGATCGGGTTATCGTTGATTCGCAACCCATGCTGCGGGTCCAGACGGATCGTGCGGATCCCCAGCGGGACGGTCGTTTCGTCCAGGATCTGGTCTGCGTCGGTGAGGCGCACGCGGACGCTATACAGATACGGGTCCTCGAGCGACCACCGGGTGGGCTCAGGGATGTAGACCCGTGCTCGAGAGATTCCGGTTTTCCCGCTACTGACTGTGGCGGGGCTTTTCCGCTGTGCAACGACCTCGCCGGCGCTGTCGAGGACGGTGACTTCCGTGGTCGCCGTCGCGCGGTGGCGGCGATCATTCGTCAGGCTGACGGCGACGTCGACCACTGCGCGTTCGTCATCGATGTCGCTCGCGTGAGCGTGGACACCGTAGGCGGTGATGCGGTATGGGTCAGTCACGTGCAGGAGGACGTCGCGTGTGATCCCGACGCCGCTGTACCAGCGCGAATCGTCTTGGGCACGGACCTCGACCCGGATGGTGTTCTCCGCGTCGAAGATCAGATGGTCGTCGAGGTGCACGTCGAAGATGGAGTAGCCGTAGGGCCGTTGGCCCGCGTACTCATCGTTGATGTACACGACCGCATCGCGGTAAGCGCCTTGAAACTCCAGTCGAACCGCGCGTCCACGCCATTCTTCAGGTGCGTGGAAGCTTTTGAGGTACTCGAAATTTGCAGACCGAGGGAAGTAAGCCGTCTTGCCGCTGTTTTCTGCCTGGCGCGGCTGGTTGATGAGAGCGTCATGAGGTAGCCGCACCTCTTGGGTGCTGGCGGGGTCTTGGCCGATTTCAGCGAAGATGCTGACCTTCGGGCGGACGGTCCAGTTGTCGTTGAAAAGGGTAGGGGTCACGAAATAGCTCCTAGGAGATCAAAGGCGGGTGCACCGGTACGTGCCCGGTGCACCTCCGAAAGTCAACGGGTCTTGGTCAGCGAGATGCTCACGGTGCTCGGGAGACCTGGCCGCACCGGGAGGATCAATAGGCCGCCGATGACGGCGAATGCGGCTGCGGCGATGTACACCCAGGTGTAGTCACCCCCGAACAGGGCGAGGATCCCCGCCGCCAGGAACGGTCCCACACCCTGCGCCAGCTGATTGGCCAAGTTGAAGATACCCATGAAACGGCCGTTCTGCCCCTGGTCGCTCGGCAAGGTATCCAGGCCGATCGCCTGATCGATCGCGCCGAAGATGCCTACGCCGAAGGTCGCCAGCATGGTGCCGATGAAGAACTGCGGTATCGACGTCATGGTGGCGGTGATGACGAGCCCGGTGGCGAGGATGAAACCTGCGGCGACGATGAATGGCTTGCGACGACCGATCCGGTCAGACAGCGCTCCGCTCAGTAAAGACCCGCCGATTGCGATAACCAAGCCGAGGAGGCCCTGAGTAGCGACCAGTCCACCGATGGCTGCGGAATCCATCTGCAGGCGCGAACTGAGCAGATAGACGGTGTATAGCTGCATGAAGGCCAGCGAGAGGAAGATCAGGCATCGGCTGATCCATACCCAGGCGAAGTTCGGGTGGCGGCGAGGATTGAACCAGAAGCCTTGGGTGAACTGCCGCAACTCGAACCGCGATTTAGTGGCTGGCCCGGACTCGTCCTTCATTCCGATCACGAACGCGAGGCCAAGAACGAATGCAACGGCAGCAGGTGCTGCGAACATGGCCAGGGGAAGCGTTGCGAACACGCTCGCGATCCCGACTCCAACTATGGGGGCAATCTGTGTGACTGCGCCGGTGAATCCGGCTACCTTGCCGCGCTGCTTTGCTGGCAGCTTATCTCCGAGATGGGTGAGGAACATCCCGCCCGCGGCAGTGTATCCGATGAACGCCACAGTCCACGCGGCCACAAGCAAGGGGACTGTTGATGCCAGACCAACAAGAGTCGAACCGGCGAAACCGGTGAGCATTCCGGCCAGCAACCAGGTGCGCCGGCGCCCGAAGCGCAGGCGCGTCCGGTCGCTGAGCACACCGACCAAGGGACCGGTGAACAGGACGATCAAGGAGGGAAGACCCACGGCGAACGCGATTGATGTGTCTCGACCGGCCGGATCGATCTGTCCGATGCGAACCGCGAGTGAGAACGCGCCCGGGGCGATCCAGGCGATGTAGAGAGCGAAATACGCGAAAATCAGGACCGCCAAGTACCCCTTCTTTAGGGGAACAGTGGGCTCGCTGCCAGCAGAGAGTGCGGCACCTTCTGCGGCGACCTCCGCCGAGGATGCAAGTCCTGTCGGCGTGAGGAGGGCACCGGCCTCGGGTGCCGGCGGCTGTGTGCGATCAGGCATATCAACTCCATTGTTGGGGTTTAGTGGTTACCCCGGGCCACTTCAAAACCCGGACTTCACGCTGTCATGAGCAATGCACACGTGGTACTAAGATTATGCACACGTGATAACAACTTGGCTAGTGTTGCGTCCGTCATGCGAAGGTAAACCTCGACCGCCACTCCCGGACGACTTTATGGTGCAGGCTGATGTAGGGGCCCGAGCGGGGTCTGCCGCGCAGCATGAGCCACGTTTCCAACTGACGCACGACCGCTCTGCCCCGCAGACCGGGGAACGTGTGGGGGACCCCGCCTGAAGAGCTAGGACTCACCGTGATCGTCTATTGCGGTCGAGACAAGCTTCAAACTCGCCGTTGGTGCACGTGGACGAGAAGCGAGTGCGAATAGTCATGCAATGTGCACTCGTGAGAAGAGTTTGGTGAGCTACCACTGCCGGCGCCCTTCTACTGCAGCGGACGTAGCGGCCCGAGCGGGGGTGTCACGGGCTACCGTGAGCCACATCTTCAACGGACGTGCGGAGAACTTTGCCCCGCAGGCGCGGAAGCAAGTGTGCCGGAAGCGGCGAAAGAGCTCGATTACCGGCCTTCGCCCGCTGGCCGAAGCCTCGTTCGAGGTCGCGGCGATATCATTGTGGCCTTGGTTCCAAACTCCACGATCGGTGAAAATCAGCAGGATGCCCTGGATCGCCTGACGGTGAACACCGCGGGAATGGGCGGAAACGTCGTGCTGCGCTTCGTCGGCCCGGACTCCGACGAGACAGCGGCGTCAATACTTGCGTTGCGCCCTTTGGCTGTTATCGATCTCGGTGCAGCGCTGTCTACCGCATCACGGGAACGTCTCGCCCAGCAGGGTGTTCCCACGGTTCCCCGCTTGGGCATCGGGGAAAACGACAGCATCCGCTTGGACGTATCGATCAGCCACATGCAAGTCGCCGAGCTGATCCGAACCGGTCCTCGCCGCATCGTCTACGCCTCTCTCCGGGATCGACGTCCCGACCCTTACAGCCCAATGCGATTCGTGGAGATCGAACGTGCCTGCTCGAAAGCGGGCATCATGAAACCGGTCCTCATCGATGTTCCCGTCGACCCTGACGGCGCGTATCAAGCTGTTGCAGGCCTTCTGCAGGAGGGGGGTGTCGTGGGTGTCGCTGCGTACAACGACACCGTTGCGGCAGCGGTCGCACACGTTGCCACTCGCTTGGGTTTATCCATTCCGGATGACGTGAGCATCGTGGGAGTCGACAACACTCCCATCGCGCAACTCCTGACCCCGCGCCTCACCACCATCGATGTGAACATGGATGCTCTGATGGACCGGGCGGTAGAGGATCTTGCGAATGAGCTCAACATCCCGCTCCCCATCATCCCTATCGCCTCAAATGACACGATGCTTCGTCTGGTCCGAGGACAATCGTCCTAAGCGGTTCCCCGATCTCTCTGCAGGCGGCTGCTTCGGCCACTAATCGAGTCTGACTCCCTCGCAGGAGAAGCACGAGAACGAGAATGGGTCGCCCGCCTCTGGGATGGGTCGGCATCAGCAGCGGCATTAGGTCGATGATGCTGGGCGGGCGCGGTCAGCTGCTCCAGGATGGCAGTCACCGTATGCTTCTTTAGCCTTTACCGCCTGGGCCTGCCTTCGGCGTTCGGATAACGGCTGGAAGTGAAGGACCGGGGGTCTTCGAATACCGCAGACTTCAGCGATGTCCGGGATACGGCATCAACCGGGCGGCTTATGTCAGGCGCCAAACCTTGTGCACTCTTTTCTCGATCGCTGGCGACGTGGCGAATCTCACTTTCCTACTGGACGAACCAATCTAGCTGCTGTAATCTACAACTCACTAGACCTAATCTAATGACCACTAGACACCGGTTTGGAATGCCTCGCCCATCCACATGACGGCGGACCTGCCCATGACCCTGCGACCGTTTCAGAAGCCACACCGCCGTGTCGCGCGGTCTGCGCTCTCGAAATCCATATCCATGCACGCAACAAAGGAGTTTTCTGTGCGTAGCAAATTATCTAAGACGCTTGCGACCCGCATTCGGGTCGGGGCTCTTGCAGCTCTCACTGTTTTTGCATTATCGGCATGCTCCGGCCCAAGCGCTGGGTCCCCTGAGCCTGGAAGCCCCAGCGTGAAAAACTTCAGCTTGGCGATCCAGACTCCCATTTCATCGATGGAACCGGCCAACTTGAATGACGGTCAGGCCGCTTACGTCTGGTCCGCGATTTACGACACGCTGCTCTTCGTTGACCACAACGGGGAAGTCCAGCCGAACGGGGCCAAGAAGTGGGAGTATGACCCCGACAAAACCAGGCTTACGTTGGTCATTCGCGACGACATGAAGTTCAGCGACGGTCAGCCCGTCACTGTGGCGGATGTTGTGGCAACGCTTGAGCGGTCCCGCACAGCCAAGGGGCTGCAGGCCCCCGCCCTGAGTGCAGTTGCATCAGTTACGGCGACCGACGACAAGACGGTGGTGCTTCAGCTTTCGCGTCCCGACCCAGTTCTGCTGATTGCACTCTCCCAGGGTGCCGGTGCCATCGCACCGGCAAAGGCCCTTGACAACAAGGACATTGTAGCCAATCCCATTGGTTCGGGACCGTACGTGCTGGATAAAGCCACTGTCCCGGGGAGTTCGTACGTGCTGACGCGTCGGGACGATTATTGGAACCTCGGTGCGTTTCCGTTCCCTAAGCTCACGTTCCGCGTGATTGCTGACCCCACGGCCCAGTTCAACGCGCTTCAGGCTGGCGAGCTGACAGCCGGCCAGCTCCAGCCCCAGCAGGTAGCACCGATGGAGGCCAAGGGCCTTAAGGTCACGCGACTTGCCGGCCAGGCCCACCTCACTATGCTGCTGCTTGACAAGAAGGGAGAGCTCGTACCGGCGTTGGCTGACGAGCGGGTCCGTAAGGCAATCAACATGGCGTTCGACCGTGAAGGGATTGTCAAAGCAATCCTCCAGGGCGCCGGCAAGCCGACAGTGCAGATCTTCAACCCCGATTCCAAGGAGTACAACGAGAAGCTGGAAGGCTATTACAAGTACGACGTGCAGGGAGCCAAAAACCTGCTGGCCGAGGCTGGCTACAAGGACGGCTTCAGCGTGACAATGCCGAGCACGCCCTACTCCACTACCTTCGAGCCGACCGTCACGCAGGCCCTCGGCGATATCGGCATCAAGGTGAGCTGGGAGCCGGTACCTCCCCAGAACACCGGCGCGGCGATCGCGGGCAAGAAATTCCCGATGGTCCTCTACATTGACGCGTTGCCTGCGGCGCAGAAGATGATCGGAACTTACTACGGCCCAAACGCCTACACAAACCCCTTCCGGTACACCGACCCGGAGCTCGAAAAGCTGGTAGCGGCGACAGCGACGGCGGACGAAGCTGAGCGGGTTGAACTTTCCAAAAAAATAGCTGCGTTCGCAACAGAGCACGCACTGAATGCCCCCATCGCCTACATGGGTGGAACCATAGCGACAGATCCTGGGGTGGAGTTCGTCGATCCGAAGTCGGCCATGGGATCCAACGTGCGCCAGTACGAACAAGCGAAATAGATAGTTCCCGTGGTGGGTACCCGGCCTAAGAGCGGGTCGGGTGCCCACACCACTGTCCAGCACTATTCTCCCTCTGGGGTCTATCCCCATCCAGTACCCGAAGGAATCAACATGATCGGTTACGTGGCGCGCCGTCTCGGCGCCGGCCTCGTGCTGGCAGTTCTGATGACGTTTATCACTTACTGGTTGCTGAGCCTGTCGTTCCGGGACATCGTGACGACTAACCTGAGTTCGGCAGCCACCAATGAGTCTGTTGACAGACGATTGGCCGAGCTCGGCTGGGACCTGCCGCTTCCCGTGCAGTACTTCAAGTGGCTCTTCGGAGCGATCAATGGCGACTTCGGTCGCTCGCTCATCACGAGCGAACCGGTGATGAGCGCTGTGCTCACCCGTCTCACGGTGACGCTTTCCGTTGTCCTTGTGGCACTACTCTTCACCGTGACCATCAGCGTGGTACTCGGCGTCTGGGCCGCAGCGCGCGGCGGATTTGCCGACCGTCTCTCACAAGGGCTTTCCCTGATCGGTCACCTGGTTCCGGGCCTCCTGCTCGCGATCGGCCTCGTCTACCTCTTCGCCGTTCAGATGAAACTCCTTCCGGCGGGCGGATACACCCCGTTCGCCGAGGACCCGGTGCGATGGCTTCGCTCCATCACCATCCCAGTCATCGTGCTCGTGATCGGGGGTGCCGCAAACATCACGGCCCAGGTCAGAGGGTCGATGGTCGACGAACTGAGCAGGGACTACGTTCGAACTTTAAGAACGCGAGGAATCCCGGTTCAGTCGGTAGTGCTGAAGCATGCCTTGCGAAATGCATCCGGACCAGCACTCACCGTCCTTTCACTTGAGTTCATCCAGATGCTCGGAGGCGCGCTCATCATCGAAAACGTTTTTGCCCTGCCGGGATATGGCAGCTTCACCTTCATCGCGTCCCTGCAAGGCGACGTTCCCGTAATACTGGGAGTGGCCTTCTTCGGTGTCCTGATGGTAATTGCCATAAATCTGGTTGTAGATCTCATAAATGGCTGGCTCAACCCGAAGGCGAGGATCTATTGAGCTCCGAAACTCCTGTAGAACCGCTCGTCACGCTCGCAGAGCAGCCGACATCCCGGAAACCATCCTGGCGCAGGCTGCTCGAAGACCCGCAGGGCCTCATCACGGTGCTGATCCTGCTGGCGATCATCGTGTTCGGTCTTCTCGCACCCGTCCTGGCCGAGCACGACCCGAACGCCGCTTCGCTTCAAGCAGCGAATGCACCTATGGGGACACCTGATTACCCAATGGGTGCGGACCAAAGCGGCCGCGACATCCTTTCGCGCTTGCTGCACTCCATCAACACCAGCATGATTTCCGCGGTCATCGGTACCGGTGTCGCACTTTTGGTCGGCATCACCTTCGGCCTGGTGGGCGGATACTTCGCCGGCACGCGTAGCGTGACCGAATGGGTATTCAACCTGATCATGACCTTCCCGGGCCTACTCATGCTGATCGTGTTAATGCCCGTCACAAAGGGCGACTTCCGGGCTACAATGCTGATTTTCGGTTTCCTGCTCTCACCTGGCATCTACCGGATCGTGCGCAACCAGGTAATAGGTGTCAGCAGGGAACTCTATGTAGACGCCGCCCGGGTCTCCGGGCTGAAAGACCTCCGCATCCTCGCCCGGCATGTCCTGCCCATCGTCCGAGGACCAGTGATCATCGCGGCCGCGTTCCTGGCAAGCGCATCGATCGGAGTGCAAGCAGGTCTCGCATTCCTTGGCGTCGGCTCCAACTCGGTCCCAAGTTTTGGCTCCATGATTTCCGTCGGATTCACCAATCTCTACATCAGTCCGCTGCAGTTCATATGGCCGAGCTTGGTTCTGGGAATTCTTACTGCCTGCCTGGTGCTGTTCGGTAATGCCCTCCGGGACACCCTGCAGGGTGCGAAGCAGAAGCGCCGCCGGCGCTCAGGTCCAGCCCCTGAGAAAGCAGCCATGACCCCGCCCCGGGACCAGACCGCGACTCTGGCGGAGTCTCCGCTACTCGTCGTCAAGGACCTGGTGATTGCCTATCCATCCCCAACGGGCGAATTGAATGAGGTGGTGCAGGGGGTTTCGTTTTCGGTGAACGCCGGGGAAACACTGGGAGTGGTCGGCGAGTCGGGTTCCGGAAAGACGCAGACTGCCTTTGCTGTCCTGGGTGTGCTGCCGCATGAAGCCGTTATTCTCCGGGGGTCCGTTCGACTTATGGGCCGAGAACTGCTGGGGCTCAATGAACGCGAGCTGCGCAAAATCCGCGGCCGTGACATCGCCTACATCCCGCAGGAACCCATGTCGAACCTCGATCCCTCGTTTACTGTCGGCGCGCAACTGATTGAAGGTATCCGTGCAACGAGCGACGTGAGTGCGGCGGAGGCGGAGAACCGAGCGATGGAACTGCTGGGGCGGGTCGGAATTCGAAACCCTGAGCGAACCTTTGCATCGTATCCGCACCAAATTTCAGGTGGCATGGCTCAGCGTGTACTTATCGCTGGTGCGGTGGCCAGCCGTCCCCGTCTTCTCATCGCAGATGAGCCGACCACCGCACTCGACGTCACGGTGCAGGCCGAAATTCTCGACCTCCTCCGCGATCTGCAACAGGAGCTTGGAATGGCAGTTCTTCTCGTAACACACAATTTCGGCGTGGTCGCCGACATATGTGACCGCGTGTCGGTCATGCGAAATGGAGAAATTGTAGAGACAGGTGACACGGTCGGGTTGTTCCGGTCTCCGAAACACGACTACACCCGCATGCTGCTGAACTCAATTCTTGACGAGAGTGTGGTTCGCCTGGATCCGCCCGTCACGGTGGGCGCGGACGAGGCCCAGCGATGACCGCCCTGCTGCAGGTTGAAAACCTGCGAGTCGAGTTCCCTGGCCGCGGCTTCCGGGCAAAGCCGCTCGAGGTACTTCATGGAGTTTCTCTCGAGATCGCCGCAGGGGAAACACTCGGAGTAGTGGGGGAGTCCGGCTCGGGAAAGACAACAATCGGGCGCTCCGTGCTCGGCCTCGTGAAGCCATCCGGTGGAACGATTGCCTTCGATGGCCAGGACATCACTCACGTCCGCGGTGAGGAACGTCGTCGACTTGCCCGTGACATCCAGGTCGTCTTTCAAGATCCTTACACCTCACTAAACCCCACAATGACAGTGGGCGACATCCTCAGCGAGCCGCTCGTCGTTCAGGGAGCTACGAAGTCTGATGCACGTTCGCGTGTCCGTACCCTGCTCGATCGGGTGGGTCTTCCCGCAAACGCGATCGAGCGGCTGCCGCGGGAATTCAGCGGCGGTCAGCGGCAGCGTGTTGCGATTGCCCGTGCGCTCGCCCCGGAACCGCGCCTTATCGTTTGCGACGAACCGGTCTCCGCGCTGGATCTGTCAACCCAAGCCAAGGTGCTCGACCTGTTGACTGACATCCAGCGGCGCACAGGTGTGGCGTACCTCTTCGTCTCCCACGACCTGGAAGTCGTCAGACACATCAGTCACCGTGTCTCCGTCGTCTACCAAGGGGACATCGTGGAGACCGGTGCTGCCAGGGACATCACGACCCAGCCGGAGCATCCCTACACGCAGCGGCTGCTCCTGGCCTCGCCGGTCGCGGACCCCATACAGCAAGAACGCCGACGGGCCGAGCGGCTCCGGCTGCGTGAACTCCAACGGGAGCAAGACATTCAGGCCGGCGCAGCCCAGCCCATCTGATACACCAGCCATTTCGGCAGGAAAGACGGCACGTCCGGCCTCTACCCTTGCATGGCCGCCGCACTTGACTGGGTTCTTAGGACCGCTGGCGGCTGCACGGTTTTGCGGGGACATGTCGGAAGCCACCATACCGATGCGTCCTCGCATGGCCGGCTTGGCCGCTATGTTGCTCACGCAGATCACAGAAGCAGACGGGGCCGAAGGCTGTGGAGTTTGTCCAAAATATGGGTGCGTACGCAGAAACAGCGCCAGCGTCTTGAGGCAGATTCCGACCTGCGCGGCTCTTGTGGGCCGACTCCGCGTACGACTGAGGCGGGCAAGTTCCTTCGTGGAAAATGAATAAGGGAAGTTCATGGCTGAAAAAGTCGAGGCGAATCCGCAAACAAGCAAGAATGAAAGCTTTAATAAGGATAAATACCGACCTGAGGTTAATGCTGTAGTGCCCGCAGTTCGCACTGCGGATGACGCGGTACATGTGACGGTGCCGGCGCCCGCACAGTCGGTCAGGACTGGCGTCCTCGCGCTGATTGTTCTCGCGACTTTCGGCAGCGGGATGGCTTTGGTCGTGCCAATGGTCTACTCGCTGGCCGTGCGTCTGGAGCAACTTGTGGCAGGCCGGCCTGACATCCTCGGTTACATGCTCGGGGTCGGGTCGGCCGTCACGCTCCTCGTTGCTCCCCTCACCGGAATCCTAAGTGACCGCACTCGCTCCCGCTGGGGACGGCGTCGGCCCTACACTTTCGCCGGTCTCCTGGTCGGGGCTGCAGCGGCCCCGGTAATGGCTATGGCGCCGGATCCGTTGTGGCTGACTTTAGGTTGGGTGTTGTCGGCGGTTGGGTGGGGGACTGCTGCTGGGTCAATTGGAAATTATCAGGCCGACGTGTTGCCGCAACACCAGCGAGGCCGGGTTTCTGGCATGACAACCGTCGTGATGCAGGTTTCTCCCGTCCTCGGCATCCTTCTTGTCGGTCTTGTCCACGGCGACGCCCTGCCTCTGTTCTTGCTCCCTGCCGGGATAGGCGCTGCCCTTGTCATGCTCTTTATAGCATTTGC